>CAZUZD010000001.1:0-69316 GCA_964624465.1 uncultured Isosphaeraceae bacterium
GAGGCCACGGATGTAAGCCTCGGCGCGACGCCGCAGGTCCTTGCGGCCGAAGCGCGGCGCGAGCCGCCCGGCCAGCTCACCGAACCGCGGATCACACCCGGCGATCCCCTCGAGATGGCCCATCCTGCACCTCCCTGCAAGAGAGATGACAGGATACCAATTTTCGAAGCGCAACTGTAATACTAGTCCGGTTCCCGGCTATGGCCTCAGCTTACAAAACGCGGGAAATGAGGCCATTTCGCACCGCAAACTAGAACTACGTGCCCGAAATCCGCGGGGAAGGCCACCAGGTGCCTCGGCGACTCCAAAGCTTCAGGCAGCTTGAAAAACAGGGGTCTGCTCTGCCAGGACCGCACAGAACAGTTGATTGGGGTTCAGAAATTGTCTATCTATGCCTAACTCACCAGGGCAGCCGACAGAGCTAGCGGGCGGCGTGACACCCTCAAGCCGACCGTCCTCCATCTCCCGCACGAGGCATCCGTGTACACAGGGCCTGCCAGCTCTGTTTCCGATGAAGCACCGTCAACTTACCCTGTCGTGACGGTGTACATCGTCAATCGGAACTACGGCCGATACCTGTCGCAGTCGATCGAGAGCGTGCTCGCTCAGGATCATCCGAACATCGACCTCGTGGTTGTGGACGACGCATCGAATGACGACAGCGACGGAGTACTCAGGCGTTTCGATCGCGATCCTCGCATCCGCATTGTCCGGCAGGCGACCAATCGAGGATTGACGGCCTGTTGCAACGCAGCGATCCAGATTGCGCGCGGTGACTACATTATGCGGCTCGATGGCGACGACTATCTCCACCCGTCGGCGGTCGGAAAACTCGCGGCCGCGCTGCATGCCGAGCCAGGGGCGGTCCTCGCTTTCCCCGACTACGTCGAGATCGATGGCCGCGGCATGGTCATCCGCCGTGTGCAACGCCATGATTTCTCCACCCTGGACGCTCTCTCCGATCTTCCCGCCCATGGTGCCTGCACACTACTCCGCAGGAGCTTCCTCGACGGCATGGGGGGGTACGACGAGGACATCCCCTGCCAGGACGGCCTCGACGTGTGGTTGAGCCTGGGCCCTCAGGACCGCGTGCTCCGGATTCGCGAGCCGTTGTTTTTCTATCGGAAGCATGGCACCAACCTGACTCGAGCGGAACGTGCCCTGCTCCGGGCCCGTACCCGCCTGTTCGCCAAGCATGTGGCAAGGCGCCGCCTGCCACGGCCGCGTGTGCTGGCAGTCGTTCCGGTTCGTGGGCAGGTGGTCGATCCCAGCAGCGAGCCGCTCTGGCCACTGGGCAATCGCCCGCTGATCGACTGGACGCTCGACGAGGTCCTGATGTGCCCTCGGTTTGATCGAGTGGTGGTCAGTACGCCAGATGCCGCGGTCCTGGACCATGTGCGGCAGCGGTATGGAACCCAGGTCGGACTGCACCGGTGCGAACTGGAGCTGGCGGCGCTGAACGTGAGCGTGGGCAACAGGCTTCAGGAACTGCTCGGCATCGAACTGGACGAGGGCCGGACTTATGACGCGGTCACCATCCTGACGGTCGAGTCGCCGTTTCGGAGCCGGATGTTCATGCAGCAGGCCGTCGACGTCATGCAGCTCTTCGGTGTCGATGGCGTCATCGGGGTCCGCCACGAAGACGAGGCCTTTTACCGGCACGATGGGGTCGGGTTGGAGCCGGTGCGCGGCGACGAGCGGATGCGTCTGGAGCGTGACGACCTGTTCCGTTCCTGCGGTGGGTTGTGCCTCGTCGCCCTGACACCAACGGAGGTCAAAAGCGAGGCGTACCTTGCGTCGATCCAGCGCCGGCCGTCGCGGCTCGGGCACGTGCTGCTGGATCAGCTGGCCGCCCTCAGTGTTCGTTCGCCGCTGGATTGGGAGATTGCCCGGCATCTGGTGGGCAGGGCGCTCGAGGAAAGCGGTCATGAGTGAAGATCGCGGTTTCGACCTGCTCGCCGTGGAGGTCTTCACCTGGTCGCCCCATCTGGAGACGGCCTGCGAAATCTGCCTCCGTGAGGCGAAACAGGGCCGCCGGGTGGGTTTCGTGTTCCTCGACGTCGAGAATCTCGATGAGTATCCCGGGGCGACAGTGGCCGCCCGCTGGATCTACGCCCTCCTGCGCAGCTCCAGGCAGGCCAAGCGCCGGATGATCGAATCGGTGCTGCGGTTGCACGGCGTGACAGTGCTTCCTGCCCTCCGAGCGGCTGTAAGCCCCCCTGGACTATCGAGTCGGGAGGCAGGAATCCACTCTGCGGCGGCCCTGCGGCTGTATCAGAACAACGGAGCCGCCCTCGGGATCGGGACGCTCTCGTCGCTGATCTATCACCTCGGAGACATCGACCCCGACTTGCCGTCGCACCGGGATCTGGTGGATCGCCTCCTCCGGGCGGCCCGCGATTCGTTCGAGCTGACGCGGCGCCTCATCGGCACGCACCGTCCCGCGGCGGTGCTGCTGTTCAACGGTCGCTTCGCCGCTCCGAAGGGCATCGCCGAAGCGGCGCGGCTCTCGGGCGTCACGGCCGTGTATCACGAGGTCGGTGGCGCCCCGGACCGTTACTACTGTTCCGACCGTTCGGTCCACAGTTCGAGCCATGCACGAGCCATGCTCCGGGAAGCCTGGGAACAGGCCGGGAGTGAGCGCGAGGCCATTGCGGCCAGGTATTTCTCCCCAGGCCGGAGCGGGGCGGTCCTGCTGGAAACGACCTTCCATAACCCGCAAGAGCGTGGTCGCTCCTTGGCCAGCACCGGCCGACGCCGCATCGTCTACTACGCCTCCAGCATCGACGAGTATGCAGCCGTGGAGGAGGGCCTTGATGAGGGCGTCTTCGCGTCGCAGCGTGACGCCGTTGAGTGGCTGGTGGCCTGGGTCCAGGCGCGGCCTGACCACGAGTTGATCATCCGCATCCACCCGCGAATGCGGAATCTGACGCCACGGGAACGGCGCTGGTGGATGTCGCAGGCCGGGGAGAACGTGACCACGTTGCCGGCCGAGCATCCCGCAGACTCCTTTGCACTGGCCGCCAGTGCCGATCGGGTCGTCTGCTACCACTCAAGCCTCGGGGCCGACGCGACCTACCGGGGGAAGGTTTCGATCCTCGTTGGCGACGCGTCGTACCGCGGTCTGGACTGTGTCTACGAGCCGGGATCGGTCGAGGAGCTCGCTCGGATGCTCCAGGACACGGCACTGCCGCCCAAGCCTCCCGAGAACTGTCTTCCCTTTGGCTATCGTCAGATGACGCTGGGAACGCCGTATCGCTTCTACCAGCCGACCGCCTTTCGTCAGGGGAGGTTCTTCGGAACCCCGGTCCCGACGCGACCGTCGCTGCCAGTCCGGGCCGTCTGCAAGTGCCTCTCCTCGGTCGACTCGATCGTGGGCCTCGTGCGCCGCGGTTTCGCAGAATGGAGCCATCGATGAGTCTCTTTCAGGGAGCCCATGGGCCCTGGCTGATCGCCGAGATCGGCGGAAATCACGAGGGCCATTACGCCGAGGCACTCCGGCTCGCGGAGCTGGCGCTCGAAGCCGGTGCCGACGCCGTGAAATTCCAGATCTACTACGGGGACACGCTGGTCTCGTCGGTGGCGAGTCCGGACCGGCTCGCCCACTTCCGGCGATTCGAACTGAGCCGTGACGAGCATTGTGCCATCGCCTCACGGGTGCTCAGCTCCGGTCGCGGATACGTGGCCTCTGTGTGGGATCTCGATGCCTTTGGCTGGATCGCCCCGTTTTTGACTGCATGCAAGATCGGCAGTGGCGACCTGACCGCGCCTCCGTTTCTCCGTGCCGCCGCCCGCACCGGCAAGCCGCTGATCCTCTCGACCGGTCTGAGTGACAGGGCCGAGATCGAGGCGGCAGTGGCGTTCCTCCGCGCCCTGGAACCGGGCTACCATGATCGCTCCCGACTGGCGGTGCTGCAGTGCACGAGCATGTACCCGATTGCCGACAGTGATGCCCACCTCGCGGTCATGACAGACCTGGCGTCACTCGGGACGACAGTCGGCTATTCCGACCATACGCTCGGACACCGTGCGCTGGAGGTGGCGGCCGCGATGGGAGCGCAGGTTCTGGAATTCCATTTCACCGATCGTAAACACGACCGGGACTTCCGGGATCACCAGCTCTCGCTGGACAGCGACGACCTTCGGAGCCTGATCCGGTCCCTGGACGAGATCCGGACATTGCAGGGCACCGCGGTCAAGGAACCGCTGGCCATCGAGATCGCCAACGATCACCCGCGTTCCTTCCGGCGAGCCGTCTATCCAATCCGCGATATCCTGGCTGGGGAAATCCTCGATGCGGGCAACTTGAGCGTGCTCCGCCCCAACGTGGGAATCGATGCCCGCGACTACGATCGGGTCCTGGGACGGCGCGTGCGTCGCGACCTGCGCAGGCACGAACCCCTCGACTGGCAGGATTTCGAATGAACTCAACGGCGTCGGTGGCGATCGAGCATTGCCCCTTGTGCAACGGCGCCGCATGGATCGAGGACTCGGTTCCCGAGCCGAATCTCTACTCCGAAAAAATTGCGTTGATCCTCGGCCAGGACGAGGCTCGTGTCCTCGCGGACCACGCCAACTGGCGCTGCACGACCTGCGGCCTGGTGTCGAAGCGGCGCTGGTTTGTCCCGGCGGTGCTCCACGCACTGTTCCAGGGGGCGGTCGCCTGGCACCCGAAGGGTTGGGATGCCGTCCTCGATCGGTTCACGGGGCCGGGCTTCCTGCAGACTGTCGAGGCCTGGGCGCTGGCACTCGACCGGGAGTCGGAGCCGGAGATCCGGCGCGGGCAGCGGGAGCTGCGCTCGATACTGGACTCGATCACCGATCCGGCGGGATTCGATCGCACGGCGATCGGGATGGCGATCGACCACCGCGATCTGCGGGCACTCCGCGAGGCAGTTCCCGCCATCGTCGGTTCGATCGGTGAACCGATGCCGTTCAAGCGATTTGCCGGCTTCCGATCCCGCTCACTGTGGGATTACCTCCAGAGTCGGACGGGTGGCTTCGAGAACTACGCCGAGCTGGGCTGCCCCCTCTGGGGCCTGCTGCCGCTGGCGGCAGCGGCGTGCGGACACGCCACGCATCTTGTCAGGGACGAACCCAACTACTGGGGCGCCGGCTGCACCAACGCCGGCGAGCACTGCCTGACCCGTCTCCTCGCTGATCGGCGGGTGTCGTCCGAACCGTGGTCGGCACGGGCCCACTATCCCATCATCGGGCTGTTCCAGTACCTGGACCACCTCGTCCATCCGTTGCAGTTCCTGGAGGTGCTGTTCACCAAGGCCGATTCCGCCGCGGTCATCCTGGACGGCATGGAAGCGCCCACGGCCATCCAACACGTCACGGGCTGGTCGGAATCGAGTCTCGCATTCGTCGCTCGGACGTTCGGGAAGGAACTCCATACCGACTTCGACGCGATCCGCCCCTCCGGAAATCATCTCTTCCTCTTCACCCCGGCGAGTCCGGGGGACCGGCGGCCATGACTCACTGGGACCGCCCTACCAGCGACGACACGTTCGAGCGCGATGGCGCGGCCATGCTCGCGATGCTGACCAGTCTGTGGCCGATCCACCGGAGCCTCGCGGGCCCGGGCATCCGCGAGACCCTGGCGATCATCGGCGAAGATCTGCCGGGTTTCTTCTGCACGAGCATCGCCACCGGGGCCCAGGTCCTCGATTGGATCGTGCCCGAGGAGTGGCGGCCACGCGTTGCGTTCATCACGGCTCCCGACGGAAGGCGGCTGTGCGACCTGGCCGAGAACAACCTCCACCTTGTCGGATACAGCACCGCCGTCGATACTGAGCTGCCGCTTGCCGACTTGCAGCGCCACCTCTATTCGCTCCCCGACCAGCCCGACGCGATCCCGTATGTCACGTCGTACTATGAACGGAAGTGGGGGTTTTGCCTGACGCAACGGGAGCGAGACACCCTGCCGGAAGGGACCTACAGGGCCTTCATCGACGCGGACCACCGAGCCGGTTCCCTGGTGTACGGACAGGTGGTTCTGCCAGGTGAGTCGGCCAACGAGGTTCTGTTCTCCACGTACTGCTGCCATCCAGCGCTGGCGAACAACGAACTCTCCGGTCCCGTGGTGGCCGTCGCCCTGGCACGCTGGTTGGCGGCACGGAGCCACCGGCGGTACACCTACCGATTCGTGTTCGTGCCCGAGATGATCGGCAGCGCCGCGGTCCTCGAATCACACCGCCACCATCTCCGGAATCGGGTCGTGGCGGCGTTCAACCTCACCTGCGTCGGCGACGAGCGGGCGTGGTCGTTCCTGCCCTCACGCCTCGGAGACAGCTACGCCGACAGGGTCGCCCGGCATGTCCTGCGATACACGGTGGGAGACTACGATGCGTACCGATGGAGCGATCGGGGCAGCGACGAGAGCATGTACTGCGCCCCCGGCATCGACATCCCGATGGTCTCGATCATGCGATCGAAGTACGGCACGTATCCGGAGTACCACACCTCGCTCGACCTCCCCGGACAGGTGGTCACGGCCCGGGGGTTGGCTGAGTCTCTGGCGGTGCACCGACAGCTGATCGACGTGCTGGAGAACGATTGCCGGCCGCGGGCCCTCGTGCTGGGTGAGCCGCAGCTGGGCCGACGGGGCCTCTATCCCCAGACCAGCATCAAGGGAAGCACGACCCCGGTGAAGGACCTGCTGGATCTGATCTCGCATGCCGACGGCGAGACGAGCCTGCTCGAGATCGCCGACCGGTGCCAACGACCGCTGTGGGCGCTCCAGGGTCACCTCGAGGCCCTCGTCGCCACCTCAGTCCTGGAGCGGCGAGCATGAAGCTGGGGATCGTCGTCTTCGCGCGTCACGACTCACACCGACTGCCAGGCAAGGCCCTGCGCATCATCGGCGGCATGCCGCTGCTGGAACGCGTCATCCGGCGGGCGCTGTCGCTGCCGTGGCCGGTGGCACTCGCAACGACCGACAAGCCGAGCGACGAGCCTCTGGTCGCACTGGCGGCGGGTCTCGGCGTTCGATCCTTCCGTGGCTCGGAGGACCGTGTGCTCGAGCGAGCCGTCCTGGCCGCCGAGACCTTCGGCCTCGACGCCTTTGCCCGCATCTGCGGCGATCGCCCCCTGTTCCCACTGGAGGACCTGGAGCGAGCGATGGCCACCATGCGGGATGATCCCTCAGCGCCCGACATGGTCACCAACCGGATCCCGCACGGAGTACCGCCGGGGCTGACCACGGAGGTCATCCGTACCCGGGCGCTGCGTGGCGTCCTCGATCAGGGTCTCGCTTCCACCGATCAGGAGCACCTGACGAGCGCCTTCTACATGCACCCGGAAGCCTTCCGACTCGTCTCGATCCCCCCACCGGCGGGCTCGTACACCTGCCCCGGGTTCGCCGTCGATACCGAGGCGGATCTCGCGAGGCTCCAGCGGATCTTCGCCATCTCAGCAGCCCCCGATCTGATCACGCTCGAAGCGGAACGAATCTATCGATCATGAGAGATTATTTCCTCGAACCCGCCCAGACAAATCTCGAACTCTACGCCCAGGCGATTGCACTCGGTGTTCCGGAACATCAGCGGCAACGGCTCGGCGAAAGCTACCGGTTCGCCCTGCGCCAGGTTTTTCCCCTGGCGCGCGGCTCGGGAAAGCCGTTCATCGCGCATCTGGTCGGAACGGCCAGCCTGGTGATGGCGTCGGGATGCCCATCCGACTGGGTGCTGGCAGCGTTGCTGCACGCGCTTTACCAGCGGCGGGTGCCGTTCCAGAGGGGATTGGCCCCCGACGAACGCCGGGCAGTCCTGATGCAACGATTCGGTCCGGCCGTCGATGACCTCGTGCATCGTTACACTGCGTTCGAGTCGGTGGAACTCAGCAAGCAGCCGCTGGAGACCGCGGCAGGGCTGGATGACGTCCTGACCCTGCGACTGGCCGACGAACTCGAAGACCTCTCCGGCCACGCCCTGGCACTGCACGGGGACGCACAGGCGGATGCACTCGGCGTGCGGGGCAGCAGTCGTTGGCGACTGGAGTCCAAGAGCGCCGAAGGGCCGGCGCTGATCGCTCTGGCCCGCTGCCTGGGTCGCGACGGGATTGAACGCGGTCTGCATCACTGGCTCGATTTCGCGTCGACTCCGGGCGGCCTCACCGACATGCGAACCGGCTGGCTGAGCAGCGTCGACCTGAGAGCCGGCGACTGATCGCTCATCCTACCGCTGCGTTCCCCTGACCGGCGCCTTGCGTACCCGATGGACTGTCATATGAAACAGGGTGAGCGGATCCAGGCCATTCGATTGACTTCAGCGCAGGCGGCGGAATTGTGGGGGCGATCCAACGAGGCGTCGGCATTCACCCGCCCCGGCCACCTCGAGCGCCTCGCCGATGAAGTGGAGTGGTGGGGTGCCAGCCGTTGCGATGAGATTGTTGCCGCCTGGCCCTTTCTCCGGACTGGTCCCGGGGGCGAGATCCGCCTGCCCCCGTTCTGTTATTTCTCCGGGCCGTTCTTCGCTGCTACCCTGCGCAGCTCGAGCCGATACGTCCGGTCGTGGGCCGGGTACACCTACACGCTCGCAGCCATGGTCGATGCCGTGGTCGACGCCTATCCACGATTCCAGTTCGCCCTTCCGCTCGGGAACACGGACGTCCGTGTGTTTCAGTGGTGGAACCACGATCACCACGATCAGGGCGGATTTGGCATCACTCCTCGCTACACGGCGCGGATCGACCTCTCCCGATTTCCAGACGAGGCGGCCCTGCTCAGAAGCTTCGGCAGCGACCGGAAGCGCTGCATCGGAAGGTGGGCTTCGACGCCACCGCTGCTTGTCGAGGATGTGGACACGGCGAGGCTCGTCGAGTTGGACCGCGCAGCGATCCACCGAACCGGGGGCGTCATGACACTGGAGCGCGAGGTCTCCCTCGCTCGGGTGGTCGATCTGGTTCGTTCCGGGGGGGGCGCGATCCTTGGCGTGATGCCCGCGGGGACCAGGCAGGTCGAGGCGGCGATCGTGCTGCTGGACGGCCCCTGGGAGTCGAACATGATCCTCTGTGCCTCGAGTGACGACTGGCGGGAGGAAGGCTTGACATCGTGGACCGTCTGGCTAGGTCTGCTTCGGTGCAGATCGGCCGGAAAGCAGTGGTTCGACTTCAACGGGGCCAATAGCCCGGGCCGGGCCGCGGACAAGCATCGCTACAGCGCCAAGGAAATGCTGTACTTCAATTGCAACTTCGCACGTGCCTGAGGCCAGTCCATCGGCTATGGAGCCCGCCGGCGCCAGACGCGATCCGCAGCGAACGTGGGATCCTGGCAGTCAAGCTCGGCCCCATGCCCAGCAGGGGGAATCCACCGCGAGCTTCCGCCGGGAACGCTGCCACGTCTCGGTCCTGCTTTGGTTGTGTCGTGAAGCCAGAAATCGGGAGTTGTCGATGCTGGGCAGTTCAGGCACGGATTCGTTCTGGGAACGCGAAGTCTATTCCAAGGGTCTCCAGGTGAACCGCTGGCCGTACCAGGAGGTGGTCTCCACGTTCAAGCGGCTCGAGGCGGGGCTGCCCAGGACCCGACTGAGGATTCTCGAGGTGGGCTGCGGGACGGGAAACAACCTTTGGTTCTTCGCAGCGGAGGGTCACGAAGTCCATGGTCTCGACATCAGTCCGTCGGCCCTCACCCTGGCGCGACGGCATCTGGTCTCACACGGATTCCAGCCCGAACTGGCCATCTCGGACCTCACTACGCTCCCCTTCGCAGACGCCGCGTTCGATCTCACTCTCGAACGTGCGTGTCTGTCCTGCATCGCTAGTTCGCAACAGCCGCAGACGATAGCGGAGCTGCACCGGGTCCTGAAGCCCGGCGGAGTCCATCTGTCCTTCTCGCTTTATGGAATGTCACATCCCGATAAGCATGCGGGTGAGGAGATCGAACCAGGGACCTTCGCGCGATTCAAGTCCGGGAGACTCGCCAGGTCGGGGCAGGTCACCTTCTTCGATGATGATCGGATTCGGCGGCTCTTCGCCAGCTTTCAGTCGGTCTCGACGAAGCGGACGTGCGTCTTCGAAGGGCCTGCTCTGTTGTCGGAGGAGTACTCGGTAGTGGCTCAGAAATGAGGAGCCGCCCGGCCTGATTCTGCAGCTGAAAGCGGGGCACGTCCGACCGAAGGGCTCTCGTTTCGTTCGAGCTTTCGGTGCGGAATGGCCTCGTTTTCCAGGCATGTCAACCGGGGCGCGGGCGGTGGGTCAGGTGGGGCACCCTGGCCCACAAGCTGGCGAGGGGTGCGGGGCCGGTGGGCGAGTGAACGGGTTCAGCGGCAGACGCCGTCCGGCCCGGCGACCCTCGGTCGAGGCGAGACGCAAGTCGAACCAACGCAACGACTTTAATGCGACTCCGTTAACTTTGTATTGTTGATCGCCAGCCATGGTCGGCAGTATGCGCAGTCGGCACGGCTGGTGGGAGCCAGCAGCCGTTGCAGCGCCCGGCGGATTGCCGGCACCGAGATCACGGGCGCTCGGCGCCCCCCTTTTTGCCCGGCCGGGATCGTCCCCGACGGGCTCGATGGCGTTCCATCGTCAGGAACCCAAACGCCAGCATCACCAGGCACGCGTGGTGGTGGAAGCCCCGCTACGAGCGGCCCTCGTGGTGGTCCAGGCCCAGCTCCTCCTTCATCTGCTGGTAGCCCAGTTCGACCGGCCAGCGACTCCGCCACAGCCGCACGGCTCGCAGCCGGCTCGTGGCCGCCGGCAGGTTTCTGAAGGCGTATTTCAACGCACCATCGGCCTGCTCCTCGATCAACAGCCAGATCGGTCCAGAGGAGGCGCACTCGCCCGTCGCCCAGCCGGAGGCCGCTAGACCTGCAGCCATGCGAAGCGGCCGGTCATCGGCCCCTTGGTCCCCTCGCGCCAGGTCACCTTCCGCCGCTGTCAAGTGACACCAACCTCTACGAGGTTCAGTGACAGATAGTCTTACGAGGGTGGACGGACCCAGGGCACATCACAGCGGCCCCCTTGGGGGCCGTCCGCTCGGCGGCCCGGACCCGGCTCACTTCATGAGCTTCACCAGGTCCTGGAGCCGGTAGCTCCGGCCTCGGATGTTCAGCACCACACTGCGGTGCAGCAGGCGATCCAGGATCGCCGCCGCCAACGCCTCATCTCCCGCGAAGATCCCCGGCCAATCCTGCTCGCTCCGGTTCGTCGTGATCGCCGTGCTCCCCCGGCAGTACTGGTAGCTCACCAGCCGGAAGAACAGGCTGGCGTCCTCGCGGTTCATCGGCTCGAAACCCACCTCGTCTACCACCAGGTACGAGACGTTGAAGTACTTCTTCCGTCGCAGTCGCTGCGGCGCCACCGAAGCGTCCTTGCGTATCTCGTGCAACAGGTCCTCCTGCCGGAAGCACGCGATCGAGAACCCGAGCTCGATCGCCTTGACTCCCAGGCCCACGTACAGGTGCGTCTTGACTCAACCACCGCAGTGCTCCTCCAGCAACGTGATCTGCAACACCTTGCCGGCCTTGAGTTCTCGGAACTGCCTGATCGTCAGCTGTGTTCTCGGGAACAGGTAGCAACCGTAGCGAGCGTTTTTCTCGATCCCGATGGCGCCGCGGCCGATGCCGCGGTAGATCCAGGATGGGTCGATCCGGATCCGCCGGGCCAGGTCGCGGACGGTGTAACCAGGTAGGCGTTCTCCCCGGCGAACTTGCTCCAGGCCCATGAGGATGCCGTGGCGGCGGCGCAGCTTACCGACGACCGCAGGGGTAAAGCACGAATTCCGGCATGGGCGGAAGCCTTCCGCGTTCAGCAACTCGGCGATCGCGGCGTCGTTGCTTCCCGCCTCGACCGCTCGACGAACCCGTTCGATGATGAGCGTTTCTCGCTCCGTCGCACGGAACGATGACATCGCCACTGGAAACGACGTCTCGGTGACCACGCCGCCGCTCCAGACGAGCCTCATCCGCACGATCCCGTTCGCGTCACGGTCGAGATTGACCCCGGTCACCAGGGTCCGAACCAGTGACTTCCGGGTGTCAAGCGGGAGCCGATCCCAGACCTGCGGCAAGCGGCGGCCGACATCGGCGAAGGCTGTGCGCACGGCCTCAGGGATCGTGACAGCCGGTTTGCCGCGGCCCTTCAGCTCGGCAAGACGCGTTTTCGCCTGCTCAAGCTCGGCAAGGGCAGCCTCCCACCGCGACTCGAGTGTCGACGCGATCAGGCGATTCTCGGGATCGACGTTGTTGTACTGACGCTCGGCGCGCTGCGCCGCGTATTCCAGCCTCTGCACGTCCTGTTCGACGTGACGTTCCAGCTCGCGCTGGTGGTCTACCTGTTTCGCGTTGACGGCTTCGAGGGCGTCAATCTCGGCCGGCTGGAGCACCTTGAAGAACTCGTGGACCACGGCCTCATCGATCGCCTGGCCGCCGATGTACTGACAGTTCGGTTTGGCCTGGCTTGATTGGTATAAGTTTCAGGTATATTGAAATGGATTCTGCTTGTAGATCACCTGCATGGTGTGGCCGCAACGCCCGCAACGCACGAGCCCCGTCAGCGTGGCTGCGCCACAACGGATCGCTTGCCTCCGCGTCAGGCGTTCCGCCATCTTCTGTCGATTCTCCTCGATGGTCGCCAGGACCCGTTCGTGTTGCTCCCAGGTAATGTAAGCCGGATAGACGTCCTTGACCAAGGCGAGCCACCGGTCGCGTGGCTGGCGGATTCGTCGGGTCGAGCGACGTCCCGGGGTCTGTCGCGTCGCGTCAGCGATCCGCCGACCGTAGGCGAATCCCCCGGCGTACGCGGGGTTCTTCAGGATCGAGAGCATGGCCGCCGAGTTGGGCTCCTTCCACAGCACCGTACCCGCGTAGAGGCCTGATGTCTGACGACGTGGGAGCTTCAGGTCGTGCTTCGCCATGTAGCGGAGAACCTTCTGCGCGCTGCCGAGTTCCTGGAACTTGTCGAAGGCCAGACGGATCCGGTCCTGTACGCTCTGGTCGGGGTCAAGTTGCACCACGCCGAGCATGTCGCGGACGTACCCCGTCGGCCGGTGTTGCACGAGTTCGCCGCGCCCGGCCTTCGAGAGGCGGCCGGCATCCATCCGCATGCGGATGCTGTGTAGCTCTGCCTCGGACAAGGTTCCTTTCAACCCGAGAAGCAATCGGTCGTTGAATTCTCGCGGATTGTAGATGCCCTCGGCATCGGCGATCAGCGTGTCGAACAGGCCACAGAGCTCCAGGAGCCGATGCCAGTCGGCGCAGTTGCGTGAGAGCCGTGAGACCTCGGTGCCGATGATCAGGCCCACCTTCCGCAGGCTCACGTCGGCAACCAGCCTCTGGAAGCCGTCGCGTCCCGCGACGTGTTTCGCTGGTTGGGCCTGATCCTCATCGATGAGCACAATCTGATTCTTGTGCCACCCCCACTCCATCAGGCGGCCGGTGAGGGCTCGTTGGTTAGCCGCGCTCTCGCAGTTCTTGAGGACCTGCTTGGGTGTCGACTGCTGCAGGTAGACGACGGCCTGGCGATTTCGGTGGGTCGGTAGGATCTTGCTCGAGCCGTTCATCCTCGATGACCTCCGTGAGAGCCCTGACGATCGCCTCGGTGACCGCGTCGCGCTCGCCCGGTGGCAGGAACCCCCAGACGAGTTGGCTTGGAATCGGCCGCATGGTCGCCCCTCCTACCTGAGCGCACAGCTTGGAAGGTGGCGAGCAGTGCTTCAACGGCGGAGACGGTGAGGACGGTCGGTTCGGGTCGGGGTTCGGAGGTGAGGTCGGTGCTGGCGACGGGGATGTAGGCGATCAAGCCCGGAAGAACTTCGACCTGACAGTGTCGGATGTGTCCCGGAAGGCGGGCGAGGCCGGATAACTTGAACGTCTTGCCGAAGAGGGGATGACCGGGATCAGTGACGGTGACTTGCCCCTCGCATTCCTCGGTGACCAGAGGGGTATTATGCTGGACGAGGTTTGCCCACCCTGGGCGGGCCCTGCACCAGCAATGTCAGGTGCTCCCGCACGAACCCGCACGTCGCCAGCGTCTCGATCTGACGCCGATCCACCGACGGCTGGAACGTGAAGTCGAACTCCGCCAGCGTCATCCCGGGCGGCAGGCCCGAGAGCCGCAGTGATGTCCGCCCCCGACGCTCATCCCGACGGTCCAGCTCGCACGCCGGCAGCCGGTCCAGCACCTGGTGCGCCGAGCGGTTGTGCTGCACCGCCTCGGTCAGCTCGTGCGCCAGCCCCTCGGCCGCGTGTAGCAGGCCCAGCCAAGTCAGCCGCTCCCGCGTGCCGTCGATCTCCAGCGGTGCCGCCTTGGTCCGGGTGGAGGTGCGCATCGCGCCACCTCCGCCAGCGCGGTGTACGGGTCGATCGAGCAGCACTCGACCGGCTGCAGGGCGATCTCCTGGAGCCGGCGGCCCATCCGACCCAGCGGCACCGGTGGCGCCACCCGCTTGTCCCCCGGGCCCTCGTAGTGGTCCGAGTTCAGCAATCTCGTATGAGTTCGGGTTCCTTGACATCTGTCGCCGGCGGCCCAGCCTCGACGCCCCAGTGGCCGTCGACTCGGTCGGCATGGCCACACACCACGCCAGCTCCTCTTACAGATGACGCCGCCGCGACACCGGCATCGACGCCCCTCGCAGCCGATATCACCACTTCCCCAAGTTCGGGCTGCTCTGCGACGGGGCCACGCAGCAGGTGCCGGCCTGCGTGACGAAGCGAGGCCCGACGCCCGACGTCGTCGAGTTCGCTTCGCTGCTGCGACAGGCCCGGGCGCGGCGGCGGATGCGGTGGGTCGTCGCCGACGCCGTCCACGACAGCGAGCCGGACCACCGGGTGGCCCGCGACGAGGTGGGCATCCACACGGCGATCCCGCCGGCCTGCGACCGGCCATCAACCGACAGTAATTCCCTGGCCGGCCGATACCGTCGACTGATGGCGGTCCGGATGGACCGGGCACGGTAGGGGCAGCGGTGGTAGGTAGAGACCTTGATGAGCATGGTCACGAGGCGTCAGGTCGAGTCGGTCTGGAGCCGCGACCCGCAGGGATGGTGCCGCGACATGGCTCTGATTGCAAAGATAAAATGTCGTGAGTGCGTTGTTACTATAATTGATAGTCCACAGATAAGACTGGCCTGTGTTCTCATCATCAGGTTATTTTCTGGATGCTACGCTCGGCCATGCCATGCTTCAGATGTTCGGCGGAGCGGCTCTGGCGTTCGACTCGATCGAGGTGATCGCATTGCCTTCGGTTCAAGGGTTCTATTTTCTCATCGAGGTTTCGATGTGTCGTCTTTCCATCCCAGCACTGATCGCCTGCGTGCTGATCTCCACCCCGCTCTTCGCCGCTGGGAAGCCCGTCAAGGTGTTCATCCTGGCCGGGCAATCGAACATGCAGGGTCACGCGAGCATCTCGACCTTCGACTCTCTGGCCGACGACCCGAGGACGGCTCCACTCCTCAAGGAGATGCGCGGCAACGACGGGAAACCGAAGGTGTGCGACCGGGTGTGGATCACATCGGTCGGCTGTCTCGGCGATGCCTATTCAGACTTGAACGAGAAGAAGGGCAGGCTGACGGCCGGCTACGGTGCACCGGAGGACAAGATCGGCCCGGAATTCACTTTCGGGATCAGCATGGAGAAGCTGCTTGACGAGCCGATCCTGATCATCAAGACATCGTGGGGCGGCCGGAGTCTGCATACCGATTTCCGCCCACCGAGCGCCGGAGCGTTTGCGTGGAGCGAGGCCGAGCTGGCGCGGATAAAGGCGCGAGGCGACGACATCGATCGAGTGAAGGCGGAGAAGGTCGAGGCCACTGGCGTTTACTACCGCGAGATGATCGCCCACGTTCGGAAGGTGCTCAAGGACGTCAAACGGGTAGTGCCCGATTACGATGAGGCGTCGGGCGTCGAGCTCTGCGGGTTCGTGTGGTTCCAGGGGTTCAACGACTACGTTGATGGCGGGGTGTACCCCGATCAGAACAACCCCGGCGGTTACGACCTGTACGCCGATCTGCTCGGCCACTTCATCCGCGATGTGCGCAAGGACCTCTCGGCCCCCGGGATGCCGTTCGTCATCGGAGTCATGGGCATCGACGGCATGAAAGGAGACAAGAAAGCACCGATGAGGAACTTCCGCGAAGCCCAGCGGAAGCCGCCCATACTTGAGGAGTTCAGAGGGAATGTGATCGCGGTGGAGACGGCGCCATTCTGGGATGACGAGCTGGAAGCTCTGAATGATCGGATGGGAAGTCTGGGAGAAAAACTCGATCAACGGTACAAGGAATCGCCTGACCTGACGCCGGCTGCTCGAGAAGAGTATCGCGAGAGGGCGATCGCGGAGCAGTTCACCCGGGAAGAACTGAGACGCCTGAAGGGTGGCGTCTCCAACGGGGCCTACCACTACCTTGGTGCCGCCAAGATCATGGCGCCGATCGGTAAGGTGTTCGCCGAGGAGTTGGCCAGGTTGAACCCAACTCAATTCCCGAGGAAATGACGAGGCGTTTTCCAAATCAACGGATCAACAAAATGACAATTAGCTGGCGCGTTTGTCGGGTTGCAGGCTTGGTCATCGTGGCATCACTGGCGAATTCCGCCCGGGCCGCTCCGGACGATGCGAAACATGTTCCGGACTTCACCAAGGGCGAGAGAATCCCGAAGGACGCAAAGCACGACTGGAACCTGGGGCCCACGGGGCTTCGAGGCTGGATGTACTGCGACCAACTCGTGACGACGGACGCCCGTCAGATTCTGGTCACGAAGGTCGACCTGGGTTCGCCGGCCGCTCACGATTTCCGAGTTGGGGATGTGATTCTCGGGGTCGCTGGCAAGCCGTTTTCGCACGACCCGCGCACCGAACTGGGCAAAGCGATCACAGTGGCCGAAGCGGGACCGGGCGACGGCGAACTTACCCTCACCCGGTGGCGGGACGGTAAGGCGGAAGAGGTCGTGCTCAAACTCCCAGTGCTCGGCAACTACAGCGCTACCGCGCCCTTCGACTGCCCAAAGTCGAAGCTCCTTCTCGAACAAGGATGCAAATCACTGGCCGCCCGCATGGCGGAACCAGAGTACGCCGAAGAGGATGCCATACCCCGGTCGCTGAACGCGCTCGCCCTCCTGGCGAGCGGAAACGTCGACTACCTCCCCCTGATCAAGAAAGAAGCCGAATGGGCCGCGGGTTTCTCCGTCGAAAGCATGAAGACGTGGTACTACGGGTACTGTGTGCTGTTCGTCTCGGAGTATGTCCTGTCGACCGGCGACCAGACGGTCATGCCGGGCCTGCGACGGCTCGCGCTGGAAGCGGCCAGGGGGCAGAGTGCGGTCGGCTCGTGGGGTCACGGGTTCGCGATTTCCGATGGGCGACTGGGTGGCTATGGGATGATGAACTCGCCCGGACTGGTGCTGACCATCTCTCTGGTGCTGGCCCGGGAGGCCGGCGTGGAGGAAGTGGTGCTGGCCGACGCCATCGAACGCAGCGCCAGGTTGTTGCGATTCTACATCGGCAAGGGCGCGATCCCGTACGGCGACCATCACCCTTGGATCGAGAACCACGACGACAACGGAAAGTGCGGGATGGCGGCCGTCCTGTTCAACTTGCTACGTGAAGACAAGGGAGCGGAGTTCTTCTCGCGGATGAGTGTCGCCTCGCATGGGCCGGAGCGCGACTGCGGACACACCGGCAACTTCTTCAACATCCTATGGGCCACGCCCGGCGTGGCGCTTTCCGGTCCGAACGCAACCGGCGCGTGGATGACGGAGTTCGGCACCTGGTACTTCGACCTCGCGCGGCACTGGGAAGGCGGCTACCCTCACCAAGGCCCACCGGAGAACGAGCACGACAGCTACAACGGGTGGGACAGCACCGGGGGTTACTTGCTGGCTTACGCGATGCCACTGAAGAAGATCCGTCTGACTGGCTACGGCAAGTGCATGGTCAACACGATCGACATCACCGCCGCAGAGTCTCTGATCGCCGACGGTCGCGGCTGGGACAACAAAGACCGTACAAGTGGCTATGACAAACTCAATGACGACCAGTTGCTCGAACGCCTGGGCAGTTGGTCGCCGGTCGTCCGAGAGCGCTCCGCGATGGCGCTGGCTCGCCGGAAGGGGGATCCGGTTCCGGCTCTGGTGAAGCTGCTCGAGACTCCCAACCTCGAGGCGCAGTACGGTGCCTGCCAGGCTCTCATCACGCTCGGGAACCGTGCCGAGCTCGCCGTGGAACCTTTGCGGACCTGCCTGACCAACCAAGATCTCTGGCTTCGCGTCAAGGCGGCTGAGGCGCTGGTCAAGATCGGGCCCGCCGCCAAGCCCGCAGTCCCCAAGCTGCTCGAACTGCTCGCCGAGGTGGACAACGTCAACGACCCGCGAGGGATGCAGCAGCGGTATCTCAGTTTCGCGCTGTTCGACGGCGACGGGTTGCTCCGCGGATCCCTCGACGGCGTCGACCGCGAGGCCCTGTACAAAGCGGTCCGGGCTGGACTGAAGAACGAGGACGGCCGCGCCCGGAGCAGTCTCAGTTCCGTTTATCGGAACCTGTCTGCCGAAGACATCAAGCCGCTGTTGCCCGCTATTAATCGGGCGATCACCGAACCCGCCCCGAGCGGGGAGATGTTCGCCGACGGGATCCGCGTGGAGGGGCTCCGGCTCTTTGCCAAGCACCGCATCGAAGAAGGCATCCAGGCGTGCGTCGAGTACGCCCGGCACCAGAACCCGTGGGACAGTCAGGAGCGCACCCCTGAGCTGATGAGGATCCTGCTCAGCTACGGCACCCACGCCAAGGCGGTGATTCCGGACCTGACCGAACTCGCGGACTACTTCGAGAAGGACGAGCCGGACTTCCCCGAAGCGTTGATGAAGTTGAAGGCAAAGTCCGTCCGCGACACGATCCGGGCCATTGAGGCATCGACCGACACACCGGAGCTCCTCCGACTCGAGAAGGAACCGGGAACGGGAGATACGAGGACCCCGAAGTCAACGGATGAGTGTCAGGAAACCAGCCAGACTGCGCCTTAAGGGACACGGAGTTTTACGTGGTGATCGGACGTTCTGATTCTGGCCATCCGGCCTGATCCGGGTTCTGCTGCGGGGATCGGTTCCCGATTCCCGCAGAAGGCTCGACCATGCCGGACCAGCTCCGTCCGGAGGAACTCGTGACGCTCAAGATCCTGCATCAGAAGGGACAGTCCAACGTCCAGATCGCACGCACCCTCGGGGTCACCGAGGGCGCCGTCCGCTATCACCTCCGGCGCGAGCAGGCCGGGACCGCCGATGGTCGATTCGACCGCCCTCGAAGGGCCCCAGATCAAGACCGCCGCGAGGCGTCGCGGCGGCCTGGCAGTCGGGTAATGTCGGGTAATGTTTTGGCAGCCCGGTAATGCCAGAATGCGGTGCTTTTTGAAGCGAGATGGATCACCTTGAAAAAGTGGCACCCCGCTGTAAGATGCATTCCGCCAATAGCTTCGGCGGTTTCTCGGAAGGGCGGCGAGTAGGTTGTGGATCTGGGGATCGCGGGTTCGAAACCCGTCAGCCACCCTGTTCATAACTCGAAAGCTGAACACGGTTTGCGTGTACCTGCCGGCGGTCGGCAGTGCGGCCCGGAAGCTCTCGAAAGTAGTACCGATACCACTTTCGGGCCCGACCGCAGTATCGTGATGACCGCCCGAAGGATCTCGCGGTCGTCCGCCTGGACGATCACGACCACTACCTGGGCCGGTACGACTCCCGGAGAGTCGCGAGAAGTACCATCGGCTCCTGTCCGAATGGCTCGCCCGCGGCGTCGCGGCTCCAGCCGCTTCCGCTCCTGCCGCGGTCCAGGTTCCCGACCTGACCATCGATGAGCTGCTGGTCGGCTTCTGGACCCGGTTCGCCGAGTCGCACGACCGGCTGCCCGACGGGTCGCCGTCGGGTGAGCTGTCCAACGCTAGTGACTCGTTCCGGCCCCTGCGCCAGCGCTACGGCAGCTCGCCGGCGGGCCAGTTCGGCCCCCTGGCCTTCAAGGCTGTCCTCCAGGCGATGGTCGGGGCCGGGCTGGCCCGCACGACGATCAACCAGCGGATCGGCCGTGTCGTTCGGGTCTTCAAGTGGGGCGTCGAGAACGCCACTGGCATCACTTCACCCGCGGCCTTGCTGACTCCGGAGCTCATCCCGGGTCCGGCGAGGCCCACGGTTCGAGCCACGTCGGCCTCTTTTGCACGCCCGCCGGAAAGACACGACCCATTGAAGCGGCGAACCCTCGTTCAGGAACCGGCCCGCGACCCGGGTCCGCCGCTCCAGCTCCAGAAACCAGCGATCCACCGCGTTGATCGTCCGCAGCCGGCGGCATCACCAGTTCAGTCGGGCAGCTTGATCTCGTAGACCACGAGCAGGTCGACCGCGATCGCCTGCTCCCCCGGGGCCACGGGAACGCTGCTGGGGGCGGGTGTCGGGGTGAAGCCGGGCGGGGGCGGCGCGAACTCGGCGGCGTCCGGGGCGCTCGGCGCTGGCGCGATCGCCGCCGGCGCCATGGCGACCGGAGCGGGGAACCCCATCGCGTACGGGGACAGGGGCCCGGAGCCGCCCTCGGTGATGCTGAAGGGGGCGCCGACCTGGACGCCCGAGCGGGTCGCGAGCAGCTCGGCGCGGGCCTGAGCATCGAGGATGGCCGCCTCGCGGGCCGCCCGTTCGAGGGACTTGCGATCCTCGATCCGGAACCACACGCCGTGGACCTGGTTCGTGCCGGCGTCGACCGCGGCGTCCAGCACCGGGCCCAGGTTGTCGAGGTCCCGCACCACGATCCGGAGGCCATTCAAGACCCGGTACGTCACCTGGCGGACGACCCTGGGGTCCTGCTGCTTCCGCTTGCGAAACTCGTCATCCCCCTCGCGCTCCTGGGTCACGCTCAGGCCGGAGGTCTGCAGGTCCTTCGCGGCGACCTCCAGCTTCCGGAGCCGCTCCATCACCTGCGCCACCTGCTTCGAGTTGGCCACCATCGCGTCCCTGGCGGTGGGCCCCTCGGTGCTGACGCCGAGGTGGACCTCGGCGCTATCCGGGCTCGCCAGGACCTCGCCGTGCCCGGAGACCTGGATCGTCCGCCGGGGCGGATTCGGCGGGGCGTCCGCGGCCACGCCGGCGGGCAGCCACGGGGTCAACAGGACGGTGCTCATCAGCCCGAGCACGATGCTTCGCGTCGTCATGGCAGGACCTCGTTCCGAGGTAGGTGTTGGGAGCGGACGGAACCGTCCGAGGATCAGGACCGCCGAAAGTTGCCAAGGTCTGTCCTCCGCGACCCCACCTGAGGGCATCGCGGAGGACCCGGGATGAGTCGCGACGAGTTCAAGTGGCCGCGGAGCTCAGACAAGCGAGGCGTTGACCCGGTAGCCGCCGCGCTTCAGGAACCCGCGATCGCGGATCTGGATGGTGTAGGTGCCGGCGGCGAGGGTGCCGGTCATCGAGGTCCCGCTCCCGAAGGAGCCGACCCGCGATCCGCTGGCCGAGTAGATGTCGGCGTACACGGCGAAGCCCGAGTCGTTGGCCGTACCGTTGAGCGTGACGCGGAGCTTGCGGCCCTCGACGACCTGGACCCGCCACTGGTCCTTCTGGAGCGCCGCGGCGATCGACCCGCTGGCGTCTGTTCCCAGCCTCAGGGTCCTGGCGTCGGGGCTGGTCGGCGTGATGCTCTCCAGGCCGATGGAATAGGAGCCGGTCTGGGCGAAGTCGTTGTCGTGGATCATGACGACGTAGGTGCCGTCGGCGTCGAGGGTCCGGGGAGTGTTCTCGCCAGGGTTGAACTTGCCGAGGTACTTGCCGCTGGGGTCGAAGAGCCTGGCCTCGGCCTGGAACCCGGCGACGCCGGAGGTGCTGGTCGTGATCAGCTCGACCCGGTCCCCCTTCTTGCCGCGGAAGGTCCACAGGTCCTTCTCGATGCGGTTGTCGACCGAGCCGCCGACGATCCCGCCAACAGTCAGGGCCTTCGCATCGGGGCTCACCGGCACCAGCGTCTCCAGCCCGATGGAATAGGAGCCGGTCTGGGCGAAGTCGTTGTCGTGGATCATGACGACGTAGGTGCCGTCGGCGTCGAGGGTCCGGGGAGTGTTCTCGCCAGGGTTGAACTTGCCGAGGTACTTGCCGCTGGGGTCGAAGAGCCTGGCCTCGGCCTGGAACCCGGCGACGCCGGAGGTGCTGGTCGTGATCAGCTCGACCCGGTCCCCCTTCTTGCCGCGGAAGGTCCACAGGTCCTTCTCGATGCGGTTGTCGACCGAGCCGCCGACGATCCCGCCAACAGTCAGGGCCTTCGCATCGGGGCTCACCGGCACCAGCGTCTCCAGCCCGATGGAATAGGAGCCCGTCTGGGCCGAATCATCGTCCGAGACCTTGAACTGATAGGTGCCGTCGCGCTCCAGCGTCAGGGGCTTGTTCTCGGACTGTCCGAACTTGCCGAGGTACTTGCCACCCGGATCGTAGACCTTCGTGGTCGCCAGGAAGCCAGCCTGGCCCGGGGTGCTGGTGGTGATCAGCTCGATCCGATCCCCCTTCTTGCCGGTGTGGGTCCAGGTGTCGACCTCGGCAGGGCGAGCGATCGAGTCGACGACGATCCCGCCGGCCACCAGGCTGGCCGGCACCTGCCGGGACTCCATCGACTCCACACCCAGCTTGATTGCCGAGATCCCACGGCCGGAGGGGCGGGTGGTGCGATGCTGGCCCTGGAAGAGACCCATGGGAACGACTCCTGCGATCGGGATGGCTGGCTGGATGGTCTGACGGCCCGGAGAACGGCTCCGCGATCCGTCCCACTCACCCCTCCAGACGCCGACCGGATCGGGCACTTGCGCCCGATCCAGAAAATCCCACGGCGATGTCGCCAACGATCGACCTTCGGGCGCTCCCGCCGTCCGGGCCGCAACGGCTGGGCCCGCCAGCGCCTGCGGACGTGCCCGGCGATGTGATTGCACACAGAGTTGATTGCGTTAGATTGCCTATGGAATCTCATCGAATGGAAGGGTGCCGGCGATCACCGGGGGCGAGCGACTCGCCGCCCGCCCCGGTCGCGGGCGTTCTCGGGAGGAACACCCCGGCCATGCCCCACTCCGATCCCGACTCCAACCTGATCCTCGGACTGCTGGCGCTCCGGAACCACCTGGTCGACCGGACCGCTCTCGTCAACGCCTACCAGGCTCGCGATGGGCAAAGCCGCCTGGCTCGAAGTCTGGCCGAGTTCGGGGCGATCGACGCCGAGACCGTCGAGCTGCTGGAGCTGCTGACGCGCAAGTATCTTCAATGCCACGGTGGCGACTGCCTCCATGCCCTCGGGGACCTCGTCGCCCAACCGGAGCTGCGCTCCGCACTCGCCGAGCTGACCGGCGCCGGGCCGGGTGTCCTTTCCGAGGCCCAGGCCCTCGCCCCCGACGCCGGGCCCACGGGGCCGGTGCTCTCCGCCTCGATGTCGGTGGACGATCCGGCCGACGTGGTCGCATCCGCCCGGCCGGGCCGTCCCGTCGACCGGTACCGAATCCTCCGGCCCCATGCCCGGGGCAACCTGGGACAGGTCTTCGTGGCCCTCGATACCGAGCTGGGCCGCGAGGTGGCGCTGAAGGAGATCCTCGAGCACCGCGTCGGCGACGGCCGGTACCGCGACCGGTTCCTGGTCGAGGCCGAGATCACCGGCCGGCTCCAGCACCCGGGGATCGTGCCGGTCTACGGCCTGGGCACCTACGCCGACGGCCGGCCGTACTACGCCATGCGGTTCATCCGCGGCGGCAGCCTCAAGGACGCCATCGAGCAGTTCCATAGCGGGCTGTCCCCCGACCCCGGTCCGGCCGGGACCGCGACCGACGCTGGGGCCGACCCGGAAGCCGAGGGCGGGTTGGATCGCGGTTCAGCGGACCCGTCAGCCCAGCCGACCCCGGGTGTGGCGGGCGGCCGCAATCGCGACGAGCCCGAGAGTCGGTCGGTCGGCCTGCGTCGTCTGCTGCGACGATTCCAGGATGTCTGCAACGCCGTCGACTACGCCCACAGCCGTGGCGTGCTGCACCGGGATCTGAAGCCGGCGAACATCGTCGTGGGCCGCCACGGCGAGACCCTGGTCGTCGACTGGGGCCTGGCCAAGGCCACCGGCCGATCGGACGACCCTGCTGGCGCTGACGAGCCCCCTGTGGACGTGAGCCCGGGGTCCGGCAGCGGCAGCGAGACCCAGCCGGGTCGACCGCTGGGCACGCCCGCGTATGCCAGCCCCGAGCAGCTGGCCGGCGAGCTCGACCGGCTCGGCCCGGCCACCGATGTCTACGGCCTGGGGGCGATCCTTTCCCACCTGCTGACCGGCCAGGTCCCGTTCCAGGGCCGCGACCTGGCCGCGGTCATCCGGGCAGTCCAGGCCGGCGAGTTCCCGGCGCCCCGGGCCCTCGACCCATCGATCCCGAAGCCGCTGGAGGCGGTCTGCCTGAAGGCCATGGCCCTGCGGCCGGAGGACCGGTACGCGACGGCCCGCGAACTGGGCGAGGACGTCGAGCGCTGGCTGGCCGACGAGCCGGTGCGGGCCCGACCCGAGCCGTTGCCGGAGCGGTTGCGGCGCTGGGGGCGTCGGCACCGCACGGCGGTGGCCGCGGCCGCGGTCGGCCTGGTGATGGCAGTCCTTGGCCTGGGTGCGGTCTCGGCGGTGCAGACGCGATCCAGGAACCAGCTCGCCCAGCAGAATGTCCTGCTAGATCTGCAGCGACAGCGGGCCGAGTCCCGGGAGCGGCAGGCGATCGAGGCGGTGGGCCGGTTCCGGGACGCGATCGTCCAGGAGCCACGGCTGTTGGACACGCCGGAACTGGAAATGCTGCGCAGGCGGCTGCTGACGGAGCCGCTTGCGTTTTTCCGGAGCCTGCGGGACCAGTTGCAGGCGGATCGGGAGACTCTCCCCGAGTCGCTGGTCCGGCTCGCCGTGACGGCCGTTGCGGTGGGGCAACTGTCGGACGAGATCGGGGACAAGCTCCAGGCTCGATTGACGTACGAGGAGGCTCGCGGCATCTACGCCCGGCTGGCCGGAGCCCATCCTGGGGACGCCGTCTACCCGCGTGAGCTGGCGATGTGCCACAACAACATCGGCAACCTGCAGCGCGAGGCAGGCCAGACCTCCGAGGGGTCGCGGTCGCACCTGTTGGCGCTGGCGATCCAGCAACGGCTCGCAGCGGTCAACCCCTCGGATCCCGGAATCCAGCGGGATCTGGCAGGGACTTACAACAACCTCGGCGTGCTGCAAAGCCAGTCCGGTCAGCCGGGTCAGGCCTTGCGGTCGTATGAGCAGGCGCTGGCGATCCAGCAACGGCTGGAAGCCGCCAACCCTGCGATCGCCGGGCTTCAGGGTGATCTGGCCCGGAGTCACAGCAACATCGGCGTGCTGCAGCGAGCGACGGGGAGTCCAGACGAGGCGTTGCGGTCGTTCGAGGCGGCGCTGGCGATCCAGCAACGGCTGGCCGACGCGAATCCCTCGGCCACCGAGGTCCGGAGGGATCTGGCAAGCTTCTCCAACAACCTGGGCGGCCTTCAGGGCGAGACCGGCCAACCAGGCCAGGCATTGCGATCGTTTGAAGCCGTGCTGGTGCTCCGGAAAGAGCTGGCACGCACTCACCCTTCGGTCAGCGAGTATCAGAGTGAGCTGGCCGGCGGCTACAACAACATCGCTACCATGCAGCGAGCGATGGGGCATCCGGAGGCGTCGCTCCGGGCGCACGAGGCGGCGATGGACATTCAACAACGGCTGACCGTTGCCAACCCCACGAGCTCCAGGTTTCAGCGGGATCTGGCACTGAGCTTCTTCAGAATCGGGTCACTTCAGCGCGAGACGGGCCATGCTGACGAGGCGTCGCGGATCCTCATGCAGGCACGGGCGATCCAGCAATCGCTGGCGGACGCGAACCCCTCGATCACCGAGTTTCAGGGAGACCTGGCGCGGACGTTGAACGAACTCGGCATCCTCCAGAGCCAGACGGGCCATCGCGTCGAGGCGTTGCAATCGTATGAGTCGGCGCTGGCGATCCAGCAACGGCTGGCAGCCGAGAATCCCTCGGTAAGCGGACCCCTGAATGAACTGGTCGGCACCTACAACAACCTCGGCGGTCTGCAGGGCGAGACCGGCCATCCGGAGCAGGCGTTGAAGTCGTTCGAGACGGCGTTGGAGCTTCAGCGGCGGCTGGCAGAGGCCAACCCCTCGGTGGCCGAATTCCAGAAGGTTCTGGCGGCTACGTACAACAACGTCGGCGTGATGCAGAGAGCCGGTGGCCAGCTGGAGGAGGCGTTGCAGTCGTCCACGGCGGCGCTGAAGATCCGGAGTCAGCTGGCGGCGGCCAACCCCTCGATCGTCGAGTACCAGAATGATCTGGCTCGCAGTCAGAGCACGATCGGCAGGCTGCAGAAAGCCACGGGTCATCCGGACGAAGCGTTGCGGTGGTTCACGGCTGCGCTGGAGATCCGGCGACGACTGGTCGAAGCCAACCCCTCGGCCATCGGATCCCAGTTTGACCTCGGAGACACTTACAACGAGATGGGAACCCTGCAGAGCCAGATAGGCCATCCGGACGAGGCATTTCGGTCGTACGAGGCGGCGCGCGAGATCATGGCACACCTCCTGGTGGTGGAACCGTCCAAATTCGATCGGGCGGTGGGGCTCGGCGGCATCCTGCACAACTTGGCGTCGATCGACCTGGTCGCCGGTCGACCTGACGCGGCACGCGGGCGGCTTCTGGAGGCGGTCCGCCTGCAACGAACCGCCCTTCGCGAGACGCCCGGCCACCCTACCGCTCGCGCCTTCCTCAGAGGCCACCTCAAGCTCCTCATCGATGTGACCGAAGCCCAGGGGCTAACCCAGGAGGCGGCCGAGGCGCGACGCGAGCTGGACCGCCTGACGCTCACACCGGACTCGCCGGCCTCGCAGCCTTGAAAGTCCGTCCCCGATCCGCCCGGATCCGCAGCAACCTGGAGGGCCGGTTTTCAGGATGCGGGATCCCGGCGCAGGCCGATTGCAGTCACGGCGGGGGACCCGGCGATCACGGGCATTGCGATCCTGCACCGACAATTTCCAGCCGCGGTGCAAGTTGTGGCACCGGCGTGCGTCTGATGCAATAGCCGCCGGTGCCGCGTCGTGGCTCGGGAGTCTCACGGACCAGCGTTAACGCCAGATGGCCCTGGCGGCGCGGCTCTGACCCGGTCGATGGGGCTGACCGACGGACGCTGAAGTCACAATCCGGCCCGGGACCGGGGCGAGCCAACGCCCCCGAGGCTCCACCATGCGAATCGATGTCGCGACGCTCGACGAGAACTTCGTCAACTGGGACGTGTTCGCCAACACGTATTACCCGATCGTGCGGGAGGCGCTGGGGTCGTTCCGGTTCGTGCCGGCGGACCTCGTCGATGACTGGGCGAACAGCTTCTTCGTCGAGAAGCTCATGGACAAGGACTTCCTGGCCAACCGGCCGGTGCTGCGCGGTCCGTTCCGCAACTGGCTGTTCCGGGCGGTCAAGAACCACGCCTACAGCGAGCTTCGCAAGGTCAGGAGCCGGGGCCAGCACCATGCGCCGGTGGCGGCCGACGTGATCGACGTGCCCGACGACCGACCCGAGTCGACCCCCACGTTCGAGTCGGATGCCATCTACGCCCTCACGTACCTGGCCGTGGCCCTGCAGACGGCCAGGCGGCACTGGGAGTCGGTGGGCGAGGCGCACAAGTGGCGGATCTTCGACGCCCTGGTGCTGGGCGAGACCGAGCCGGGGGTGGCCCGGCCGACCCGCGACGAGCTGGTGGCCGAGTTCGGCGGCCGCGACCGGCAGTACCTGGACAACTGCGTGACCTCGGTCAAGCGCTCGATCCGGTCGCTGCTGCCCCTGCTGCTGCCGGCCGAGATGTCCGAGGGCGAGACGCCCGAGGCCCGGTTCGAGGAGTGGTTCGAGATCCTCCGCGACGGCAAGCTCAGCGAGCTGGGCTGGCTCAAATGGGCTCTGCCGGCCGACCCGGGGGCGGTCCCGGCCGAGGAGCAGTCGCAGCTCGCCTCGGTGGCGCTCTTCGGCGACCATCCGGGCACGATCGCCGCGACGCCGCTGCTGCCGCTGCTCGACGATGACGGCCAGGCTCAACTGCCCCCCGAGTTCGAGTACGACCGCCTGCGGGTGGCCCAGAGCGTGATCCTGGCGACCCCGTTCTCCGTGTACCTCGACGGCCCGCGGTCCGAAGTGGCCGCCATGCCGCGGGCGGGTCGGGGGGCCACCGGTCTGGTGCAGGCTGGCCAGCGGCTGCAGGACCTGCTGGGCGACCTGACCCAGCCGCTGGCGCCCGCCCAGCGGCAGGCGCTGGTGCACCGGATGACGCAGCTGAAGCGGTACGGCAAGCGGGTGCATCAGGAGGCCCGGCAGTCCAGCCCGGTCGCGGGGGTCCCGCCGGCGGACTTCGGGTATCTGATCTACACGGCGGCCAGCGCGATCGCATTGATCGGAGCCGGCGAGCGGATCGACACCCTGAGCGACGCGACCCTGGCCAGCAACGTGAGCTGGGCGCTGCGGCAGCCCTGGGTTGATGCCCGGTTCCACCCGGTCCTGCAGCGAGCAATCGCCCGGCTGACCGCCTGAGCCCCGGATCGGGGACGAACCAGCCACCGCCCACCGCAGTGCCCGGAGTACGGACCATGGACCGTCAGCAGATCTACGACCGGACGATCCGGCACTTCCTGGCGCCGGTGCGGAGCCTGCTCGATCACCCCGAGGTGACCGAGATCATGGTCGTCGGGCACGACCGGATCTACTTCGAGTCGCGCGGCCGGATCTCGCCGACCGAGCTGAAGTTCGCCGACGAGGCCGCGCTCCGGGCGGCGGTCACGAACATCGCCGAGTTCGTGGGCCGGCCGATCGGGCCGGCGGACCCGACCCTGGACGCGCGGCTGCCGGACGGCTCGCGGGTGCACGCGATCCTGCCGCCGGCGGCTCGGCAGGGCGTCTGCCTGACGATCCGGCGGTTCCTGCGATCCAGCTTCGACCTGAACCGGCTGATCGAGGGCGGCTCGCTCTCCATCGAGGCGGCGGAGTTCCTCGCCGGGTCGGTGCGGGCCCGCCGGAACATCCTGATCGCGGGCGGCACGGGCACGGGCAAGACCTCGTTCCTGAACGCGCTCTCGAGCCGGATCCCGCCCTCGGAGCGGATCCTGGTGATCGAGGACAGCTCCGAGCTCCAGCTCTCGCAGCCGCACACGGTGTACCTGGAGGCCCAGCCCGCCGACGACGACGGGCTCGGGCAGCTCACGGTGCGCGATCTGTTCGTCAACGCGCTGCGGATGCGGCCCGACCGGATCATCGTCGGCGAGGTCCGCCGCGGCGAGGCCCTCGACCTGGTGCAGTCGATGATCTCGGGTCACCCGGGCTCGATGGCGACGATCCACGCCAGCGACCCGCTTTCCGCAGTGATGCGGCTGGAGCTGCTCAGCCGGATGAATGACCTGTCCCTGCCCGCCGACATCGCTCGCGATCAGGTCGGCCTGGCGATCGACCTGGTCGTCCAGCTCACGCGGGACGAGGGGGGCGGCCGCCGGGTCACGTCGATCGCGGCGATTCAGGGTGTGGACGAGCAGCGCCGCTATCGGATCGACGAGCTGTTCCGCTCACGCCCCACGGCGGACGCCCCGACCGAGGCCGGTCAGTTCACGCTCCAGGCCACCGAGCACCTCCCCGGTTTCACGAGCCAGGCCCCCGGCCACTGAGCCCCGAGACCCCTGGCCCGATCCAGGCGGCGTCCGAGGATCGGCTCTCTCCCCGCGCCCGGGTCGTGGCCTGCGCACTCCAAGATCGCCCTCATGGCGGGGTCCTGCTGCGCGCTGGCACGACCGGATCCATCCGGATCGAACCGCGATTCCGCGCCACACCGCCGCGACCGTCGTGGCGGACCATGGGCCCAATTCGGGCGGGAAATCCGCGGTTCTGCGCAAGCAAGCGGACCGGGAGGCGTCATCACGGCGGGAGAGGACGGGTGGGGCCGCCCGGAACGGCAGCCCCGAGATCGTCCGAGCCGACGCGGGCGTGGGGCCCGCGTGCCGTGGGGTGGATGTCTCCGAACAAGGGATTCCGCACGATGAGCACGATGACCAAGAACCTGGTGAGCGGCCTCCGCCGGTTCCACGCCGACGAGCGGGGCGATGTGATGCAGAACATGTGCGTCGCCGGCGTCGGCGGCCTGATCACCCTGATCCTCGGCAAGTACCTCAAGCAGCTCGCCGGGGTCCTGGGCAACTCGATTGCCAGGCTGATCTGCGGTGGCCAGGCTCCTGGCCAGGCCAGCCTCACCGACGACACGTCGTTCTTCGGCGCCGCGAAGTGAGGCGGACGGCCACCGATCTCGCAGCCCGGACGATCGACCCCACGAGCCCCCCGCACCCATCGAGGTACGGGGGGCTCGTCGCGTTGCGGAACGCCAGTGCCCCGGCGCTCCCCGCACGGACAGGCGTGAGCCTCGCCGATGTCAAAAAGCGTTCATGTGGTCGCATTGAAAGTGGGCGATCGGCTCGTGCGGGCGTTTCGTCGGGCACGATGTCGCGGATCTCGGCAATGGCGTGCAAGCGGCGTGGAGGAGCCGCGTCAGGAGTGTGGAGAGGACGAGTGGGGCCAGCCGTGACGGTGCCCCTGTGATCGTCCGAGCCGACGCGGGCGTGGGGCCTGCGTGCCGTGGGGTGGATGTCTCCGAACAAGGGATTCAGCACGATGAGCACGATGACCAAGAGCCTGGTGGGTGGCCTGCGTCGATTCCACGCCGACGAGCGGGGCGACGTGATGCAGAACATGTGCGTCGCCGGCGTCGGCGGCCTGATCTGCCTGATCCTGGGCAAGATCCTCAAGCAGCTGGCCGGCACCCTCGGCAAGTCGATGGGCGGGATCATGACCCAGGGTTCGAACCCGGAGGCCGCGCCGACGATCACTCCCGACTCGGGGCTGTTCGGTTCCTGAGCCCGGGGGTGGTCCCGAGGCTGGGCCCCTGGAGCGATCCCGCCGGCGGACACCGAGGCTCCCGCATCCTTCGGGGTGCGGGAGCCTCGCATCCCTGACCCCGAGAGGAGACTGAATCATGTCCTCCGCAGCGGCACTGAGTCCCGAGCCGTCCGTTCTGACGACCCTGGAGGACTGGCTCGGGCGCCATCGACCCACCTGCTGGCGGCTGGCCACGGTCACGCCCGCCCTGATCCTCGGCGGCCTGGCGGTGGCCCGGGCGCTCGGGATCGACGAGCTCCCGGCGTCCCCCGGGGTGCTGGCGGTGCTGGCCGCCCTCGTCGCCGGACTCACCGACAGCGTGAGCGGCAAGATCGCCAACTGGCTGACCTATCCGTTGCTCGGGTGGGGACTGGCACTCGCCGCGGTGGCCGAATGGGCCCCCGCCGCGGGCCGCGAGCTCGGTGCCCTCGGGCTGGCGCCGGCCTGCTTCGGGGCACTGATCGGGCTGATCGTCATGATCCTGGTCCATGACCTGACCGGTGGGGGCCGGGGCGATCTCAAGCTGATGGTCGGCCTCGGGGCGCTGCTGGGCCCGCAGCCGATCCTGGCCGTGATCCTGCTCGGCTACGCCCTGGCGGGCCTGGCCGTGCTGGTGGCCACCGTCCGGCGGTACGGGGCCCTGGCGGTCGTCACGGCGTACGCGAAGGTGGTCGCCCGGCTGGTCCTGCCGCGCTGGCTGGTCCGCGAGCTGGCCGAGGACGAGCTCCACATGATGGAGCGTCGGGTGCGCCTGGGAGGGTACACCGCGGCCGCCACGGTCCTGGTGGTGGTCGACCCCTGGGGGCTCGTGAGCGGGCTGGGGCTGCTGCCGGCGGGAGTGGGCGCATGACCGCGGCGCGTTCGGCCCGCCACCGGGGCATGACGGTGGTCGAGGTGATGGTGGCCATGGGTATCCTGGCCCCGCTCCTGCTTCTGCTGCTGCTCATCGCTGCTCGCGCCGTACGGTCGGTTCACCATCTGGTCGACGTCACCGTCGGCAGTCCGCTGCTCTGACACCCATCCGGGGAGATTGCGGCCATGTCGAGCCTCGATGCCTGGTCGCTCCTGTCGCAGTCGGCGGGCTGGATCGGCTGCTGGGTGGCGCTGGTGACCGTCTGGTGGCGGATCACGGCCCGGGCCCGGTCGTCGCGGCGGACCCGTCGCGAGCCCAGCCCCGAGGGAGGCTTCGACTACACGGTCAACCTGATGGTGATCCTGCCGCTCTGGTCGATCCTGCTCATGGCCATCGTCGAGACGTCGATGGTGCTCTGCGCCAAGCTCGGGACCTCCTACGCCACCTACGCAGCGGCCCGGTCCTGGCTCGCCTGGGAGTTCGAGGGGGAACTTACGGCCCAGGCGAAGGCCGAGCAGGCGGTGTGGCTGGCCATGGCGCCGTTCGGGCTGGGCCTGGTGACCGAGCCCTCCAACACTCCGGTCTCCCCGGCCGTGGCCGCCGGGGCCCGGGCGTGGGCCGAGCACTATGGCCGCACGGTCCGCGGGCCGGTCGAGCCGGCCCATCTGGAACGCCTCTACGCAAGGGCGGCCCGCCAGTCGCGTCTGACGGTGCGGACGCTCCCTCGCGCTGTCGTGGCCGCGACCCTGGTCTACCGGTACCCCGTGCGGTTCCAGCTCATCGGTCGCCTGCTCGGCACCGCGGTGGAGCCGTCGACCGGCCGGCGCGTCTGGCCGATCGAGACCACGATTTCCCTGACGCGTCAGGAGCCGCTCGATGTCGACGACCCCTTCGGCATCACGTACCACCCCGAGCCCTGACCGCTCCGAATCGGGCTCGGTCTCGGTCGTGATGGTCTTCACGATCCTGGTCACCCTCCTGCTCGGTGGCCTGGTCTTCAACATCGCGCACTCGATCTTCGAGAAGATCGATCTGCAGAACCGGGCCGACCTGGTGGCCCTGACCGTCGGTAAGCGACAGGCGATCGCCATGAACAAGGTGGTCGAGCTCAATCACCGGGCCGGCGAGCAGCTGGCCAGGGCCGTCGTGCCGCTCGCCCTGGTCGGCTCCGGGACGACCTTCGTCGAGCTCTCGGCGGCCCAGCGCGCCGACGCCCGGAACCTGGCCGGACGCATCGGGGACGGTGCCCGGACCCTGCGGTCCCTCGGGTCCGAGACAGCCGCCGACGAGCCGATGGGCGGCGAGCTTCCGACCGGCGGGGCGCTGGGCGAGGCGCTGATCGGGCTGCGGCGGCGGCTCGTCGAGGAGTACGACGCGCGGATCGCCGCCGGCGGCGGCGCTCCGATCCAGGAGCCGGCGATCCTCGAGGAATGGCGGGCCCTGGCCAGGCTGGCTGACCGGTTCGAGCCGCGACGACCGACGGCGCTGGTGATCGTGGGCGAGCAGGTGCCCGAGACGCTCCGTGCCGCCCGGATCCTGATCGAGGACCGGCCGCGCAAGGCGCTGCGGATCGCACAGATTGCCGGCGAGCTGAACGAGGTGACGCCCGGCCTGTTCCCCTGGGGACCGGGCCTGCCGGTCGTTCCGGAGGCTCCCGCCCTGGGTGGTGACGCCGTCGCCGGGTTCGCGGGCAGCCAGATCGTGGCGGCGACCTGGCCGTGGGTACTGGTCGGGCGCGCAGCGATCCTGGACGAACTCGAGCCGCTCCGGCTGAGCGGGGCCGCGCGGATCTTCGAGGCCTGGACCGTCCGGGCCACGGCCGAGCTGGCCCAGGCGATCTACCGCGATCACGGAGTCGCCATGCACGTGATGGCGCAGTCCCGGCCCGGCTCGAAGGGGACGGAGCCGTGGACCCGGGACCCCGAGGCCGCCGACCGGCTCTTCAGCGTCGTGGTCCTGGCGCACCGCCCGGCCCGACAGGGGCTGGCCGCGACGCTGTTCCCCCCGGCCTCGCCCGACGGCACGGTGACGCACGCCCAGTTCTTCCTGCACAGCGCCTCGCCGCAGGAGCCCGGCCCGATCGCCGGCCCGCTCCAGCCCAACGTGAGCTGGGACACCCTGAACTGGGCCGTCCGGGTCGCCGCCTTCCCGCACGACGGCCCGGTGCGACGACCGGTGAGCCGACCCCGCTGGGCGGCGCGGATCAACCCGGTGACCCGCTTCGACGAGTGCGCCGATCGCTCGCCCGAACCGTTCCGGGGCCTGCTCGAACCGCTGGCCCCGCTGAGCCGGGAGCTGCAGACCCATTGACCCCGGTCCGGGCCCGCGCCGCGATGGTGACGGACCCGGACTCGATCCGGAGAGAAACCATGGCGAAGTCTATGTCGACCGTGTCGAGAACGTCCAGGCGGCGGGGGATGGCCCAGGTCGAGTTCATGATCTACCTGCCGCTGATCCTGGTCCTGGTCCTGCTGATGTGGTGGCTGTTCGCGCTCCGCTCCGGCCAGATCAGCGTGGCGATCGACGCTCGCAACACGGCCTGGGCGGTCCGTCTGGGGCAGCCGATCCCCGACTTCCGGGCCTTGCCCCGGGACGAGCCCGCCCCCGTCGTTCGCGTGGGCGAGAAGGTCCGCGAGCCGGCGTGGTGGTCGTACGAGTCGACGGCCGAGCTGGCGCGCCCCGTCCCGGTCCTGCGCCAGCTCGGCCTGGATCGGATCCCGCTCCGGGTGCGGTACGCCATCCGGGACGGCGTGCCGCTGGGCCCGGACCCGGCCCCCCCGGACGATTCCGAGGACGAGCTGCAAGTCGATGAGCCGGCCCGCGTCCCGGTGGTGGACTGAGCCCGGCGGATGGCCGCCGGGACGCCCCACCGTGGGGAACTGTCGCGGAGGCTCCTCCCCATGACCCTGACCGGGTACGCCGTGCGGCTCGCGATCCCCTGCCTGCTGGGTGTCGCGGGGTTCGCCATCAACTACCAGTACCTCGAGCGTCAGACCCGTCCGCAGCCCGTCCTGGCGGTCAACCAGACCGTGCGGCCCGGCAGCGAGCTCAGCGACGCGGCGCTGACGGTCGTCGAGCTGCCGGGCGCGGCGATCGCCGGGCGGCCGGACCTGTTCCCGGCCGATCGTCGCGGCGAGGTGATCGGCCGGCGCTTGACCCGACGGGTCGAGGCGGGCCAGCTGCTGCTCTCATCCGACCTCGACAGCGAGGGGGTGCGGCGCCCGATCCCCGCCGGGTCGCGGCTGCTCTACGTCGACACGAGCCGGATCCAGGTCAACGCGACCCGCATCGGCCACGGCACCTCGGTCGCCTTCCTGATCCAGGACGCCGCCGCCGGCGAGGCCCTGCCGGCGAGCCTGGGCCCGTTCACGGTGTTCGAGGAGCAGCCCTGGGCGGCTAGTTCCGACGTATCGAGTCGCTCGGGCAACCTGTCGCTGGCCGTGCTCGTGCGCGACGACGATTCCCAGGCCGACGCCCTGCGCTCCGCCGTCCGCAACGGCCTGATCCGCGGGCTCGAGGTCACCGCCCGCTGAGCTGGAAGCCCCGCACCGGACCCGTACAGGGATCGCCCGCCATGGCCCACCTTCGCTCGATCCGGATCTATTACAGCGACCGGTTCGATTCGACCCGCTACGCCGTGGACGTGACCGTGGACCCCGGGGCGCGCCCCGTGATCCGCGTCGGGCGCTCCGGCCGCAACGAGGTCGTGCTGCCGAGCCCCCAGGTGCCCGAGCTGGCGGCCACGCTCGAGCTCCACAACGAGCACTGGGTGGTCCGGCCCGCCGACGCGCTCTGCCACCTCGACGGCCTCGGCCTGGCGCCCGATCGCCTGGCGGCCATCGGCCCGCGCCAGCAGCTGCGGATCGCCCACTACACGATCGAGCTGGACGACCTGTCGGAGGAGGAGGGAACGCCGGGTCCGCAGGAGCTGGATCGGCTGGCGGCCGAGCTGGTCGACCGCGTGCACCGCGAGCTGCTGCCGCGGATCCCCGGCGACCTGATCCCCGCGCCCCGCGCCGACCGCGACCGGATCCAGCTGGAGATCGAGCACACGATCCAGGAGCTCGCCAGCCTGGCGCTCGAGGACCAGCCCGCCGTGGGCATTCACCTGGCGGGCCGAGCCATCCGCGACGCGATCCTCGACCGCGCCATCCGCGAGCCCGATGCCGCCGCGGGCCGATCCGAGCGGCCGTTCTGGTCGGCGATGGTCTCCGAGGTCCCCGAGTTCGAGCGCTCGATGGTCCGGATCGTCGAGGTCTTCGCGGCCAGGCTCGGCCTGGCCACCCCCAAGGTCCCCGGCAACGCCCTGGCGCTGGTCGACGCCGGGTTCGGCAAGCTCTGGGACCGCTTCGCCGCCACCAAGCTCGATGCCGCGCTGGCCCGCTACCTGGCGCTGCGGAGCCTCAAGAAGGAGATCAAGGACCTCGTCTTCGGGTTCGGGCCCCTGGAGGACCTGCTGCGCTCCCCGGCCATCTCGGAGATCATGGTCAACGACTCGCAGCACATCTACATCGAGAGCGATCAGGTGCTGCGGGCCTCGGGCCGCCGGTTCGTCTCCGACGCCGTGACCCAGGCGATCATCGAGCGGATCGTGGGCCGGATGGGGCGTCGCATCGACCGGGCCAACCCGATGGTCGACGCCCGCATGCCCGACGGCAGCCGGGTCAACGCCGTCCTGCCGCCGCTGGCGGTCAACGGGCCGTGCCTCACGATCCGCAAGTTCCCGCAGCGGGACTACGACCTGGCCCGGCTGGTCGGGCAGGGCGACCTCTCGGCCTCGGCCCGGCGGTTCCTCGCGGCCGCCGTCGAGTGCCGCTACAACGTGATCGTCTCGGGCGGCACGGGGTCGGGCAAGACGACCATGCTGAACTGCCTCAGCGACTGCCTCCCCGACGATCAGCGGGTCGTCACGATCGAGGACGTGGCCGAGCTGCGGCTCCGCCACGACCACCAGGTCCGGCTCGAGACCCGCGACCGGAACCTGGAGGGGCAGGGGGCGTACACGATCCGCGACCTGGTGCGCAACGCGCTGCGCATGCGGCCCGACCGGCTGATCGTCGGCGAGTGCCGGGGCGCCGAGGCGCTCGACATGCTCCAGGCGATGAACACCGGCCACGACGGCTCGCTCACGACGATCCACGCCAACAGCCCGGCCGATGTCGTCAGCCGGCTCGAGGTCATGGTGCTCATGGCCGTGTCGCTGCCGGTCGAGGCCATCCAGCGCCAGATCGCCTCGGGGGTGGACATCATCGTGCACCTGGAGCGGCTCGACGGGCACCGCCGCGTCACGAGCCTCACCGAGCTGGCGGGCTTCGATCGTCAGACCCGCACGATCCGCCAGCGCACCCTCTACGCCTGGAACCGCCACGCCGGCCGCCTGGAACCGACCGGCGCGCTGCCGAGCTTCATCGACGTGCTGATCGACCGTGCCGGCCTCGACCTCGAGGTGTTCTTCGAGGAAGCCCCCCCGAAAGCGAGCGTGATCGCATGAGCCCTGCCGGCGCACCGACCTGGCCGATCGTGGCGGCCTCCCTCTGTCTGGGGACGGGCCTGGCCCTGCTGCCGGGGATCGCCGTCGCGGCCTGGGACGAGTTCTCGGTCGCCCACGCCCAGGATTGCATCCGCCTGGCACGCACGGTCCGGATCACCGAGGCGGTGATCCGCCACTGGCTGCGGCTCTGGGGCGTCGCGCTGCTCGGCGTGCCGGCGGCGATCTGGACGGTCTTCGGGACCCCGATCCTGGTGGCGATCGCCCTGCCGCTGACCTTCGGCTCGCTCCGCTGGATCCTCGGCGCCGTGATCACCCGGCGGCGGCGGCGGCTCCGCGATCAGCTGGTCCCGGCGAGCTTCGCCCTGGCCAACGCGGTGCGGGCCGGCCTGAGCCTCTCGCAGGCGATCGAGCTGGTCGGCGAGGCGGCCGTCGAGCCGATCCGCACCGAGTTCCTCCAGCTCCGCCGCGAGTACGAGTCGGGCCGGACCCTGAACCAGTCGCTCCAGGAGTTCGCCGATCGGCTCGACCTGCCCGGCTACCGCATGTTCACCGCCGCGCTGCTCTGCTGCCTGGAGCACGGCGGCCCGCTGCCGGAGACGCTCGATCAGATCGCGCAGGCGGTCCAGGAAGACCAGCGGCTGCACTCCAAGATGGAGGTCGCCTCCGCCAGCGGCCGGATGACGCTCGTACTGCTGAGCATCTTCCCGGCGGCCTTCCTGGTGTTCACCTACGTCATCGAGCCCGAGATGGCGGGCGCCGTCTTCGCGACCTGGTCCGGTCAGCTGGCGCTCCTGGCCACGCTGGGCCTGGTGTTCGTGGCGATCCGCATGGGCCTCAAGATCATCCGCATCGAATCCGTCGCCTGAGGGGAGGACTCGTCATGACCGTCGTCAGCCCGTTCGCCTGGCCCTGGATCGCCTCGCTCGCCGTCGGTGTGGGGGCCCTGCTGCTCGCCCACCTGATCACCGAGGTCCTCGCCGGCCCCCGCGCGGGCGACCCGGGTGGGGCCCGGTTCGAGTTCGATCGGCGCGCAAGGCTCCGGTCGGACGTGCGTCTGTACCGGTGGTGCGAGCCCCTGGTTGATGCCCTGGTCCATGCGGGCCTGTTCGACCGCGGTGCCCGGGTGGGCCGGGTCCAGCAGGCGATGGGCGTCCTGCTCGAACTGCCCCCGTTCACCGCGCCCGAGCACCTGGCCATCGGGGCCCTCCGCGCCGTGCTCCTGGCTCTGTCGCTCGGGCTCGCGGTCGGGTACGGCCTGGCCACGTTCCTGGGCGGCTGGATCTGGTTCGGGGTCGGGCCGGCCGTCGTCCTGGCGGTCACCTGGCGCCGGCCGATGCTCGAGCTGGAGGCTCGTGCCGATGCGGTGCGCGGCCGGATCCGGGCCCGCCTGCCGTTCGGGGTCGACCTGCTGACGCTGATCCTCCAATCCGGCGGGACCTTCGCCGAGGCGGTCACGACCCTGATCGCCCAGATGCCCGGCAGCGGCCTCGACCGGCAGCTGGCCCTGGTCCAGTCGGAGATCGAGCGCGGCATGCCGCGGTCACGGGCGCTGGCGAACCTGGGGCAGCGGCTGCGGATGGACGAGATCTCGGACCTGGTCTTCGCGGTCCGGCAGGGCGAGGAGCTCGGCGTCCCGCTCTCGCAGGTGCTCCGGACCCAGTCGCGCCAGATGCGGCAGCGCTGGTCGGCGGCGGTCGAGAAGCAGGCCGAGGAGTCGAAGATCCGGTTCGCCGGCCCCTGCACGGTGATCATGCTCGCCTGCATGATCGTGATCCTGGCCCCCTGGGCGGTCGCCCTGAAGTCTGCCTTCTGACGCTGCTGCGGTCCGTCCGACTCATCGAGGCGCCGTCATGACCCCCACGCTCGTGCTCTATCGCGGCTCCCAGGTGGAGCGGGTTGTCCCGATCCTGGGTCGGGTCGCCCGCATCGGGAGCGACCCGGGATGCGACCTGCGGCTCGAGTCCGCGCCGCCGCTGCTGGCCACGGTGGAACGGCAGCCCGACCGCTGCCTGCTCCACGGCCGGTCCGATCACCCCATGCGCCTGAATCGCCAGCCGGTGACCGCCGGCTTGCCCTGCCCCTGGCCCCTCGGCGGCCGGCTCAGGCTCGATCGCGAGCGGGTGATCGTCCTGATGGCCGACGAGGTGGACGAGCCGGCTGCTCCCCGGGATCGGTCGGTCGCTCCCTCGCAGTCGATCCCCCGGATCGGGCCGGAGGATCCGGCCGACGCCATCGAGGCGGTGCACCCGATCACCGAGCGCTTCCGGCGGCGGGCTCGCGTCGAGTTGGCCGTGACCCTGCTCCTGCTGGGCCTGGCGGGCTGGTCCACCTGGAGCCTCGCTCGGCCGCAACCCCTGCCGATCCAGGCGGCGGAGGTGCCGAGTGACGGGTTCTCCACGTTGATCAACGAGGTCCGCTCGGTGGGCGAGGAGGGGCGGATCGCCGCGCAGGAGTTCCAGCTGGCGCTCCAGGAGGGGCGCCAGGGCGAGGGCGCCCGCGCCCGGGCCCGCCTGATCCGGCTCCGCTCCTGGGTCCGGCAGTTCGCCGATGCCGACGCCCAGTTCACCGGCCGGTTCCGGCCGCTGAGCCGGATCTACCAGATCACGGTCAAGCTGATCTGACGACTCTGGTCGCGGCGTCTGTCGGCGGACGCCACGCGACGATCACGGCCCGGCCCGCGCAAGTCCCGCCCGGCCTGCGCGTCTCCAGGGCAGAGTCCTCGGAGCGTCGGGTTCGGTGAGCCGGGAGAGAGTGGCCATGCTGGACGACAAGGAGATTTTCGAGGTCATCGGCCAGGGTCCGCTGGGCTGCGTGCACCGCGGCCACGACCTGACGATCGATGCGGAAGTGGCCATCAAGGTTCACCACGACCGGGTCCGGGGGCTGCTGGCCCGGTACCCCGAGTACTGGGAGGCCCAGGAGCGGCTGGCCCGCCGCTCCGCCGGCCGGCGCGACCTGGTCCGGATCCTGGAGGTGGACCCGGAGGGCGGCCGGATCGTCACCGACTTCCTGCCCCGGCACCTGGGGGATTGCCCCCGCTACAAGCCGAGGCACGTGATCGGGATCACGCAGAAGGTCCTGAAGGCGCTCGACGCCCTGCACACGCAGTGCGGGGTCATGCACCTGGCGATCCATCCGGGGAACATCCGGCGGGACGACTCGGGGATCCTGCTCGGCGACGCCCGGGGGATTCCCCCCGGCGGCCGTCGCGACGAGTTGATCTCGGCGCTGACGTCGCTGGCCAGCAGTCCGGAGGCTTCCGCGCAGGGCGAGCCCCGGACGCTCTACCTCGCCCCCGAGCTGCTGGAGGAGCAGGGTAGTCAGATCGGGCCGGCCGCCGACCTGTACGCCACGGGCATGACCGCCGTCCGGCTGCTGGTCGGCCCCTCGCTGGTGCGTCGGCTGCCGGCGTTCCCGGACCGGGCCGATGCGGCGGACGCCTGGGCCCGCTGGCAGCTCGACCGGTCCCGCTCGATCGCCGCGGTGCTCGACGCGCACGCCGAGATCCCCGAGGGGTTCCGGGAACTCCTGCTGCGCCTGACGGCCAAGTCGCTCGACGAGCGTCACGACCGGGCCCAGGAGGCGCTGGAGGACCTGCGCGCCTCGCTGCGACGGGTCGTCGCGGTGTCGGCGCCCCGGCCGACCGGGGGCAGGGCGGTGTCGGCGCCCGGACCCACTCGCGAACTCGCCCCATCGCCAACCGCCGAGGGTCGGCTCGGCCCGGCGGCCTTCACGACGGGCCTCAAGACGGCCCGGGTCGGGATCCTGAAGCCGGCCCGACCCTCCCCGGAGCCGGCCAACCCGCTGGCCGAGGCCGCGAGGGCCAGCTTCCAGGCCGCCCGCTCGCACTGGCAGGGCTCGTTCCCGATCCGGCTGGCTGCGCTCGGCCTGCTGGTGGCCCTGATGGCCTGGGCGGTCCTGCCCCGGCCCGATTCGGCGTTGCGCCCCGCGGAGTTCCTGATCACCAACGATGAGGTGGTCGGGCGCCTGACCGTCGCCCGGGTCCTGGAGCCCGCTGGAGAGGGCGCGGGGACGACGGATCAGCCCCCTCCCTCGGAGATCGTGATCAACAGCGCCTCGATCGAGAAGCTCCGGAGTATCCGGAAGGACCTGCCCGACGGCCCGTACCTGGTCACGATCGCGGCCCCCGACCACGAGGAGCTCCACGAGCGGATCCGGCTCGACGCCAGGCGGCAGTTCGCCTTCGCGCTCAAGCGGCGCTGGGTGAAGGTCCGGTTGCAGGGGCTCAACCAGGAGCTCCAGGAGGTCCGTTACCAGCTCCCGACCGAGACACAGTCCAGCGAGGGCGTCCTGTCCGAGCTGATGCTGCCGGTGGGCAAGGAGAGCCGCGTCGACCTGGAGCGGGCCGGCTACGAGCGGCGGACCGTGACGGTGCGGGTGCCGCGCGACGCCAGCTCGGTCTTCGACGACCCGCAGGAGATCCGGCTGGAGCGACTGCCCCTGCGCACGCGTCGGGTCGAGGTCACGACCGTGCCGGCCGACGCGAAGGTGCGGATCGACGGCGAGGTGGCCCGGCCGGCGGGCAGCTTCCACCTGGCCGGGGGCAAGCACACCCTGGTCGTGCAGCGGGAGGGCTACGCCGACGTGACGCGGGTCCTGGACGTCGTCCCCGAGGAGACGCCGGAGCGCGTGGAAGTGCGGCTCACCCGGCCGGTCCGCCCGGTCCGGTTCCTCGTCGGCCCGGAGACGCAGTTGCGGGTCACCCAGCTGACTCCGGATCGGGCGCCGCTGCCGATCGACACCAGGGCCGGGGAGACGCTGGAGCTCGAGACCGGCACCGTCCTGGCGATCGACGCCTCGGCGGAGGGGATGGCCTGGGGCCGTCAGCGGACGGTGGTCCGGGTGGAGCCCGGCGCGTCGGTCCAGGAGATCCGCGTCACCACGGCCGCCCCGCGTGAGGTCCGCTTCGACGGGCTCGACCTGTCGTTCGTGCGCCTGGAGGGGGGCCCGTTCCTCGAGGGCTTCGAGGAGGACGTCTACAGCCGGGTCGCCCGCCGGAAGCTGCTGCCGCTGCTGAACGCCGCGAAGCTCCCGGACGATCGCGACATCGACCCGGCCGGCCTCAGCCTCAAGATCTACCGCAACCGGCAGCAACTCCGCGAGGAATCGGCCCGGAATCCCGCCCGGATGGTCCAGGTCGCGCCGTTCTACGCCAGCACCACGCCCGTGACCTGGCGCGAGTGGTTCCGGGTGATGGGGGCCGGGCTCCTGCCCGGGGAGGCCGGGGCCGACCCCGCGGCATTCCTGGAGCGGATGGGCGACCTTCCGGCCACGAATCTCCCGTTCCTGGCCTGCCAGCAGTTCCGGGTCCGCGAGGAGGCCCGCCTCCGTGCCGCCGGGCTCCTCGACGAGGCGCACGCGCTGAGCCTGCCGACGAAGCTCGAGATGGAGTACCTGCTCAAGGGCGGCCTGAGCGCTGCCGATGTCCTGGCTCGTCAGATCGATCCCCTCGACCGGGCCGCCCTGCTGGACCAGAGCCTGGCGGAGCGGGCGCAGGTCTGGACGGACCTGGAGCAGCAGGCCACCTCGACCGCCCGGGTGCAGCCGGCGTCCGCCGGCGAGCCGAACCGCCTCGGAATTCACCTCGGCAACGTGGCGAGCTGGATCCATGACGGGGCCGGCAAGCAGGGCGCCATGATCCTCGGACCCAGCCACCTGGACCGGGTCAACCGGCCGACGGCCGTCGGCTGGAAGAGCCCCACCCTGGCGCACGACTTCCCCAGGCACCAGGCCTACCTGCTGCACGACCTGGGCGGCTTCTGGCCGCTGCGGCCCCGCTTCCAGCCCACCGAGGAGCCCCCCGGCGCGGCCGTCGGCTTCTACCTGGTCATCCGCCGGCGTCACCCGGCCGGCATCCCGAACCCGTCCGCGGACCGGCCGATGGCCTCCGCCTGGTCCGGACGGGCGCCGGCGGATCCTTCGCCCGCGGCGTTCGGCTCGGTCGCCAGGTAGGTGGGGAGGCGATCGGTGTCGACGCGGTCGCCGAACCACGTGGCGATCCCCATCGGGTGGGCCCGGGACTTGGCATGGCGAGCTGGCTCCGGGAGACTGGGGACCACGCTGAAGTCCTGCCCCTGGCGGTGATCGCCCCGGGCCGCTGGACCTGACCCGGCCGGGATCGCGGGGCCGCCGGACCACGACGTCGAGGTCTGCCCGGGAGGGCTGGTGCGATGCCAACTCGCGATGCCGGGAGTGATCGTCGGACCCAGTCGCACGCGCGGGCGTTGCTGGGTCGGATCGATCTCGGCGGCGCCGGAATCCTGCTGGTCCGGGGCGAGCCCGACCCCGATCGACTGCTGACCCTGATCTCGAGCTGGGGCGACCCGCCGACGGTCGACCCATCGCCTGTGGACCTGGGGTTCGCGGCGGCGGACCTCGTCCCCCTGACCCGTGGTGGCCTGGGGACGAGGTCACGGTCGGTCCAGCGCTGGCGCTCCGAGCTCGAGACCCGGCTCGCCGGCCGGATCGGCCCGGCCGAACGCCGGGCCCTGGACGAGGAGCGGGCGGAGCTCGACCAGATCGCGGCGCGCCTGGCGGGCCTGCACGGGCTCCTCGACGAGCCTCCGGATCGCTCCCGGCGGTTTTGGCTGGCCCCCGACGAGGAGGCCGCGCATGCGGCCATGCTCCGGGACCGGCTGAGCGGCCGCTTCGTCCCGGCCGAGGTCGCGTGGCTGGCCCGGCTCATCCACTGGACCCGGGGCAGGGGGGCCCTGGAGCGGTTCCTGACCACGGTCCGCGAGGGCCTCGGCTCTCCGGCCGAGCAGGCGTCCCGGCAGACGATCACCCAGTTCCTCGACCTGGTGACCGGGGCGATCGCATCGCTGCCGCCGGCCGAGCACGGGAAGCCGCCGGATCCGGGCGTGTTCCGGAGGACCTTGCAGGACCCGGAATTCGCGGCGCGGGTTGCACGCCTGCGGCGTGCGACCGAACGCTTGCCGGCATCGCTGCGGGGGCCCGACCGGCTGGGGCTTCCCGGCCGCGATTCCGAGATCAACCTGAGGCTGCTGCGGAATCGCTGCCACCAGCTCCTGGAAGCGGTCCCGGCGCCGCCGCCCTGGGACGGCCTCGCCGCCATCGCCGCGCTGTACCTGACCGACGGTGCCGAGGTGGCCCTGAGCTGGGCCGCGGCCCAGCGGCACCTCGACTCGCCCTGGGAGGCCGAGTCACTGCGGCGGGGGGCCTCCGACCCGGGCTACCGCCTGCTGCTCGAGCGCCTGGAGCGGATCCCGGAGACAGACCTGGAGGAGCTGCGGCGCTTCCACGCGTCAGGGGCCACGCTCGAGGACCTGATCTGGTGGGCGTCCCGGTCCGGGGAGCGTCTCGGCAAGGACCAGCGTCCCGAGGCGCTCGGCCCGTTCCGGATCATCGTCGAGTGGCTGCGGGTGCACGGTTCGAAGTTGACCGAGGAGGAGCTCACCGGCTTCTGGGAGGCGGTGGCGACCGGGCCCGGAGCGGCCGTCGCCGTGAGCCTCGCCGGGTTCCTGGGCTGGCTGGGCCACCCTGCCGCATCGCTGGTGGGCGAGGTGGACGGCCTGATCCGGATCCTCTGCCTCCCGGCGTTTCGCACGGCGACGGTCGACCGGCTCCGCGCCTGGAGCGACCCGCCGGCGCGGGGTCGGCTGCCCGTTGACTGCCCGGAGGGCCTGCCGCCGGAGCTGGGTCGCCTCATGCGACGGCTGTCCTATTTCCAGCGCCTGGCCGGCGAGCCTGCGCGGGTCCCCGGCTCGATCCGCAGGCCCCTGGAATCGGCAGCCCGTACCGAGCACGAGCTCGCCTTCCTGCGAGGCCTGGGGGAGCGCCGCGATGCCGAGCAGGCGGCGCGGCTGGCGCACCTGGAGCGCCGGCCGATCTCGCCTCCGGGACCGGCGAGCGTGCGCGTCGATCGGCTCGTTCGCCAGGCGCACGAGGTGATCGCCATCACCGCCGTGGCCGCCGCTCGGACGCTGGTCCGGGCCGAGGTCGCCGACTGGTGGCGGAGCCGGTTTGGGAGCGAACCGGCCCTGGAGCAGTACCGCTGGCAGGAGCTTACCGAGCTCATGCGCTGGGCGGAGGCGCTCGGCGAGGACGGGCGGCAATCCGTGGGGGCGATCCTGGCCGCCTACCACGCCCACGGCGGCGCGTCTCGGAGCCAGTTGCCCGCCAATGCCGGCTGGCTGACCCGGGCCGCCGGCGCGATCGATCTGGACGAGTGGCTCCGACCGCCACGGCAGACCGCGACCGTCGGCAAGGGCAAGAAGGCGCGGACGTACACGATCGCGGTCGCGACCGACCCCCGCGACGTCTTCCTGATGGGGTCCCGGTTCCAGACCTGCCTGGGACTGCACGACGGCCAGAACCGGGACGCGGTGATCGCGAACGCCGCCGATGCCAACAAGGCGGTGCTCTACGCGTTTGCCGAGGACGGAGCTCCGGCGGCGCGCCGGCTGGTGGGGGTGACGCCCGACTGGGGGATGGTTGGCTATCGGCTCTACGCACACGAGCGATCGGAGGAGTTGAAGCAGGCGATCGAGGCCTACTGCGGGGCCTGGGCCGCCCGGGCGGGTCTGAGGCTGGCCGACACCGGAGCCCCGGCCGTCCTGGCCCGGCGGTTCTGGTACGACGACGGTGCGGAGCCCTGGTCCGCCGCGGCCCTGGCCGCATACCGTCGGCTGCGGCCCGAAGGCGCGGCTCCGGCCGTCCCGGTCCTGCCCGCCCTGCTGTCCAGGCTCCACGCCGCCATCCGGGCCCAGGACCGCGCCGCGCTGGAGTCGCTCGACGACCTCGATCTGGGATCGGACTGGTCGACGGCCGTGGCGTTCTGGCGGTTGCGCGTCGGCGGCGTCGCCCCTCCTGCCGGAGGGGTCAAACCGTTCGAGGCGACCGTCCTGTCCGACCATCTGGCCGCCACCGGCCAGCTCCGCGGCGCGGCCGACCCGCTGCAATGGGACCTGCCGGACGAGCCCGAACCGGAGCTCTGGCATCAGCTGTTCTGGAGTCTGTTCGGCCTGCTTCCGCCGGATCGCCGCGCGCTGAGCAACGGCTCAGACCTGCTCCTGCGAGTCCCCCCGGGCGATGGGGCCTGGCGTTCCCGGTGCTTCAGCACGTGCCGGATCACTCCCGCCCTGGCAGCGCTCGGATTCCGCAAGGTCATCGCCCTGCTCGGTCGGTACGTGCAGTGGGCTCCCGAGTCGAGCTGCGGTTGCCCGCAGGATCTGCGGCCGCACTGGGCCAGGGTCCTGCAACTGGCCTGGCTTCGCGAACCGGATGTCAGCGTGGCGTTGGAGGCGATCGCAGACCCGGAGCCGCTGACCCGGGAGATCCTCCGGGCATTCTGCCTGCGACAGCCCGAGCGGCGGTTCCAGCAGCCGCTGCGGCGGCTCCTGCGCACCCTGCCGGCCGGCGAGGAGACGGTGGCGGTGCGTCAGACCCTGCGGTCGATGCAGGCTCGGTTCGCGACCCGGGACGAGGCCGATGAACTCGAAGCGATCGTGCTGGGCTCCCACGGCTCGACAGCGGATCGCCTCGACGGCCTGGCACAACTCGCCCGGCATCCCGGACGCCTCGACGCCGCCCTGGCCGCCGTGCTCTGTGCCGTCTGGGCCGGGGGGGAGCGTGAGCAGGTGGGGCTGGCGATCCGGGAGGCCTTCGTCCGGGCGTGCGCCGCCCGCCTGGACGAGTGTGACTGGCAGGTCTGGCCGCTGCTGCACTGGCTCGCCACCCTCGACCCGGACCGCCAGGCCCGTCTCCTGGCCAGCCTCTGGGCGACCGGAGAGTCCGACCCGCCGGCGAGCCGCTTCGTCCTGGCCCAGATCCTCGAGTCCGAGCATGCCCTCGGCCGGACCGTGATCCTCCAGGCCTTGAACCACCCCGACGCCCCGATCCGGCAGGCGGCCATCCGCCTGCTGCAGACCTACGCCCATCAGCGACCGGAGGAGCTCACGCTCATGCTCAGCCGATGCGCTCCATGGATCCACCCGGACTCGTACGACGATCTGCGGCGTGGCGCCCCGGGGGAACCGCCCGACGGGCCCGATGCCACGTCGCTGCCAGGAGTCTCACCGGACTTCCGAGAGCGGGGGACCCCCTCATGAGCGATGGGAGGCGATCGGTGCGGACCCTGCCACGAATCACGAAATCCGTGGCGGAAGAGCTGGTCCGGTCGAAGCCGGAGCTGATCTCGGTCGACTGTCGCGAGATCGATGACGACGCGGCCGAGGTCCTGGCCAGTCACGACGGCAAGCTGTACCTCGGGAACTTCGAGTCGCTGAGCCTGTCCGACGGCGCCGCACGGTGCCTCGGGTCGCACCGGGGCGAACTGGTGCTGATCGGCCTGAATCCCCTGAGCGATGCGATTGCCGAGGGCCTGAGCCGGCACCAAGGCGACCTCGTCCTGAACTTCGTGACCCACCTCTCCGACGCGGCCGCGAGCCATCTGGCGGGCCATCGTGGCTGGTTGTCGCTGGCCGCCCTGCGTGCGCTGTCCGACACGGCCGCAGCGCACCTGAGCCGGCACCGGGGCTCGTTGCGGCTGATCGGCCTGGAAACCCTCTCGGACCAGGCTGCGCGGAGCCTGGCGAGCAGCGACGGGGATCTGGAGCTCCGGCTCGAAAAACTCCCCGAGTCGGCCGCGGCCATCCTTCGAGAGCATCCATCGCTCCGCGAGGAGGATTGACCCGGCCCGGGGCCGAGCCCGGGTCGGCCGGATCAGGGGTGAGCTTGCAGGCGGCCCGACCCGGCTCACCGACGGGTCGGGGGGCGATCTCAGGGGAGGTCGGCCGGCTGGCCACGGTCGTAGCGGACGGAGATGACGTCGCGGACGCCGTCGAAGTCGTAGCGGACCACCTGGAGCGGGAGGTCGATCTTCCGTCCCAGGACGGTCGCGACCTGCTCGTCGTCGTTCATGGGCCGGAAATCCTGGCCGGCGTCGCGGGGCCGGTTGCGGACGTCCCAGGCCCGTGCGAAGGACGCGGTGATCGCGCCGAGGTCGACACGGTCCGCCGGCAGGACCTTGCCGGCAATGGCGTCCACGCGTCGGCCCACCTCGAACTCGCGCCCGCCGGCGGCGCGCTCGTTCTCGAACCAGCCGCCGATCACGATGCTCGATCGCGGCGCCACGATGAGCCGGCCGTCGCGGAGCTCCTTGCGCTCGTGCAGCGCCAGCACGCTCAGGCCGTCGATCAGCAGTTCCACCGCCGCCGGCTCGTCCGAATCGTTGATCAGGCGGACCTGATAGACGTCGCCCGGCTGGAGGCGGGTCGCGGCCTGGCCGCCCTCGACGCGGATCCCCTGCGGGCGGGCCGAGCCGTCCGGCCCCTTCACGAGGACCTCGAGGCCATAGGGGCTCCGCGCCGACGTGCGGACGACCGTCGTCGACTCGCCGCCGGGGGCCGGCTGGACGCTGACCGTCGGGGTGGCGACCTGCCGGGCCAGCTTCAGCCTCTGCTCGGCGACGTTCCGGCCGCGGATCTCGACCGTCTTGCCGGTGAGCTTCGCGATCATCACCGGGTCCCGGATCAGGAACGGGTTGTTGCGATACTCCTTCAGCCGCTCCCCCGATTGTCGTGCCAGCAGGAACGTGACGTTCAGGGCCAGCAGCCGAGGATCCTGGCCGTCGGGCCCCAGGTCGTAGCGGCCCGAGAGCGTGAACGGCGCGTCGCCGGCGATCGGCACCCGGTTGAATTCCAGGGCCTTGATGAGTTCCCGGGCCAGCACCGATCCGCCGACCGAGTTGGCCCGATCCCGCACGTACTGGAACTCGCCGACCGTGACAGCGGTGACGCCGGCCTCGCGGAAGTCTCCCTCCGACCGGGTCTGGACCCACGTCTCGAGCGTGTTGGAGAGCTCATCCGCCCGCGCCGGCGAGCCGGGTCCCGTGGCCAGGGCGAAAAGGAACGGGACGAAGGCCACCGTCGCACTCAGGGTCCTCGACATCGGACGCACTCCCAGTTCAGGGGGATCGACTCAACGGCCGGGCTGTGAAGCGGACTTGAGCCCCGCGGGGGTCTCGACGCGGCCGGCGAACCGGATGGTGCCCGCGCGGCGATCCAGGATCAGGAACAGGAACGGATGGTCGGCGCGGAGCCGGATCGTGCCCTCGGCTTCGGCCCCGAGGGCCTTCAGTTCCACCCGAGTCGTGACGCTGGCGACGGTCCCCGCCGGATGCAGCAGGATCTCGCCGGCCTGGGTGACGGCCCCCACCGCCAGGTCGATGTCCCCGGCCAGCCCGGACAGCTCGGCCGACCCGGAGAAGGGGGCGACCAGACCGAGCGCTTCGAGGGCCTGGCCCAGCGAGCGCTCGCCGGCGTGGCGGAACACGGGTAGCTGGATCTCCACGGTCCGGGAGTTCAGCGTGGACAGGGCGCCGGCAATCTCGCGGGTCACCTCGGGTGTCAGCTCGGGGATCGGCCCGCGCCGTCGTGGCAGCAGCAGCAGGAACGAGGCGTCGGCGTCGCGGTATGGGATCTCGGCGAGGTCGAACGCCGTCGTGCTCGCGTGCAGCAGCCGCCGGGTGTCGCCGAAGAACTCGGCGGGATGGCGGTGTCCGTCGGCATCCTCGAACTCGCCGGGCTGGGCGGCGGGGAATGGGACGACCCAGGGGGATCGGAACTCCGCGACCGAGAGCAGCACCAGTTGCGTGTCGCGATCGGCCCGGGCCCAGGACGCGAGCCGCTCGGGATTCGATCGCGCTGCGGCCGGCAGCAGGGTCCCGAGCCGCTCGAGCTCGGCGGCCTTCGGGCGCTGGAAGTCGACGGCGAGCAGGCCGGCGTGGAACTCGGTCCGGGCGCGGTGGGCGAACCCGGGCGTGAGCAACACGTCGGGTCGGTGCAGCACCACGCGGCGCTCCTCGAACGCGGGGGCCGTCGGCTCCGACCTGGGGGCCGGCTGGGTCGGGGTGGCGAGCGTGACGACGCGGCCCGTCTCGTACTGGTAGATCTGGAGTTTGACCGCTGGCGCCGGGTCGGGCAGGCCGCCGACGACCGCGGCGAGGTCGGCGGGGGTCCGGGTCGGCTCGCCGTTGGCGCTCAGGATCAGGTCGTTGACCTTCGGGCCCGAGGTCGCCAGGGCCGGCGCGACCTTGCGGACGATCAGGCCATAGCCACCGTTGGCCTCGGCCTGCACTCCGAGCGTCGGCCTGGGCTTCACCATCGGGCCCGTGCCCGGCGCGGTGGGGACCCCGATCGCCTCGGCGGTCTGGAGGGCTGGTGGGAAGAGCCGGTCGAGCTCCTCGGCCGTCCGGCCCGAGGCACCCGTCCGCACCAGGCGCATCAGCATCGCCAGGCTGTGGGGGGCCAGCAGGGCGTTGCTGCGGGGCTCCAGGGACTGGTCCGCCTTCAGGAGGCCGGCGGTCAGGGTCCATTCCGCCTCGAGCCGCCGCGCCGGGTCCTCGACCGTCGCGGGCCCGTTCGCGGTGGCGGCCGAGGCCCGGCCGGCGTCGCTGGCGGCACCACTCACGGCGACGGTGAGCAATCCGGTCACGACGAGCCGGGGGAGTCTGCTCGGGGAGCGATCGATCCGGATCTGCATGATGCCCTCGTGCGATTCGACTGGCGGCGGACGGTCACGCAAGTGCAGCGGCTACCGACGGCCTCCGGGGTCTGCTCGGAACCCCGGGGGCCCGTGGAGTCCCGAGCCGGGTTCACGGCCGGTCGGCCTGAGTGGGAAGGTTGCCCACCGGAGGCGGGTCCATCTGCACGCCGTCGTCGGCGCCGGGGACCTCGGGCATGCGGGCCGGGGCGGGGAAGGCCCGCTCGGGGATCGCCTCGAGGTCCTTCTGGCGGTCGCCGGCCGCCAGCAGCGAGTACTGCTGGTCGCCGGTGGAGCCCACCTCGAAGCGGCCCCAGTAGACCTGGTTCACCGGGTTGTAGTAGTAGATGTACCGCGGCCGGGCCGGGTCGTAGATGCAGTAGTGGTAGGCGTACGCGGTCGCCTGGGGCGTGGGCAGGTAGTAGTAGTACATGTAGTAGTAGCTCCGGGCGGGGTGGAACACCCACCGGGGCCCGTAGTACTGCCGGAACGTGGCGGCCCGGGCCACGGTCGAGCCGGCCACGACGGAGCCGGCGGCCAGCGCCAGCGACCTGAGCATCTGCCTGCGAGTGTTCATGTCCCGCTCTCCCGGGGGAGTGTCGTCGTCTCGGGCCCACCGGGCGGTGTGCGATGGCTCGCCACCCGGGCCCTTCGGAGGAACAGACGCCGGCGGCCTCCCGGACTTGCGCAGGACTCAGGGTTCGGCCCGGTTGCGACGGACCTCGACGGGGGTGCCCAGCCTGAGGGACTGCGCGATCGTCTGGTAGATCGAGGTCCGCGTGGCGGCCGTCTTCGCCGTCAGGGCCTCGGGATCCTGGATGGTCGCTCGCGGGATGGGCATCGGTCGGCCGGGGCCACCAGGGAGGCCGAGCCTCCGCACGTCCGGGTTGAATTGCTGGGCGGCCCAGAGCGGCTCAGGACTTTCGAGATACAGTTCGGCGAGCAGCCGTTCCAGGTCGAGATCCTGCTGGTACTGGCGAGTCACCTCGCCGATCGGCTCGCGATCGGCCGTCGCATCGTCGGGGGCGTCCCGGAATGGGCCGTCGGCGCGGGCGACCGCCCCCAGGAACCGCTCGCGGTCGAGGGCGATCAGCCGCTCCATCTCCGCGTCCGGCGGGACCAGGTCCAGGAGCCTGGCCCGCACGGCGCCCTCGACCGGCGACCGGGTCCGCAGGTCGTCCCGGAACGGCTTGATCCCCTCCTTGTGGCAGTGGATGCACGACAGACCGTTGACGATCTGCGACGAACCCGAGGTCTGCAGGTGGTCCTCGACGATCTCCACCGGGGCCCGGTCCAGCCGCGCCCCGGCGGCGGTCGCGAGGAAGTACGCCTGGAGGCCGTTGGGGAGGTGGAAGATGATCTCGCCGCCGTCGAAGTCGAACGCGGCCGGCTCGGACGTGGGGTCGGTGCCGCGCGGGCCGAGCGGGAACCGCAGCAGGTCCGAACGCTCCCGGCCGGGAGCGAAGTCGTAGCTCTTCCAGTACGCCCCGTACTTCGAGGCGTGGCGATCGAGCAGCCGGTTCTGCCGCGAGACCCCGCTCTTGACCATCCCGGCGCGGCGGAGCCGACCCGAGCGGAAATCCTCGCCGGTCCGGACCCCGAGCCGCTCCTCCAGCTCCGCGGTCGTGGCGGGGAGCCCGAGGATGGTGTGGTACAGCGGCGGCCGCGAGGCCGTGGCGACGAACCAGTCGGCCCGGACCCAGACCGTCTCGCTCAACCCCTGGTCCGCGAGCGACTCGATCGCCGCCTGGAGCTCGCCCAGGTCGGGCGTCGTGGAGAAGTCGAGCTGGTAGGGGTCGAAGCTGAGGAGCTCGGCCCAGGTCTGTCGCGTCCAGCCGTAGTCGCGGAGGTCGAAGGACAGGATCGCCCCGCCGGGGCCGATGGCCTCGGGGGCCCGGACCTCGGCCTCCCAGCTCAGGCTGTTCAGGAGCCGTGAGGCGGCCCGGCGGGTCGTCGCCAGGGCGGCGTCGGAGACGGTCGGGTCGTTGTGCTGGTGGACCAGCGACAGGTAGCGGCGGAAGGGGCGCTCGGCAGGCTTGCGACCCGCCAGGTCGGCGCGGATCGCCTCGAGCTGATCCCGGAGCCTCAGCCGGGGCCGCTCGAACCGGATGCTCGCCCAGGTCGGGGCGCCCGAGGCGATCCAGCGCCGGATGATCTCGACCTCCTCGTGCGTGGGCCGGATCGACTTGCCCGGGGGCATGCGCCCCTGAGTGGGATTGATCAACGCGACCAGGGCCGACGTGTCCGGGTCACCCGGTGTGATCAGGGGCTCGTCCGCCGAGTCGCGGAACGCCAGGACTCCGGCGTGATCCAGCAGATCGAGCCCCTCGACCTTGAACGCGTCGTGGTGGCAGGCGCGGCAGTAGGTCGTGAGGACGCGCTGCGCCTCCTGAGCCAGCGGCTCCCCGGCCAGCGCCGGCGATCCGGGCGCGGGTGGGGACGCCCCCGCGAGGGCGGGCTGATCCTCCCCGGCCCCCCCTGGCCCTGGCCCTGGCCCTGGCTCGGGGGAGGGCGGGGCCGCCGGCGCCGGCGTCGCGGGGCTCTCGGATGCAACCCCGCCCGGCTCGTCTCGCTCGGGCCTGGGGTCGGTCGGCACCTGGGGGGCAGACGCGGCCGCCCCCCCGTCGAGCGGGAGCGGCGCCCGGGGGATCAGGGCCCAGGCTCCGATCGGGAGCGCGAGGCAGGCGGCCGCCAGGGCCATCGTCCGCCGCCCCGACCCCGACCCCGGCCGCGCGTGGCGGGGCCGGGGCTCGTCTCCGGGGTCGTCCGGTACAGCGGCGGTGCCGGCCAGCCAGCGGCCCAGGTCGGCGGCGAGGTCGCCGGCGGAGGGGTACCGGTCGGCCGGGCGCTTGGCCAGGCAGGTCATGCAGATCCGCTCGATCTCCGGATCGACGGCGCAGACCTGCCGGATCGGGGGCGGGTCGAGGCGCTGGATCTGGTCGAGGATCCCCAGGATGTTGGCGCCCCGGAACGGCCGGGCGCCCCGGAGCAGTTCGTAGAGCACCACGCCCAGGCTGAAGAGGTCGGACCGGCCGTCGATCAGGTGCGAGTTGCCCGACGCCTGCTCGGGGCTCATGTACGCGATCGTGCCGCTGATCGACGGGCTCACGCCGTAGTTCGTGTCGTGCAGCGCCACGCCGAAGTCAACCAGCCGGGGGTTGCCGTCGCGATCGATCAGGATGTTCTCGGGCTTGATGTCCCGGTGCACGATCCGCCGCTGGTGGGCGTGCGCCAGCGCCGACGCCAGGCGCTCGACGAGCTGGACGCACCGGCGGGCGTCCAGCGTCGTCGTGTCGGCCAGCTCCCGGAGCGTGGGGCCGTCGATGAACTCCGTGGTGATGAAGAAGCGCCCGTCGGCCATCCGGCCAGCGTCGAGCACCCGGACGATGTTCGGGTGCTCGAGCTCCGCCAGGTTCCACGCCTCCTGGAGCGCGGCCACGTCGGACGCAGGCGCCGATCCGGGGCCCCCCTCGACCGCGTGCCGCGGCCGGAGGACCTTCACGGCGACCGGTTGCCGGGTGATCCGGTCCTGGGCCTCGTACACCTGGCCGTAGGCCCCCGCTCCCAGGAGCCTCCGGACGATGTAGCGGTCGATCACGGGAGGGCCCGGGTCCGCCCCGATCGGACCCGAACGGCTGGGCGTCTCCTCCGACACGGGGAACCCAAACTCCGCCGAACCCTCCTGCGAGACGACGGGGCCGACGAACGTGGAGTGGCCGGGGAGGTCGGAGCCCGAAGCGACGCCGTCGAGCGAGAGCTCCGCCAGGCGCCTCGATCGGAGCTCGGCCCGCTCGAACAACTCGCTGAGCTGCGGGCGGAGCGCCTCGGGGGCCTCCCGGAGCCACCGATCGCGGTCGGGCGATCCACCGGCGTCGAGCGCCTCGCGATACCTGGCCAGCGTGTCGAGCAGCTGGGGCTCAAGCGGTTCCATCGTCGGACCTCTTCGGAGCAATCGGGGTGCTCGATGGGATCAGGCCGCAAGGGGACCTCTGGGGCGCCAGCGTGGTCGACGGGGCGAAGCGGGCTGCCCCGCCGTGGTGGTCGCACGACCGGCCAGGGCGGGGCCTTGCCACGCCGGTGCCGCGAACGAGTGCCCCGGTCTAGCGCGGCGGAGACATGACCCGGCTCGTCGGCGTCGGCAGGCCGTCCATGGGGATCGGACGGAAGTCGACGATCTGGCCGGTCCGGAAGTCGCGACCGCGGATCTGGACGACGGGCCCGGCGGCGGCGATCGCGGCCCGGAGCTGGTCGTGCGTGGTCGTCGGCCGGCCGTTGACGCTCAGCAGGATGTCACCCGGGTCCACGATCCCGGCCGCCGGTGTGCCAGGGTCGATGCTGTCGACCTTCAGGCCCAGCTCCACGCCACGGTCCGTGGTCACCTGATACGCCTGGAGATTGACGTTCACTCCGAGCCGCGCCGGGTTCCCGCCCGGCCCGGGCCCGGCGTCGGCGTCCCCCCGTTGAAGGATCACGACCTCCGTGCGGCCACGGCTCCTCGCCGCCTGGCCCCGGAGTCGGACCACGGGCCCGGCGGCCGCCAGCGCGGCCTGAAGCGCCGCGGGCGTCGGCGTCGGGCGACCATCCACGCCGAGCACGATGTTGCCCGGCCTGAGCTGGCCCTCGGCGGGCGAGCCGGGGAAGACTTGCTGGATCTCCACCCCTTGCTCCACGCCGCGCTCGGTGCGGGTGCGGACGACCTGGAGGGTCACCCCGAGCGCCCCCGGCGGCAGGTCGGGGCTCTCGACGAACGGGGATTCGGCGAGGGAGTCGATCCGGATCGTCTGGGTGAACTGCTTCGTGCCCGGCTGGTCCGGCACATCCACCCCCTCGGGATAGAGCCGCCGGAACTCTGCCGCCACTTCGGGCCGGACGCGATCCTCCAGGATCCGCTTCCAGCTCCGCATCGCGTCCCGGTACTTACGGAAGGCGTCCCGCAGGGCCTCGCCGAAGAAGGTCCCCTTCACGCCCCGGAAGCCGGTGGTCGCATCGACCTCGATCGGGTAGGCGACGGCGACCTGTTCGTCCTCAGAAGAATTGACGTCCACCAGGCCGCGGCTCTGCACGAACAGCGCCGTGAAGAGCGGTGCGTCGATGGGCGGGAGCATCGGCGCCTGGGCTGCCGGCGCCTGATTCGGTGCGACCACCGGCATCACCTTGGTGAGGCTGCACATGTCGGTGATCACGACCCCCAGTCGGATTTGCCGGGTGTTCACCCAGCCGGCGACCAGGTCGCGGATCGTGTCGCGCGGGAGGATGACCTCTTTCCCCAGCCGGGGGAACCGGAGGAACCGACCGTGGATCCGATCCCGCGCGCCGTGGCCGCTGTAGTAGAACACGACGGCGTCGTCCGGTTGCAGCGCCAGGTCCTGCAGGGCCTTCACGATCCGTTCGGGCCGGCAGTCCTCGCCCTGGAGCACCACGGGCTCCTGCAGGCTCTTCAGCCCCATCTGTTTCAGCTGCCACGCGAAGGCGTGGATGTCGGCCCCGACGTTCTCCCCGATCTTGCGATCGTCCGTGTCCCCCACCACAACCAGATGCACCCGGGCGGCCCGGGCGGACCCGGACGCCCCCGGACCGACCCAGGCCAGGAGGCTGGCGGCGAGCAGGAGCGTGACGCGACCCGATGAACCTCGCATGGCAACACCTGTCCTGGAGACCGGTTCCACTCACCCGGTGCACAATCGACGCAGACCTCGCCAGGAGAGACGCCTGAATCTACAGAAACTTGCAGACGACCTGAAGAATAATTAGCGGCGACTTAATTCGGGTGTGGCATTTCGGAGGACACATGATTTTAGTGAGATCCGTTCACGCCAGAACCGAGTCGGAGTCGACGCGGGACCTGGCGACGAAACCGGGCCGAAGCCGCCCGCGTCCGACCCGGCCGTGGAGGAGGATTTCCGGTTCAGGACACGAGCGCCAACCGCGAAATCAGGGTACGTGAACCACCCGGATCGGGATCCTGTTCACGCGGAAGAGCTGCCCGAGCTGGCCGGTGGCGACTTGCCCGGCCACACGCCACTCGATCGTGCGGCCCCCTGCGGCCGCCACCTGGGCTTCCGCCTCCCGGAGGACACCTTCCGCCTCGATGATGCCGGAGAAGGTGTGCGGGCGCGCGAGGAGGCGGGCCTTTCGGCCGTGATCGAGCCAGTGCTTCGCGTCGAGGAGGTTGCCCTGGAGGTCGTGCCCGTCGAACCGAACGCCGTTGACGCGGTAGTTCATGTACCGGTCGGTGCCGCAGACGCGAGCCTGGTATTCGGCCGCCGCCTCGCTCATGTTGGTGCCCCCCTCGAAATCCAGCTCCCAGCGGCCCGGCTGCCGCTCGTAGGCCTCGCTGATCGGGCGGGAGAGGCCCCGGGCCGCAGTCGCGGCCCCCGAGGCGGCGGGGATGGTCCGCACGAGGAGGCTGTTGGCCAGGAGCACCAGCGAGATGGTCTTCTCGACCGCCTGGTACGACGTCGTGATGAACTCGACGTTCTGCAACTCCATCTCGGCGAGCTTCTGCTTCCTGGCCTCCCACATGCGCGGGGTCATCCCGCGCGAGAAGTACTCGGGATAGAACAGGCCCGCCTCGCCGTACGTGGGACGGCGCTGGGGCCGTGCCGTCCCGTCCACGATGTCGTCGGCGTAGAGCATGATGGCCCGCGCCGGCTTGAGATCGTAGGTGAAGACGAGCTTGATGTTGCTGAGCCGCTGCTTCTCCCGCTTCTCGTCCCGCGCGAAGGACGACGGGTGGATGAAGCACTTGTCGAAGGCGTCCACGAAGAGGCGATCCGGCTTCTGCACGTAGCTTTCCAGGGCCCGGAGGATGCGGCCGATCCCCCCGGGATGGTCCTTGAGACCCGCTTCGAAGTGCAGGAGCAGCTCTCCGGGAAACTCGGTGCCGTCCAGCGTGTCGAGGAGATCGTAGAGGTCGACGTCGTTGAGCAGCGACAGCGTGTCCAGGGCCAGCACATAGTCCTTGCCGGCCACGGCCGCTTCCACCTCCTTCCGCGCGGCCTCCAGGTTGGTCGCCCTTGCATCCGACAGACCGTGGCCGACGATCATCCAGAGTGCCTCGGCGTAGCGCAGCGTGAAGGGCAAGCTCCCGTCCAGCAGCAGGTTGAACCGGAGGCCGGAATTGACCTGGTGCGGTTCGAACACCCATTGCTCCTTCACCGGGTCGGGCTTGAGCGAGTAACACCCCGGCGCGAGGTCGGTGTCGATGTCGCCCCGGATCGGTGGACCTTCCGGGGTGCTCAGGGCGACGCGGTGGACGTCGAGGTTCACGACGAACCCGGTGATGTAGGTCCCCGCACGGTCCGGCGCCTGCCCGCGCACCCGCGGCGCCTGGAGCCATTCCGGGAACGGGGCCGAGGCGGCCCGCCGGGTCGGCGTCAGCTCCGGCTTCGCCGGGGGCGGGATCGGGCGGGTCGGCTCGATCGGCTCGATGGATCCGCTGCCCATTATCGGCCTCCCCTGCGGGTCGCTCCGGCAGCCAGTCGGCCGGGGGAGGGGCGACGAGCACACTCCCCGCGCCGCACCCTCGGTCGTGGCCGATCCCGTCCGCCGCTAGAGTTGCCGGCCCGTCTTCGGGTCGTAGGCCACCGGAACCGGCACGACCTGGTCGGTCGGGAGGATCTCGATCCACTGGTCGAAGACCTGGAAATGCCGGTCGGGGTCGCCGGGCTCGCCCGGGGTCTCCGAGCCGGGGATGGCCCGGAACCCCCCCTGGAGGGGGTAAAAGCCGTGCTCATAGACCTTCTCGATGGGGGTCGACGAGACCTTGTTGGCGTCGTCGATCACGAGGTCTTTCGGGTACTTCTCCACCTTGATCTCGGCCGCATGCTTCCGCTCCACCTCGAGGCAGAGGAACCGGATCGCGTCGAAGAGGGTGACGTTGGGCCGGCCGCCGACCGGGTCGGAGGGGTCTGCCGCGAGCAGGCCGTCGCGGATGGCCTGGAGCTCGCCCGGCGGCGCCAGGTAATTGCCATCGAGCCCCTCGACCCCCTCGACGTTGGTGTTCTGGAGCCAGGCGATGGCCGCCCGCTCCTTGCCGGGTCGGATCGGGATGACGGCCTTCACCCACGGGGCGTTCAGGAATGCGTTGCGGAGATTGTCCCCGTCGAGTTGGAGCAGCCAGCCGAGCGAGCTCCCGAGCGAGGCGGGTTCCGATTCGTCGGTGATGTTGTAGTTGTTGGGCCGGAGCACCTGGTCGGTCCAGCCCACCACGGCGTCGGCCGAGAGGCCGGTCGCCCCCGTGAACACGTTCCGGTCCCGCGGCTTCCACCACTCGGGTGCGACGAAGTAGAGCATCTTGTCCACGTCGAAGATCGAGTTGATCAGCTCCGAGAGGACGTGGCGGACCCGATCGTTGTCGTCCGACTCGGGAAGCTCGTAGAGCGTGTCGGTCATCAGCGATCGGATCAGGAATCGGTAGACGACAATCCGCTCCTCCTCCCGCAGATCCTCGTATTTGCGCTTGCGGATCTGGCTGGCAAGCTTGATGCGATCCTTGGCCGCCTTGACGAACGCCTCGGCGTTGCGCCGCTCGTTCTCGCGGTCGGCGGCCTTGCTGGTCTTGAGGATCTCGGCGTTCGCGTCGGAGATCTCCTTCAGCTTGGCGGCCGTGGGCTTGAAGGCGATGGCCCCGCCGACGACGAAGTCGATGCGTTCGTCCCACTCGATGCCGCCGGGCCCCGTCACGACCCCGATCCGGACCTGACTTCCCCCCACCAGCTTGCCCCGGAAGCGGTAGCGCTGGTTCTCGCTGTCCTCGCCCGAGTAGGAGACGACCGAGATCGCGATCTCGCCTTCGGGGTCTGCCACCTCGTACCCGGTGTCGGGCTGGACCGGCAGCGGGATGACCGTCAGCTCGACGAACCCGAGGGCCGGGTCGTTGTACTTCCGATTGTCGCCGAAGTTCCACACGGCGCCGGTCTGGAAGGGCTTCTCGACGCGATCGGGCGGATTGGGGATCTCCTTGGCGTTGGGCTGCGGCACCAGGTCGGCGGGCTTCGCCAGGTGGACGAGGTTGGCCAGGCCCAGGACCCGGCCGGGCTCGTCGACGAACGTCTGCCAGCACAGGTACGTGCCCACATCCTGCACCTGCACCCCCACCTGGCGCATCTTCCGGCGCATCTCGTAGTTGATGAGCTGGCCCGTCGAGTTCGCCAGCACGTACCGCTTGCTCGACGTGTCGGTGACCTCGGTCACGATCTTGAAGGTGGTCTTGAAGTTCTGCCGGATCTCGGAGGACAGCTTCTCGGTCTGCTCGCGCGACCGCTTGTGTGTCTTCTCGCGCGCCACCTGCTGGGTGCGGTCCATGTTCAGGCTGGCCGTGGCGCTGGCGCTCCCCGTGCCCCACGACTGGTTGACCGTGGAGGAGATCCCGAGCTTCACGTCGTCGCGGTTGTCCTCCTTCACGGCATCGCTCAGGTCGTCCTTGGTCGTCGAGCTGGTCTCGCTCCGGACGATCTTCTCCAGGGCCTCCTCGGTCGTCCGCTCGGTCAGCGTGCGGCGGGTGGTGGTCTCGACCAGCTCCACGCTCGCCCCAGGGCTGAGCCAGACGTGGCCGGTGGGAGTCCCGAGGAACGTCTCGAACTCGAAGAAGTACTGGCGGTAAAGGTGGACGATCCCGATCGGCGAGAGGCTGACGTCCCCGATGTCCTTCTTCGGGTCGAAGGCCAGGTAGGGGTCCTGGAAATCGTCGCCCAGGACGTTCATCAGGCGCTCCAGCTTCTTCGCTTGGTCGACCATTGGCTCGACGAAGAAGAACTGGGCGACCTGGTCATACATCTGCCTCCGGGCGAGTTGGTTCAAAACGCCCGCCAGGGCCGACTCGCGCTCCAGTTCACCCCGGATGCCTCCCTGCTGGCCCTCCACGGCGACCCGGAGTCGGGCGCTGTACAAGTCATCGCTCTCGCCCTGCGACCGCGGGAAGGCGCTGATGAACTTCCTGAGCCGCGCGCCGGCATCCGCGGTGTAGAACGGGTAGACCTCCTCCCGGAGGACCTTCACCAGGTGTTCCTGGTTGAGCAGCTCGTCCCACTCGGCGGGCGGAGGGACGCGGCCGGGCGGGAGCCGTCCGGCGATCTGCCGCACCAGGACGCTGCCGGAGAGTGTGCCCGCCCGTGCCGAGACCGGCTGGCCCACGTCGATCGAGGCCAGCTCCGGCACCTGATCCGCGTTGAACCGCAGGTCGACGAGGCCCCGGAACTGGTCAGCCAGACCGTCGAGCAACCGGACCCGTTCGAACTGGTTCGCCCGCTTGATCCACGACTGGATGCGGCGTGACCGCCAGCCGATCAACGGCTGGTAGACCCCGAACAGCTCGCTGGCATACGGAAGGATCCGCTCGAACTGGGTCAGGTCCCGCGAGACACGCATGGCCGATCACTCCCTGGGAGAAGCCGGATGTGCCGCGGTCCACGGGGTCAGCCTGCGAAGACGCGACTGCGGTCAACGCTGTCCGGGATCAAACTAGACTCTTCTGAACACGCATTGGACACGGACCGCATCGCCGGGTCCAAGGAAAACGGCGAGATCGGCGTGGACGGCGGCAGAGAGCCGGTCCCACAGTTCCTCCGAGATGGACGGTTCGGCGCACACGAGGCCGTCGTCACGGTCGCTGTCAGGGGGCACAGGTTCATCCACGATCGGATGCCATGTTGAAACCCCCAGGGGTTTCGGTCGGACGCTGGAGGCAATGCCGGCAGCCATCCGCCGGGAGCAAGACCATGCCCGCCAAGCTCCGATATTGGATCGCGATCCGGTTTCGGCCCGAACCGTACGGCCGTCAGTGGTCGCTCGTCGGGTTGACCATCGCCCCGAGGAGCGCAGCCGTCGCGAACTCGGCCACCGCGACGCTGGCATCGGCGGCGCCGTAGTAGACGAGCAGGCGATCGCCGTCCTGGATCACCCCGGTCGGGAACACGACCTCGGGCACGAAGCCGGCGATCTCGAAGTCGAGTTCCGGCACGAAGAACGGCCCGGGCGTGTGGCGGAGGATCCGGGCGGGGTCGTCGAGGTCGAGCAGCGCGGCGCCGCCGCAGTAGGCGCCGACGGCGCCCGGGCGGGTCGGGCGGCGGTTGCCGTGGTAGATCTCGAGCCAGCCGCCCTCGACCCGCACCGGCGGGGCCCCGGCGCCAACCCGTCCCGACTGCCAGCCGCCGCCCGGGAGGTCGAGCGGGACGTGTCCACCCCAGTGGAGCAGGTCGGGTGACCGCGCGATCCACATCTCCGGCCGGGTGAACGGGGTGCCGCCGACCGGCCGATGCAGCGCCGCGAACGAGCCGCTGGCGGGCTCCGGGAAGAGGACGACGTCCTTGTTCTCGGGGCAAAAGATGATGCCGTGCCGCTCGAACGCGCGGAAATCGGTCGTGGAGGCCAGGGCGGTCGCGGGCCCGTGCCGGGAGACCGCGACATAGGTGACGTAGAACCGGCCCGCCAGCGGCGTGATCCGGGGGTCCTCGACCCCGTACTCCTCGGACTCGCCCTCCGCCCGGAAGGTGATCCCCGTCACGTCCCGGACGGCCCGCCCGTCGCCGCAGCGGACCACCCGGAGGTGCGAGGCGAAGGTCAGCCGGACGATCCCGTCGGCCTTCCGCCGCACCACCCGCGGGTCGATCGGCTCCCAGTCCGACCCGGGGACCCAGTCGATGGTCAGGCCATCGGCCGGGTCCCAGCGCGGCAGCGCCAGGAACCCGACGCGCTGTTCGCGGGGGCGCTCGGCGACCCGCACCAGCAGCACCACCTCGTCGCCGGCCCGGACCGCCCCCGGGTTGAACACGCCGACGACCTCGAACTCGTCGCGGGTCGCGGGCACGTCCCCCGGCCCGAGCAGTCGCCGGGTGGCGAGCCTGGGGAGCGTCATGGGCGGCCGTCGCGGTGGGCCAGCGCGTCAGCCTCGCAGGCGAGCGCGAGCGACTCGTGGCCGTTGCGCCCGGAGATGACCCGGGGGTGGTCGCGGTCGCGGAGCCAGGCGAGCTGATCGGCCATCATCGATCGGAGCAGCTGGCAGTAGAGCGGCGACTTGGGCTGACCATCGCCGGCGGCGAGCTCGATGATCTGGGAGGCGTCGATCGTCCGGCCCCGGGCGCGGCAGGCGCGGTCGGTACCGCCGAAGGACGAGTCCACATCGAGCCGGGCCCCGGGGAAGCGGTCGCAGAGCTCGCGCGTCTGCCGCTCGTCGACGAGCGCGCGGATCCGGACCCGGGTCGGCACCCAGTCGTGGAGGGTCAGGTCGCCGCGCTCGAACACAAGGCGGAGCTCCTGCCGGTCCATTCGCCCGGCCTGGTGGAAGCCGTGGTAGAAGTTGACCAGCGCCGAGTCGCCGTAGCGGACCGTGCACTGGACCTGCTCCTCGATCGCGGTCCCGGGACGGACCCCGACCTGCGCCGACTCGAGCCGGCCGTCCCCGAGCCAGCCGGCGAACAGATCGAAGAAGTGGACCCCGTGCTCGACGAAGATCCCGCCACTCTTCGACCGGTCCCAGAACCAGTGATCGGCGGGCAGGTTCTCGTCGGAGGCGTAGTTCTCGAACGACCCGTGCAGCACCTCACCCAGGGTCCGATCCTCGACCAGCCGTCGGACGGCGTCGAAGAGCGGGTTGTAGCGCTGCATCAGGTTGGTGACGAGCAGGAGGTCCCGGGACCGGGCGACGGCGACCAGCTCGTTGGCCTGGGCAATGGTGAGGGCCAGCGGCTTCTCGACGATCACGTGCTTGCCGGCCCGGAGCGCGGCGAGCGCCTGGGCGTGGTGGAGGAACGGCGGCGTGGCGATGTAGACGACGTCGAGGTCGCCCCGGCCGAGGAACGCGTCGAGGTCGTCGGTGTTCTCGACGCCGAAGCGGGCGGCCGCGGCGAGCGAGGCGGGCCGGTGCGTGGCCGCCACGCCGACGAGCCGGACCCCGGGCACCTGCGTGAACTGCTGGAGTGCGAACAGCCCGAATCCACCGCAGCCGATCACCCCCAGACCGACACGTCCATCCTGCACGGGCGACCCTCCTCGGCTCCGGGCGTTCGGGTGGCCGTCGGGAATGTCCCGCCGCCACCTGGCTCCGGGTTCGACCCGGCCACAGCGATCGTACATGAATCGGTCGAAATGTGCTGACCTATTCGTGGCTCGTGGCAGATCGGGGGCACGGTGTCCGTTCCGCCAAGATCCACCCCGGCCAGTTCCGCCGCGCGGGCACCGCCTGACATGCCAGGCTGATCGCGTCACAGCGGGGACCAGCGCACGGCATGGCCGAGCCCTCCGCGGGGATCGGGAACCGATCCCGCAGCAGGGCCCGGATCGGGCTGGAAGGCCAGAGCCGGAACGTGTGGCCACCTCGTCAGACTCCGTGCCACCTGAGGCCCAGTCGGGCTGGTTTCCTGCCATGGTGAACTGGCGGGCGGGCTCTGCCGAGGCCGGTCGGAGGTCGCCACGAGGACCGAGACGATGACCGAACTCATGCCCGGTCTGACTCGCACCGGATCGTCTCACGATCCAGGGATTCAAAGCGGGCGGCAGAGCGATCGAGGCCGAACAACTCACGGGCCCGCTCGTGGCCACGATGGCCGATGGCCTGAGCCGCAGCTCGGTCCCCGAGCAGCGTGTCGAGCCGTCCAGCGATCGCTGCCGGATCGCCCGGCGGGACGAGGTATCCGGTGACCTCGTCAGCCACGATCTCGGCGAGCCCTCCCGTCCGGCTCGCGATGACAGCCACGCCATGCACCTGCGACTCGGCCGCGATCATGCCGAACGGCTCCTCCCACAACGAGGGGACACAGGAGACCCACGCCGATCGGACGAGCTTCACCGATTCCGGATGCGGTAGCCGGCCGCAGAACTCCACCCGATCGCCGATCCCGGAGTCCACCGCCAGCCGTTGGAGCGGTTGGAGTTCGGTCCCGTCCCCCACCACAACGAGCCTGGCCTCGCGATGCCTGGCAGCGACCATTGCGAAGGCTTGCACCAGCACGTCGAGTCCCTTCTCCGGCACGAGGCGACCAGCCGCGATCACCGTCGGCACCGGTCCCAGCTCGGTCCGCGGACGGACCACGGCCGTGCCCGGATAGATCACCTCAGCGGCCTGCAGATGCGGGGCACCATATTGCGAGAGCCGCGTGGCGACCGCGCGGCTGATCGCCGCCATCCGACTGAACCGGCTTCCCCACGCCCTGTCCAGGACCCCCTGCAGCGTGAGCGGAGGCCAGTCCCAGGGCCGTACGCAGCCGCTCCAGAGGCAGGCCGCCCCCATGTGGGAATCGCACTCACCGCCACCCGGCTATCGGCGAGTTCCCATCGGGCAGATCGATCGATACCACTGCGCATAGTACACGGTCGCAATCCCAGCAAGTTCGCGCAGGATCAGCGGCGAGAGCTGGGTGAGATAGAGATTGACATGAACGACATCGGGTTTGAACCGGAGGATGGAATTCCGCAGTGCGCGAGCGGCTGCCGGGTTTGCACTCTGCACCAGCGTTCGCCAGCGGGATTTCGTGCCGAAACCCGTATAATCAGCGAAACCCCTCCCCGCCCGGTTCCCCGCGGAGGAGCTGAAAACCCGCACCTCGTGGCCACGAGCACGAAGGGCATCGCGAAGCCCGAGTACGATCACCTCGGCACCACCGTCCGAAGTACCATAGTCGTTCACCAGCAGGATTCTCACGAGTTATTGACCCGCATGGTTCTCATGGCAAGTTGAAGGGCGAGCCCGTCTCGTGAGTCAGACAAGACCCCGCCGGCGAGCCCCGATCTGAACGCGCCGATGGGAAGATCGATCGAACGTTCGTTGGGACCTGACTCGGGTTCCCCAGCCGTCCCCCCCCTCGTCGGTCAGTTCAGCTCTCGCCCTTCGTCCAGGGGTGCGCACGACCTGGAATCTCGATTCGAGATTCGTGCGAGCGAGCCGGTCGGGAGGCGAGCCGGCCCGCGCTCAGGTGGCCCCGCCGGCGAGCTTTGCGGCCTCGGCATCGATCACGTCGGGCTCGCCCAGTTGCGCGATCAGGCGATCGGTGCTGGTCGGGTCGACGACGCGGCAGCTCTCGGTCAGCTTCGCGGCCAGCTCGCGTAGCTCGACCCGCCAGGCGAGGGTGGCCGGGCTGGCGCCGACGTCGAGGGCGCAGGCCCGTTCGAACTCGCCGCAGAGCATGATCATCCGCTGGACGTGGCGGAAGACGATCCCCTCCTGCTTGGTCAGGTCGACGCAGGTCACGAACTTGTTGAAGTTGCCGCCGAACTCGATCAGCTCGCCGGCGCACCAGAGCGGGTGGGTCTGGACGTCGGTGACGGCGGGGTAGCACTCGTCGAAGTAGGCCCGGAGCTTCTCTGCCACCGTCAGCGGCCGCTCCTCGCGCTCCTCCTCGTCGTCCTCGTCTTCCTCGGATTTTTCGATCTTCGCGGCCATGAGCCCGCGCTGGACCAGCTCGGCGTCGAGCTTCGCGGTGGCCAGGGCGCCCGACCCCAGCAGCCGGAACGGGACCCGGAGCCGCTTGCGGACCGGGCCGGGCATCTGCAGGGTGCTCTCCAGCGCCTGCATGCGCTCGTCGGCATCGGCCCCGGGCAGAATCCCGGTCAGGAACGCGCCATAGAGGGGATGGATGCTCCGGAACGCCAGCAGCTTCCCCAGCGCGGGCGTCGGCACGGCCAGCGCCGGCGAGTAGGGCGTCGGGGGCTGGCCGGCCTCGGGGGGCGCGGGCGGCTCGGGGCTCAGGGTCACGAATCCGCCGGCGTGCAGCGTCAGCAGCATCGCGTCGAGCGCCGTCTCGCCCGCGGCGATCCGCGGGTCGTCCATCAGCCGCTTGCGGACCGCGACGCGGATGCCTTCGACCTCCGGCGAGACCTCGAGCAGGTAGGCCAGCAGTCGCCAGGGGAGCGGTCCCTTGCTGTAGAGCTTGCCGGGCGGGGCGGCCTGGAGCTGGTTGAAGTGCCCCTCCATCCAGTACTGCTCGGTCTCCCGGCGCTTCGGCTTCTTCTTCTTGAGGGCCTTCTTCGCCTTCAGCAGGCCAGGGTCGCGCGTGTCCTCGGGGATGGCGTCGTACTTCGCCTTCCACCGCACGATGTCGACGTCGTCGGGGTGGGCGATGGCGTAGACGAAGCCCCGGTCGTCGAACTGCGGGCGGCCGGCCCGGCCGAAGATCTGGTGGGCGATGCTGGCGCCGATGAGCTTCTTGGCGCCGAAGGGGCCCTTCACCAGCGACGAGAGCACCACCGAGCGCGCCGGGAGGTTGATGCCGGCCGCCAGGGTCTCGGTGCAGATGACGACGGGGAGCAGCTTGCGCTGGAAGAGGTCCTCGATGGCGAGCCGGTACCTCGGCAGGAGGCCCGCGTGGTGGACGCCGACGCCGCGGTGGAGCAGTCGCTTGTGCTTGGGGCCGGCTCCCTGGGTGTAGTCGAGCGCATTGACCCGGTCGTGGAGCTCCGTCCGCTGCTCGTCGGAGAGGTTCAGGTCCTTGCCCATGACGTTCTCGGCGACGCTCCAGCATTCCTCGCGGTCGAAGCAGAAGACCAGGGCCGGGGTCCGGGGGCCGTCCGCGTCGCCGGCAGCCATCTCGACGAGCTGCTCGTTGAGGAACCGGTCGGGCACCCACTCGTAGGTCAGCGGCACCCGGCGCTCCGTGCCCTCCACCAGCCGGATCCTGCGGTCGTGCTCCCGCGCCAGCCAGGAGACGAACTCGTACGAGTTGCCGACCGTCGCCGAGAGCAGCAGCAGCCGCACGTGCGGCGGCAGCATGCCGAGCGACAGCTCCCAGACGATCCCGCGGTCGATCTCGGCGAAGTTGTGGAACTCGTCCATGACGCAGGCCGTCACGTCGGAGAAGTCGAACCGGTTGAGCAGCCGGTTCAGGAGGATCTCGGCCACGACGATCAGCACCGGGGCCTCGGGGTTCACCTTGCGGCTGCCGGTGACCAGGCCGACATCCTCGCGGCGGAACCCCCACTCGACCGCGCGGTCCTGCATCTCCTGGAATTTCTGCTCGGTCAGCGCGATCAGGGGCGTCGTGTAGTAGGCCTTCTTGCCCGTGTGGAGCGCCTCGAAGAGGGCCGCCTCGGCGATCAGGGTCTTGCCCGTGCCCGTCGGCGCGCAGACGAGGACCCCCTGCTCGGACTCGAACCAGGCCGCCAGCGCGGCGTCCTGGACCGGGTACGGCTCGTAGGGCAACTGGTCCATGTACCGCACGTACCACTCGTCGCGCGACGGAATCTCCAACGACATCGGCCGCAATCTCCGGGACTGGTGGGCAGGAACTCCAGCGCGATTCGCACCGGTCGGTCAGGCGGGAGCCTGACCCGCGAACGGACCGGAGGAGTCGGACCTGACGCCGAGCCCCGGGGCCGCCTCTTACGCGAGCCCCCCAGTGTGACCGCCGACGCACATTCACGAAACCCGGAGTTCCTCGAATGCGGCTCGCATGAAGGCCGGTCCGGGCGTGGCGATCCTCGGCCCGCCCGGCATTGTGGGACGGCGACCGGGATGCGATCCTGGGGAACATCTGTGGAACGGGCGCAATGCGTCCCCACCACTCGCCCGCGGGGAGGGTCGCACGTGGCTGCAAACCCGAAGAGCAACGTGAATCGTCGGGCCTTCCTGGTGGCCTCCGCCACGGCGGCCGCCGGGCTGGCGGCGCGGCCGGCCGCCGGAGCGCTCCAACCCGGAAAGGATGGCGCGCCGGCCCGGTCGTGCATCGTGTTCTTCCTGTGCGGCGGCGCCTCGCACATCGACACCTGGGACCTGAAACCCGAGGCGCCGGCCGAGTATCGGGGCAGCTTCCAGCCCATCCCGACCAGCGCGACCGGCGTCCGGCTCTGCGAGCACCTGCCCCTGCTCGCGCGCCAGGCGCACCACCTGGCGGTGGTCCAGGGTGTGAACCACACCGTCAGCACGAACGACCACCACGCCGGCTACTACTACAACCTGACCGGCCACGAGCCTGATCCCAGCTTCCTGAGCCTGGGCAACGATCGGACCCCCAGGGCGGACGACTGGCCGTACCTGGGATGCGTGGCCGCCAGCCGGCTGCCACGACACCCGTCCTTGCCCAACGCGATCACGCTGCCGCACCGGCCCAGCCAGGCCCCCTACACCCGCCCCGGGCAGTTCTCGGCCCGGCTGGGGGTGGAGTTCGACCCGCTCTACATCGATGGCAGTCGCGAGGCCCCGACCCGGTTCGCCGCGCCGGCGCTGGCGCTGGCAGGCGACCTGTCGATGTCCAGGTTGCTGGACCGACGGGGCTTGCTCGACTCCCTCGACCAGTCGAGGCGGGACTGGAATGCCTCGAACTCCATGGCACAGTGGGACACGCTTCAGCGTCGAGCCTGGGAGCTGCTGTCGTCATCGGGCACGACGACCGCGTTCGATGTCGCGAGCGAGCCCGATGGCGTCCAGGAGCGGTACGGCCGGAACGTCAACGGGATGAGCCTCCTGATGGCGCGCCGACTGGTGGAGGCGGGCGTGCCGTTCGTCACGGTCTTCTGGAAGGAGGACATGAAGACGGCCGACCGGTGCAAGAGCGGCGGCGGGTGGGACACACATGGCGACAATTTCGGAGACTTCTCGCTGAACCCGCCTGGAGGCTCGTCGCCTCAAGGGGCTCTTGAC
>CAZUZD010000002.1:0-67762 GCA_964624465.1 uncultured Isosphaeraceae bacterium
CCCTTCGTCGGCTGCCCTCTGGGGTTCCCCCCGGCGGTTCCATGTCGAGGCCGAGCTTCTACTCGCCCGAAGAGTTTGCCGCCCAGACTGGGCTCTCGATCGCCACGGTCCGCCGCTACATCGACAAGGGCAAGCTGCCCTCGGTCCAGCCCGGCGGCCCGCGCAGCCGCATCCTGATCCCCGCCGATGCCCTCGATCAGCTCGCCCGCCGGGCGGTGGTCGAGTCCAGCCCCGCCGCGGCCCTGGAGCCCGTCCCTGACCCGGGATCGCGCTCCACGCCCACCCGGCGCCCCGGCCCGACTCCGCGCTGGCGGCGTCAGGCCAACCCGTAATCCCCCGTCACCAGGCTCGCCTCGGGCGCCGTCCTCGGGCGGCGTCGGCGGCCGGGTGCAGACTCGTACCCGCTGTCCATCGGAGTTCCCATGCCCAGACCGGCTCGACGTCTGAAAATCTGCGGCCGGTACTACACCTGGCTGCTCTACGCCCGCCAGGGCGTCTGGCAGGCCGATGGCCGATCGAACCGACCGACCCTCGGCCGGCAATCGCTCGGTACCAACGATCTCCAGGAGGCTCACCGCCTGCTTGCCGAGCTGGACCTGACCATGGCCGTCAAGCACGGCCTGGCCGACCGCTCGGCCCTCAGCCCGGTCCAGGCGAACGAGCTCAGCCTGAGCCAGGGCCGCCAGCTGTACATGGAGCACGTCGCCCGGCCCCGCGTGGCGGGCGGCGTGCGCGAGACCACGGCCAAGCGCTACAAGGCCGTCTTCGACAAGTTCCTGGCGTTCACGGCGTCCCAGAACCTGACCACCTGGAACCGCGTGACGGCCGCCACGCTCACCAACTACGCCAAGCACCTCGAGGCCAAGGGGTACGCCTTCCGGACCCTTTACCTCGAGCTGACGGCGCTGAAGCAGGTCCAGCACTGGCTGGTAGCTGAGGGCCATCTGCCCGCGTCGTCTCGGATCCGGCTACCGCTGGAGAAGCCCTCGGGCAGCGACACGTATTGCTGGACCCTGGAGCAGGTCAACGCCATGGTCCAGCACTGCGGCGAGCAGCCCGACCTCGGCTGGCTCGGCGACGTGCTGCTGGCGCTGGCGATGACCGGCCTGCGCATCTCGGAGCTGGTCAACCTGCGCTGGACGGACCTCGACCTCGACAAGGGCGTCCCGCACCTCGTCGACGAGAGCGCCCTGAGCCAGTCGCGCAAGGCCCGCAACGGAGTCCGCACGCTCAAGAGCGGCCGGAACCGCAGCCTGCCGATCCACCAGGAGTTGCGGAATCGGCTGCAAACGCTGCCCCGCCATCCCGATGGTTTCGTGTTCCACGGCCCCCGCGGCGGTCGGATCAAGCCCGACAGCCTACGCAACATCCTGGTCCGGGACGTCCTGAAGCCGCTCGCGGGTCGATTCCCGAGCAGCCCGGGTCAGGTCGGCTTCCTGGATGGCCGGTTGCACAGCTTCCGGCACTTCTTCTGCTCGCTGTGCGCCAACCGGCGTGTGGCGCAGCGGATTGTGATGAGCTGGCTGGGCCACTCGGACAGCCGCATGGTCGCCCACTACTACCACCTGCACGACGACGAGGCCCGTCGCCAGATGGACCTGCTGAGCCTCGACGAGACGCAGTCCGGCGGTGCGTCGCCGCCGGACGCCTGACCCGTTTTGGAGTTCCCCGAGGCGCCGGCGACGGCCGCCCTGAGACCCCTGATCGTTGGAGCGTGCTGGTGATCTGGCACATCTTTGGCACAGTCCCTGGTGCCGACGAAAAAGACCCACCGCAAACCTCACTCAGCGTGAGACTTACAGCGGGCCCATTTCAGGAAGCGGAGGAGGTGGGATTCGAACCCACGGTGCGTTTGACGGCACAACGGTTTTCAAGACCGTCCCGATAAACCACTCCGGCACCCCTCCGGGTACCCCGCGCGGTGGGCAGCGGGGGGACTGTTACTGGGCGACCTCGTCGAGCACTTCCTCGGCCACGAAGATCGGGACGTCGACGGTGACGGCCACGGCGATGGCGTCGCTGGGGCGACTGTCGACCTCGACGATCTCGCCCTCATGCCGGATCCGGAGCTTGGCGAAGTAGGTGTGGTCCTTGAGCTCGCTGATGTAGATGTCCTGGAGCTCGCCGCCGAGCATCTCGATGGCGTTGGCCAGCAGGTCATGCGTCAACGGCCGCGGGGTGGGCACACCCCGGACCCGGCGATCGATGCTGGTGGCCTCGAAGAAGCCGATGACGATCGGGAATGTCCGCTCGCCGTCGATCTCCTTCAGGTAAATGATCTGCTGATCATTGTTGTCGCTGATGATGATCCGAACCAGTTCCATCTGCACGGCCACGGCGGTCGCCCCTCTCTGGCAGGCGTCGGGCGTGCCGCACCGGGGGTGGTCCGGGGTCTCGGGCCCGATGGGGCCCGGTGGCGGCGGCGACGCAGATAAGTTCGATGATAAGGGGGTCCGGCGGGCGCCGTCAACGCGCCCCGAGGGGGGCTCAGCCCAGGCCGGCGAGCAGGGCCTGGATCGCCAGCCGCTGGGCGTGCAGTTCCGCCAGCTTGGCTCGCTGCTGGGCCACGACCTCGGCCGGGGCCCTGGCCACGAACGACTCGTTGGCGAGCTTGGCCTCGATCGAGCCGACCTGCCTCTCGACGTCGGCCAGGGCCTTCTGCTGCTTGGCCTTCTCGGCACCGCGGTCGATCAGGCCGGCCAGCGGCAAGATCACCTCGCAGTCGCCCAGCACGGCCACCGCGCACTCCTCAGGCCGCTCGGCCGACTCCACGATCGTGACCGAGCTGGACCCGGTCAGTGACTCCAGGTGCTTCAGGCCCAGTCGCAGCGCCGCGGCCGTCGCGCCGGTGGCGACGAAGATGGGCGTGACCTTGGCGGCCGTGGGGACATTGCGCTCGGAGCGGAGGTTGCGGACGGCCGCGATCTTCTCGCGCCAGTGGCCGATCGTTGCCTCGGCCCTCGGCTGATACCACGACGCGGGATACTCTGGCCAGGCCGCGATGCAGACGCTCTCGGCGGCCGGCGCGACCGAGTGGCTCACCGGGTCCGGCCGGCGCGGGGCGGCCTGGTTGAGGGCCTGCCAGACGGACTCGGTGACGAAGGGCATCAGCGGGTGCAGGAGCCGGCACAGGCCGTCGAGCACGACGACTAGCGTGTGCTGCGCGGGGCCCTTCCGCTCGGGGTCGCGGAGCCGGCCCTTGGCCAGCTCGACGTACCAGTCGCAGAAGTCGCTCCAGGTGAAGTCGCGGAGCGTGCGGGCCACCTCGGCGAACTGGAACCGCTCCAGGCCCTCGGTGACCGCGCGGGTCGTCTCGGCCAGCCGGCCCAGGATCCAGGCGTCCTCGGGCTCGGTGGCACCGTCGCGGGGGGCGTCGGGGTCGTACCCTTCGAGGTTCAGGAGCGCGAACCGGGCCGAGTTCCAGAACTTGTTGGCGAACGGGCGGGCCAGCTCGAACCGCTCCGACGAGTTGATCTGGCGGCCGTCGGCCGTCGTGACCTTCTCGACCGGCATGCGGATGTCCTGCGTCTCGGTCGTCAGCGCCGCCAGGGCGAACCGCAGCGCATCGGCGCCATAGAGCTCGATGATGTCGGCCGGGTCGACGCCGTTGCCCTTCGACTTGGACATCCGCTCGCCCTTGCCGTCGAGGATCACCGGGTGGATGAACACGTCGCGGAAGGGGACGTCGCCGCAGTTGAACTGCCCGAAGATGACCATGCGGGCCACCCAGAGCGTGATGATGTCGCGGGCCGTCGAGAGCACGCTGGTGGGGTAATACCCTTTCAGCGCCTCGGTCTGGTCGGGCCAACCCAGGGTCGAGTGCGGCCAGAGAGCCGAGCTGAACCAGGTGTCGAGCACGTCGGCGTCACGCTCCAGCACGTGGCCGGCGCCCAGCGCGACGGGCTCCAGGTCGGCCTCGGAGCAGATCAGCCAGCCGCCCGCCTCGGCGGGCCGGTAGGTCACGTCGGGACGGTTGCCGAAGGCACGCTCCAGGTCCACCTCGGAGCCAGTGGCGCAGTGCCAGATCGGGATCCGGTGGCCCCACCAGAGCTGCCGGCTGATGCACCAGTCGCGCTTCTCGGACAGCCAGTCGACGTAGCTCTTGGCGTAGCGGTCGGGGTGAATCTGCACCTGCTTGCCGGCGACCGCGTCGATCGCCTGCTGCGCGAATCCAGGGGTGCCGTCGGCGTCGTCGCCCATGCGGACGAACCACTGGTCCGACAGGTACGGCTCGATCGGCGTCTTGCTGCGGTCGGAGAAGTTCAGCCGCACCAGGTACGGGTCGGTCTTCTCCAGCAGGCCGGCGGCGTCGAGGTCGGCCACGACCCGCTTGCGGACCTCGCGGCGGTCGAGGCCGGCGTAGGGGCCGGCGTTCTCGTTGTAGGTGCCGTCGGGGTTCAGCAGGTTGATCATCGGCAGGCCGTGCCGCAGGCCCGTCTGGTAGTCGTTCGGGTCGTGCGCGGGGGTGACCTTCACGCAGCCGGTACCGAAGGCGGGGTCCACGAGCACGCCGTCGGCGATGATCGGGATCTGGCGACCGGTCAGCGGCAGAGCGACGTGCTGGCCGATGAGGTGCTGGTAGCGCGGGTCGTCCGGGTGCACGGCCACCGCGGTGTCGCCGAGCATCGTCTCGGGCCGGGTGGTGGCGACGAGCAGCGCCTCGCCGGTGGCCGAGCCGGCGACCGGGTACCGGATCGTCCAGAGGCTACCCTGGGTCTCCTCGTAGTAGATCTCGTCGTCGGCAACGGCGGTGCGGAGCTTGGTGTCCCAGTTCACCAGCCGCTTGCCGCGGAAGATCTTGTCGGCCCGGAACAGGTTGAAGAAGGTGCGACGGACGGCCTTCGAGCAGGTCTCGTCGAGGGTGAACCGGGTGCGGTCCCAGTCGCACGAGCAGCCCATCAGGCGGAGCTGACCCAGGATGCGGGCCTCATATTCGTGCTTCCAGGCCCAGATGCGCTCGACCAGGGCCTCGCGGCCGAGGTCGTGCCGGGTCTTCTTTTCTTCCTCGAAGAGCCGGCGCTCGACGACGGCCTGGGTGGCGATGCCGGCGTGGTCGGTGCCGGGCATCCAGAGGGCATCGAAGCCCTGCATCCGCCGCCAGCGGATCAGGATGTCCTGCAGCGTGTTGTTGAGCGCGTGGCCCATGTGCAGGGCGCCGGTGACGTTGGGCGGCGGGATCACGACGCAGTACGGCTTCGTGGGCCGGTCGGGGGCGTGGAAGAACCCCTTCTCGAGCCAGTAGCCGTACCAGCGGTCCTGGGCGTCCTTCGGGTCGTACTGCTTGGGCAGGTCGGCGATGCTCATGCGAGGCTGGATCCCGTCGGGTCGCTCAGGTCTGCGCCAGGGGTCGGAAGCGGAGCCGCTCGCGGACCCAGGCGTCGAGAAGTCGGTTGGAATACCACACGCCGTCGAGTGCGGGCCGGGCGGGACGGAGCCGGGCGGGCCCCCGGCTCGGCCGTCGGGGAACCGCCGATCAGAGGGTCAGTCGGGCTCAGGCGGGGGCGGTGGCCCGCTGCGGGTCGCCGGCGGGGAGGCGGGCCGGTCGCGCGTCCTTGGCGAGCTTGTGCTCGAAGGAGTCGACCAGCGCCAGCCAGCTCGCCTCGATGATGTTCTCGGAGACGCCGACCGTGCCCCAGACCTCGTCGGAGTCCTTCGACTCGATGACGACCCGGACGCGGGCCGCGGTGCCGGCCCGCTCGTTGATCACGCGGACCTTGTAGTCGACCAGGCTCATCTCTCGGAGCCGGGGGAAGTGGGGGTCGAGGGCCTTGCGGAGCGCCCCGTCGATGGCGTTGACCGGGCCGTCCCCCTCGGAGACGGTGTGCTCGACGCGGTCGCCCAGGCGGAGCTTGACGGTCGCCTCGGTGACCGGCTGGCCGTCGGGCCCGTTCTCGACGCTGACACGGTAGCCCACCCGCTCGAACCGGGGCTGGTACCGGCCCGCGAGCTTCTCGACCAGGAGCACGAACGACGCCTCGGCGGCCTCGAACTGGTATCCCTCGTTCTCCAGGTCCTGCACGCGGTCGAGGACCCTGGCCATGAGCTTCGGGTCGTGGTCGAGGCCGTGCTCCTCGAGCTTCTCGGCGATGTTCGAGCGCCCGGACAGCTCGCTGACCAGCACCCGGCGCTCGTTGCCGACGAGGGTCGGGTCGATGTGCTCGTAGCTGGCAGCGACCTTGCGGACGGCGTGGACGTGCATGCCGCCCTTGTGGGCGAAGGCGCTCGACCCGACGAATGCCTGGCCGGGCCGGAAGTTCATGTTCGCCGTCTCGTAGACGAACCGCGAGACCTCGGTCAGGTGCGACAGGCCGCCGGGGCCGAGCAGGTCGTAGCCCCGGTACTTCAGCGCCAGGTTGGCGATCACGCTGCAGAGGTCGACGTTGCCGCAGCGCTCGCCGATGCCGTTGATCGTGCCCTGGACCTGGGTCGCGCCTTGCTCGACGGCGGCCAGGGTGTTGGCCACGGCCAGCTCGCCGTCGTTGTGGGTGTGGATGCCGATCGGGATGCCGATCTCGCGACGCACGGCGGCGACGGCCTCGGCGATCCCGCCCGGCAGGGTGCCGCCGTTGGTGTCGCAGAGCACCAGCCAGGCGGCGCCGGCGGCCTCGGCGGCCTTGAGGGTCTCGAGGGCGTAGTCGGGGTTGCTGCGGTAGCCGTCGAAGAAGTGCTCGGCGTCGTAGACGACCTCGCGGACGTGGGTCGCCAGAAAGGCGACCGAGTCGGCGATCATCCGGGCGTTTTCCTCGAGCGAGACCCCCAGGATCTCGCGGGCGTGCAGGTCCCAGGTCTTGCCGACCACGGTGACGACCGGGGTGCCGGCGTCGACCAGGGCCCGCATGCCGGTGTCGTCCTCGGCCGCGATGTCCCGGCGCCGGGTCATGCCGAAGGCGGCGACGCGGGCGTGGGCCAGGTCGAGGTCGCGGACGGCCTGGAAGTAGGCGGCGTCCTTGGGGTTCGACAGCGGGTAGCCACCCTCGACGTAGTCAATCCCGAGCGCATCGAGCTGCCGCGTGATGCGGAGCTTGTCCTCGAGCGAGAAATTGACCCCCTCGCCCTGACTGCCGTCGCGCAGGGTCGTGTCGTAGATGGCGATCCGCGTCATGGGTCCGGTCTCGATGCCGTTCGGTGGCAGGCTGACGAGCGTGCAGGAATGGGGCATTCTAGCACAACCGACACCGCCCCGGGCACCCGGGTTCGACCCGTCCCGCCGGCGCCCGTCCGCAGGGGGTTCCCCCCGGACCGGCGTCGCCCCCAGAGCCGCGAGGACCGCCATGCGTTCGATCGAGGCACTCATCGCCGCCGTCCGATGCGAGGCCCAGCGGGCCGATTTCCCGGTCGACCGGGCCGTCTACGAGCGATCGGGCAAGGCCCCGCTCGATCCGATCCTGTTTGCAGGTAACCTCGACGCCCCGGTCTGCGTCTTCGGGCGCGACCTGGGCAAGGACGAGGTCGCCCACGGCCAGCCCCTGATCGGCGCCGGCGGCCGGCTGGTCCGCCGCGGGCTGCTGGCGGCTCACGGGCACGCGACCGAGCGGGCCGACGACCCCTGGCTTGAAGCCGCTCTGGAGTTCGCCCTGCTGACGAACACGGTGCCGTTCAAGCCACCGGGCAACAAGGCGTACTCCGAGCCGGTCAAGGCGCGGTTCCGGCCCTTCGTGGCGGAGCTGCTGGGGGAGCACTGGGCGGGCGGCCGGGTGCTCACGCTAGGCAACGAGGCATTCGGGTGGTTCACCCCGTACGCCCAGCCCGGCGCCGCCGAGGCGTTCTGGGCCCGGGAGGATCGGTACGAGGCCGACCTGCCGGTGACCCTGAGTCTGGAGGTCGACGGCCGGACGATCCGGAAGGCGCTGACCGTCTGCCCCCTGCCCCATCCCTCGCCGCTGAATGCCCGCTGGTACGCCCGGTTTCCGGAATTGCTGGGAGCCCGGCTGGGGGCCGCCCGGTGCTGAAGTTGCGACGAATCGGGATCGAACTGGATCCGGAGATCTCTTACGGGTTGCGATGCCCCCGGGAGGGTTGTAGCCTCATGCGACGGCTCCTCCTCCTCTCCCAGGGGTCAGTTCCCATGCGTAAGGTCCAGATGGTCACCGAGCGCGAGCTGGAGATCCTCAAGGTTCTCTGGTCCCGCGGCCGGGCGAGCGTGCGCGAGGTGCAGGAAGATCTGGTCAAGGAGACCGGCCCCGTGGCCTACAGCACGGTGCAGACCCTCCTGAACATCATGGAGGAAAAGAAGGGGCTGGTCCGGCACGTCGTCGAGGGGCGGACCTTCGTATACATCCCGGCCAAGGAGCACGACTGGACGATCACCGAGCTGACGCGACGCTTCGTCGACCGCGTCTTCGACGGCGATGCCGACCGGCTCCTGGCCGCGCTGCTCGACTCGCGATCGCCGAGCCCCGAAGAGCTCGACCGGCTTCGCGCCACGATCGAGGCGGCCCAGCAGCACGCCACCCACGCCATGGCCGATCACGGCAGCCCGGATACGTTCCGCTGAGCCCGGCCGTCCGGCAAATCGCACCGCCCTCCTCTCCGCCCCACTCGCCTCGCCAACTCGCTCGACCGACCCAGGACCGCCGGCCTGCCGGCCCCGTGGGACCGTGCATCGTGCGCCCTGGCGATCGCGCCGACCGTTGCGGTCGTTGCGACCGTTCGAGGAGGCAATCCACGCCGGCCGCGCCTTGACGGTCGATGTGTTAGACTTGACGATGATCGACCCAGATTCCGCGAGCGGAGCGCGTGCCGATGGACCTCGAGAAGATCCTGACCCTCATCTCCATGATCATCGCGGGCCTGCTGACGGTGCTGTTCCTCAGCGACCTGGCGCTCGGGATCCCGTTCGACCGCCAGATCGTGCTGGACGTCCTGTTCCTGCTGGCCGGCGGGTTCATCCTCTGGCAGGGCTTCGAGACCTACCGCGAGCTATCCTGACCGGGACGACCCCGGCACCGCCGCGATGAGCGCGGCCAGCAGGCCGGGCCAGGTGAACTCCGTCGCCTCGGCCGCCACCGGCCAGCCGAGGCGGCGGATCGTCGCCGAGGTGACCGGGCTCAGGCTCGCCAGCCGGATCTCGCCCCGCCGGATCCGCTCGCGGCCGGCATCGGGCACGAGCGCGTGCAAGCGTGCGGCGATGGCGCTGCTGGTCACGGTGATCCAGTCCAGCGACCCCTCCTCGATCCGACGGCCGACCGCCTCGGGCAAGGCGACGGCGTCGGCATTGCGGTAGACCGCCACCTGCTCCACCTCGGCGATCGGCCCGAGCACGTCGCGGAGCAGCGTCCGGCCGCGATCGGCCCGCGCCAGCAGCACCCGGCGCCCCCGGACCAGGGGAGCCAGGGCCTCGGCCAGATCCTCCGATCGAAACGCCGACGGCACCAGGTCGGCGTTCAGCCGCGCCCGGGCCAGCTCCTGCGCGGTGGCCGGCCCGATGGCCGCCAGCCGGGTGTGGCCCAGGGCCCGCACGTCGCGTCCGACGGCCGGGAGCCGGTCGAGGAAGTGCCGCACCCCGTTGGCGGAGGTGAAGACGACCCAGTCGAAGGCGTCGAGCCGTCGCAGGGCGTCGTCGAGCGGCGCGGGGTCGTCGAGCGGCAGGATATCGACCATCGGCGCCCCGAGTGCCTCGGCCCCCAGGGCCTCCAGGTCGGAGGCGGCCGCCTCCAGCTCCGCCGCGGGACGGGTCACGACGATCCGCTGGCCGAACAGGGGCAACGCCTCGAACCAGGCCAGGGCCGGTCGGCGGGCGACCACCGCGCCCACGACGAGCAAGGCCGGCGGTCCGAGGCCGGCGGCCGCGACCCGATCAGGCAGATCGGCCAGCGTGCCGGTCACGGTGCGCTGGGCGGCCAGGGTGCCTGACTGGACGAGCGCCGCCGGGGTCGTGTCCGCGCGCCCCTGCTCGATCAGGTGCCGACAGAGCGCCGCCAACCGGGTCACCCCCATGTAGACGACCAGGGTCCCAGGGAACCGGGCCAGGGCCCCCCAGTCGACCCGGGAGTCGGGGTCGGACGGGTCGCCGTGGCCGGTCACCAGGGCCACTCCCGAGGCCGAGGCGCGATGGGTGACGGCCAGCCCGGCGTAGGCCGTGACGCCCAGCCCGGCAGTCACCCCGGGGACCACCCGGAACGGCACGCCGGCGGCGGCCAGGGCCTCGACCTCCTCGCCGCCCCGCCCGAAGACGTACGGATCTCCCCCCTTGAGCCGGACGACCCGTTTACCCTCGGCTCCGAGCCGCACCAACAACGCGTTGATCTCGTCCTGCGGCAGGATCGCATGGCCGGCCCGCTTGCCGACCGGATGCCGCTCGGCGGTGGGCGGAGCGAGGTCCAGGAGCCGCAGATTGGCCAGGTGGTCGTAGACGACCGCCTCGGCCTGCGCCAGGGCCTCGGCGCCCCGGCGGGTCAGGAGGCCGGGGTCACCGGGGCCGGCTCCGACGAGCGTGACGAGCCCCGGGCGGCGGGTTTCGGGGAGCGCAGGGGGCATCGGTCGGGCGTCCGGCGCAGGGGAATGCGGACCGGGCCGGGCGGGGCGGCCCGGCCCGATCGATCAGGTGGCCGCGGCCACGTCCTCGTCCTTGCGGGCCGGGATCAGGCGGATGCCCAGCTCGTAGAGGGCGTACATCGGGCCGGCCAGGAGCATCATGGTGAACGGATCGCCGGTCGGCGTGAGGGCGGCCGCACCGACGACGATCGCCAGCAGGGCCATCCGGCGCTTCTCGCGGTACGCCTCGACCGTGAAGATTCCGACCCGCTCCAGCAACAGCATCACCAGCGGCGTCTGGAAGCAGACTCCGAAGATCAGCGGCAGGATCGTGGCGAAGCTGATCCACTCGGAGATCTTGAGCATTGGCTCGATGTCCAGCCAGGCGTTGAAGTCGAGCAGGAACGCCAGGGTGAACGGCAGGACGTAGAAGAAACAGAGGAACACGCCGCCCAGGAACAGCATCACCGAGAACGGCAGGTACTTCATGAGGTACTGGCGCTCGTGGCGGTACAGCCCGGCCGCCACGAAGGCCCAGAACTGGTAGAGCACCCAGGGGCTGGCCAGCACCAGGCCCGTCACGATGCAGACCAGGAACAGGACCATGAACGATTCCATCGGCGTGGTCGAGATCAGGGCACTGCGGCGCTCGGCCGTGAGGTTCACGGTCTTGATCCAGCTCGACTGCGAGTAGACCGTCTCCAGGGTGACGGTCTGGTCCTTGAGCGCCTCGGCCGGCGGGCGGTCGAGGGCGGGGAAGTAGCGGGAGACGGCGTCGACGAACTGGCCGGCAGGGACCTCGACGCGGAACGGCTCGGTCTTGGCCTGGGTGGCGTCGGCCTCCTGGGCCCGCCGCTGCGCCAGGTCGGCGTTGTAGCGGGTGAGGGCCTCCTTGGCCGGCTCCTGCATGCTCCGCATGACCCACTTGCCGAGGTAGAACCATTGGCCGCCGCCGATCGGGATCGGCACGCAGGTGATGAGCAGGCCGGCGAACAGGCCGATCAGCGCGAGGACCAGCCGGATCCGGAGCTCCTCGATGTGGTCGCCGAAGCTCATCGTCGGCATCGACTGCTCTTCGTGGAAGAGGTCGCGATCTGTGGGGTTCATGGGGCTCGGAGCTCCGCCCTCGTGGCGAGGGGGTGGCGCAGGCCGACGCGATGGCGGCCGGGGTCGGATCCAGGTCCAGGCGGGAGGGAGTGCAAACGCAGAAGCGCACGACCGGTCCCGACGGTCGCAGCCCTGGATCGGGACCGCCCTGAGCCTCACCGGGACGACTCGACGGGCGGCGCGTTGCTGGGGAGCAATGTACCACGGACGCTCCGGGGCATTCCAGGATCGACCGCATCCAGGGCCCCGGGGGGCCCCCTCCCCGGACCGGCGCCGGACCCGCCCCGTCGCGTTTTGGCGGGCGGTGTTCGCCATAGACAGCCCGGGGCGGGTGGCGGTACAACGCTTTTTCTGCCGATCCGCACCAGGACCGCCACGGAATCGGCGGCCATGGTCGCGGCGCCGCCCAGGCGTGGTCACCAGGGAAGGAGCCCCCGATGCAACCGGCGCCCACCTCGTCGCTCTCCGGACGGCTCGCCTCCCGTCCCTCGGCCATGTTCCGGCCCGACTCCAGCGTGGACACCATGCCGCCGCTGCGATTTGCCCCCATCTACAAACGGCTGATCTGGGGCGGCCGCCGCCTGGAATCGGTGCTCGGCCGCCACCTCGATCCCGGCTCCGACTATGCCGAGAGCTGGGAGCTGGCCGATCATCGCGACGACGTCAGTCGCGTCTGCGGCGGCCCGCTCGATGGCCGCTCCTTGCGCGATCTCATTCGCGAGGACTCCGGCCGATTGCTCGGGGCCGGCCTGGCACCCGGGGCCCAGTTCCCCCTGCTGGTGAAGTTCCTCGACGCGCACCAGAACCTCTCGGTCCAGGTGCACCCGCAGGACGCACTGGCCCGAGAGCTCTCCAACGACAACGGCAAGACCGAGGCGTGGGTGGTCGTGCACGCCGAGCCGGGCAGCCTGATCTACGCGGGCCTGCGCCCGGGGGTCACCCGTGAGCGGTTCACCGCGGCGCTGGCCGAGGGGACCGTCGAGCCGCTGCTGCACCGGTTCGAGGCCCAGAAGGGCGACTGCGTCTTCCTGCCGGCCGGCACCGTGCATGCCCTGGGCGCGGGGGTGATGGTCGCCGAGGTCCAGCAGATGTCCGACGCCACGTTCCGCATCGACGACTGGGGCCGCGTCGGGCCGGATGGCACGCCGCGCACCCTGCACATCCGCGAGGCCCTGGCGGCGATCGACTTCGAGGCGGGGCCTGTCGACCCGATCCGGACCGTGCCAATCTCCACCGGCGGCGGCGTCCGTGAGCGGCTCGTGCAGTGCCCCTACTTCTCGCTCGAACGGCTCACGCTCGCCGGCCCGAGCCGGCTCGGGCGCACCGACCGGTTCACGATCCTGATCGGGCTGGGTGGCTCGGCCCGGGTGTGCTCGGCGGGCGGCGAGCTGCCGATTGGCTTCGGCCAGACCCTGCTGCTGCCGGCCGACACCGGCTCGTGCGAGATCGTGCCCGACGGATCGGTCTGCCTGCTGAGCTGCTCCGTGCCCTGATCCGCGTCGCGGCCGACGCTCCGGCCCCCCCGCCGCCCGGCTGGAGGGGTCCCATCCCGAACCCGGTTTCCCCGATCAGGAGTCGATCGCATGGCCGATGACCCGGCCACTCGGTCCGCATTCACCCCGCCCGTTGCCCGTTCGCAGCCGTGGGCCCGCGTCCTGCGAGGGCTGCGCGTCGCCTTCGACGGCCGGAAGCTGATCCTGGGCGCGCTGACGCTCGTGCTGCTGACCCTGGGCAGCCAGGCGATCGACCGCGCGTTCGGCCACCCGCCCCGGCCACCGGCCTGGGAGCTGGGCCCGACCCGTCCCTGGGAGACCGCTGCGCCCGTCGAGACGCTGACGTCCCTGGCCGGCGCCGTGGCCGCTCCCTGGCGGCTTCACACCGCCCCGTATCGGGCCCTGCTGGAGCCCGGCCAGGGCGCCTCGGCGGTTTGGCATACCCTCGTGTCCCTCCTCTGGGTGGTCCTGGTGGGGGCGATCACCGGCGGGGCCCTGGCCCGGATCGCGGTCCTGGACCTGGCGGGTGCCGGTCGGCTCGGGATCCTGGGCGCCCTGCGGTTCAGCCTCGGGCGCCTGCCGGCGCTGGTCAGCGCCCCGCTGAGCCCGCTGGCGGGCCTGGCCGTCTTCGGGGGCCTGAGCGCCCTGGTCGGGCTCTGCTACCGCCTGCCGGGGTCTGTCGGGCCCGTGCTGGGCGGGGCTCTCGGATTTCTGCCCCTGCTGGCGGGGTTGGTCATGGCCCTGATCACGCTCGGGCTGGCCGCCGGCTGGCCGCTGATGACGCTCACCGTCGCGGCCGAAGGCGAAGATGCCTTCGACGCGATCAGCCGCTCCTACAGCTACGTCTTCCAGCGCCCGCTGCGCACCATCCTCTCCGTGCTGCTGGCCTGGGCCGCCGGAATTGGCGGATACCTCTTCGCCCTGGGGTTCGCGCAGCTCACGATCGAGCTCACCCGCTGGGGGCTGGCCTGGGGCGGCGGCGAGGCCGCCCTGCGCGCCTGGCACGGGCACCTGCCCGGCGAACCCGTGCCGAGCGAGGCGATCGCCCCCCTACCCGGCGCCTGGCTCGGTCTGGTGGGCCTGCTCACGGCCGGCTGGCTGGTGAGTTACTTCTGGTCAGCCGCGGCCGCCATCTACCTGGACCTGCGCCAGGATGTCGACGGTGCGGAGCTGGAGGACGTGTACCGACCCGAGCACGACCGCGACACCTTCGACGGCCAGCCCGCCCCCTCGGGGGCGGCCGCCACGGTCACCACGCCCGGCTGAGGTTCACGTCCAGGCGTCCTGCCAGGGGCCATTGAGGAACCGGCCCTCGAAGGCGGTGGCCACCACGGGCAGGCCCGAGTCGAGCACGAGCGAATACGGGTCGCTCGCCTCGCGGTCGGGCAGCGCGATCACCGCCAGGTCGGCCGACTTGCCGACCTTGAGGCTGCCGGTCACCGTCTCGGCCCGCAGCGCCCAGGCGCCGAACAGAGTCGCCATCGTCAGCAACAGCGGGCCGCCCAGGCTCGGGTCCTCGTGGTGCAGGGCGCGCATCTCGTCGAGCACGCTCAGGCTCGGCGCCGAGGCCAGGCTGTCGGTGCCCAGGCAGACGATCGCCCCGCGTTCCAGCAGCGCCCGGTACGGATGCGGCCGGTGGCCGAAGCGGGCCCGGGTCCGGGGGCAGTAGGCGATGGCGACCCGCTGACCGGCGGCGGCGGCCGACGGCCGGAACTGCCAGTAATCGTCGGGCTCCAGATAGGTCCCGTGCGCCACCAGCCAGTCGGCGCGACGCAAGGGGCCCCGGCGGATGTACTCGGCCGACCGCGACCCGAGCGGCTCCCAGACGCCATCCCAGGCGCCCAGCTCTTCGAGGAAGTCGCGGAGTCGGCCCGAGCCATCCGCCAGTAGCTCGGCCTCCTCGGGCAGTTCGGCCAGATGCGTGCAGAGCGGGACCCCGGCGGCGGTGGCCCGCTCGTAGACCCAGCCGGCCGTGGTGTAGGGGGCATGCGGGCTGAACCCGGGCCGCGCACAGCCGGCGACCATGGCCTCGGGCGTGATCTGGCCCAGCCACTCGAAGGCCGTGTGGGTCGTGTCCATCGCCCGCTCACGCTTCAGGCCGATCAGCTCGGCGAAGACGACCGCCCGCACGGGGGCCGCGGCGACCTGGGCCCAGCTCTGCCCGCCGGCGCTGATGTCGGCCACCAGGGTGGTGCCGGCCGCCAGACTCGCCTCCAGGTTCCGTGCGATCGTCGAGGCGGCCCCGCCCGACGGCTGCTGACGGCGGTACGCGACCACCCGGCGCAGCCAGTCGATCTGGTCGATCCGGCCGGCCGGCAGGTCCGGGATCGCGTCGAGGTCCAGGTGGGTGTGAGCGTTCACGAAGCCAGGCACGATGGCGACGTTGCCCAGGTCCACGTCCGCGCTGCGGTCGACCGCCCGATGAAGGCCGCCGATCCGGCCGTCCTCGACGACCAGCACGCCGTCGGCGATCGGTTCACCCTCGACCGGGAAGATCCAGCGTGCCCGGAACGTCCTCGTGCCCTGCTGCATCCCAGTCCCCCACCTGCTGCAAGGCCACCATCCGGACCACTCAGGCTGGCCGATCCGCCTCCCGGGAGGGTTCGGCTTCAGACCTCGACGAGCCACTCCGCACCAGCCAGACGAGCAGTGCGGCCGTCGCCAGGCCGCCCGCGATCACCCAGTACCCATGGTAGAGGGTTCGCGCCGGGTCGCGATACAGGGCCCTCGCCAGGGGGCGCCAGGCGTCCTCCGTGGCGATCGTCCCTGACAGCACCGCCAGCGCGTTGTTCAGGAAGTGGAACACGATCCCCGGCAGCAGGCTCCGGCTCAGCACCGCGAGCAGGCCGAGGACCAGCCCGAGCAGGGTGGCGTTGAACAGCTGCTGGAACAGGGACAGCAAGACGTGCATGAACCCGAACAGCAGGGCCGACTGGACGATCGCCGACCACCGCCGCCCGCCGCGCACCAGGCCGCTGAGGATGAACCCCCGGAATGCCACCTCCTCACAGATCGCCGGCGCCAGCGCCAGCAGCAGGATGGCCGTCCCCAGGTCGGGGATCAGGGCCTGCAACCCCTCGAGCACCGAGCGGATCGCCTCCGGCGTCGGGAACAGGGCCTCGACCCCCCGGCGCAGCTCGGCCACCAGCGGGTTGATCGTGATCGCCAGGGCGGCACCGGCGACCAGGAACCGGGGGGCGGCGGGGGCCAGCCGCAAAGTCCGCACCGGGTGCGTGGTGAGGGCCAGCGCCAGCAGGACGGGCGGCGTCAGCACCACGCCGACCTGGAGCACGAGCAGTCCCCAGGCGGACATGCCCATCAGGGGCATCAGGTACCAGGCGGCGACGAGCATCAGGGCGAAGCAGAGCAGCGATTGACCGGGCGACGGCAAGGACTGGCGGTCCCGGATCACGTGCCGGACCCAGCCGGCCAGGTCGAACCGCTCCGACTCGCGGAACAGCACCGACTCGCTCCGGAACTGCTCCACCGCCCATCGCAGCGCCAGCCAGGCGTACAGGCCCAGCGGCAACAGCACCGGCAGGGCGAAGGCCCGCGCCGTGGCGTAGTCGCCCAGCATCAGGGTCTTGAGCAGCAGACCCAGCCCGGTGATCGGGATCAGCGAGGTGAACGGCGTCAGCACGATTCCGGGCGCGATGGTCAGGAAGACCAGCGGGATGGCGACCAGGTACATCGGCGTCATGTAGTACTGGCCCTCCTTCATGCTCCGGGCCATCACCGCCAGGGCCAGGCAGAGGGCGCTGAAGAACGCGGCCAGGGGCAGCAGCAGCACGACCATCCAGAGCAGCGAGCTGATCGACGGCGGCGCCAGCACGGCCGCCGCCGAGGCCGCGCGTCGTGCCGGGTCGGCCACGCCCCGCAGGCCGCGCGTGAGCTGCAATCCGGTCAGGGCCATGCTCGCCAGGTTCAGGAGCGCGGTGACCATGCTGACGACCAGGACCGTCAGGAACTTGCCCGCGACGATCTCCCCGCGGGTGGCCGGGCTGATGAGCAGGGTTTCCATCGTGCCACGCTCCTTCTCGCCGGCACACAGGTCGACGGCCGGATAGAAGGCACCCGTGAGGGCCATCATCACCAGCAGGAACGGGAACACCCGGGCCCAGACCGAGCCACCCGACTCGGCCACGGTGGCCACGTCCTTGGCCTCAGCACGCACCGGCTCCGTGTACCCCTCCGGCTTCCCCTCGTCCTGCCGGCGCTGCTCGACGATCAGCTCGCGCCAGCGCTCCAGCAGGCGGTCCACCCGGAGGAAGGTGACCTGGCTCTTCTCGTCGGCACTGTTGTAGTAGATCGGGATCTGGGACCGGCCCAGGTCGCGGAGCCGGGTCCCCAGGTCGGCGGGGATCTCGACCACCGCATCGGCCCGGCCCTGGCGGAGGAGTTCGCGACGTGCCCCGGGGTCGCTCCACTCCGAACCCTCCGGTACCCGGACGACCTTCAGGCGGGCGGCGTCGCCGGGGCCGTCGAACAGCAGCGGATTGAACGCCTCGCCCGAGGGGTCGAGCAGCCCCAGCGGGCCGGCCGCAATCGGGCCGTCGCCGGCCTGAGCCGCCGCTGGCCCGTCGAGGTGGCTGGCGCCCAGGAGCACGACCGTGCGGGTCTGCTCCTGGAACACCTCGGCGTACTTCGACATGCTGATGCCCAGGATCGGGTACAGCAGCAGCGGCAGCACGAAGATCATGAACAGGGTCCGGCGGTCGCGGACCTGGTCGCGGATCTCCCGGCCGAAGATGGTGCGGACGTTGGACCAGCGCATCAGGCGTCCGCCCCCCGCGGCATCCCGGATTCATCGGCAACGGCGGGCGCCGCGCGATCGGCCAGGTGAAAGAACAGCTCCTCCAGGTCGGGCTGCTCGTAGCGTTCCAGCAGCTCGGCCGGCGTGCCCTCGGCCTGGAGCCGGCCGTGGTGGATGATCGCGACCCGGTCGCAGAGCTTCTCGACTTCGTGCATGTGGTGCGACGAGAAGAGCACCGTCTTCCCCATCGTGCGCAGCTCGGCGATCCGCTGCCGCAGCGAGCGGGCGACCAGGACATCGAGGCCCGTCGTAGGCTCGTCGAAGATGAGCACCGGCGGGTCGTGCACGATCGTCCGCGCGATCGAGACCTTCTGCTTGGTCCCGGTCGACATCTTCGAGCCGAGCGTCTCGCGGTGCTCGTTGAGCTGGAGCCAGTCGAAGACCAGCTCCATCCGCTCGCGGAGCGGCTCGCCCTTCAGGCCATAGAGGCGCCCGAAGTACTCGACCAGCTCCCAGGCCGACATGCGGTCGTAGATGCCGGTGTTCATCGACATGTAGCCGATGTGGGACCGCACCTGCTGCGCCTGGGTGGCCACGTCGAACCCGGCCACCCGGGCATGGCCGGCGGACGGGCTCAGGACGGTGCTGAGGACCCGCAGGGTGGTCGTCTTGCCCGCGCCGTTGGGCCCGAGCAGGCCGAAGATCTCGCCGGGCCGGCAGGTGAAGCTCACCCGATCGACGGCAGTCACGCGTCCCCGCGCGTAGTCGACGAACCACTTCGATAGGTCGCTGACCTCGATCACGCCACGCCCCCCGGTGCGGGATCAGGGCTCGGGCCGGGCAGTCGACGCCCGGGCGAGAGCGTGACACGGGTTCGCGACCGGGCGTCCCATCGCCCGGGCGAACCCGCATCGAGAGCACTATCTTGCGAGCCCGACCCGCTGGCCGCAATCCCGACGCGGCCGGTCCGGGATCAGACAGCGGCGACCACGGCGGCCGGTTCGGGCTCGGCGTCGATGTACTGGTAGTGCACGTTCCGCTGCCGCGGCAGATAGCCCGCCTCGCGGATCGACCGGCGAATCTCCTCCACCGTGAGATGGAAGACGGTGCCGGCCTTCGAGACGACATTTTCCTCGATCATCAGGCTGCCCATGTCGTTGGCGCCGAAGAACAGGGCGAGGCCGCCGATCTTCGGACCCTGGGTCACCCACGACGACTGGATGTTGGGCACGTTGTCCAGGTAGAGCCGGCTGATCGCCTGGACCCGCAGGTACTCGAACGCCCCGGCGGTCGGGACGTCGGCCATCTCGGTGTTCTCGGGCTGGAAGGTCCAGCTGATGAACGCCGTCAGGCCGCCGGTCTCGTCCTGGAGCGCCCGGATGGCCTCCATGGAGTCCACCCGCTCCTCCAGCGTCTCCACGTGGCCGTACATCATGGTGGCCGTGGAGGCGCCGCCCAGCCCGTGCCAGGCGCGATGCACATCGAGCCACTCCTGGGTGAGCGACTTACCCTTCGTGATCTCCTTGCGGACCCGGTCGACCAGGATCTCGCCGCCGCCACCGGGCAGGCTGCCCAGTCCGGCGTCGCGGAGCCGGGTGAGCACCTCGGTCAGCGGCATCCGGAACTTCTTGTGGAAGAAGTGGATCTCCGGCGGGCTGAAACCGTGGACGTTGACCTGCGGGAACCGGGCCTTGATGGCGCGGAGGAGGTCCTCGTACCACTCGAACGGCAGCTCGGGGTGCAGGCCGCCCTGCATCAGGATCTGGTCGCCGCCCAGCTCCACGGTCTCCCGGACCTTCTCCAGCAGGGTCTCGGTCTCCAGCACATAGGCCTCGGAGTGGCCGACCTTGCGGTAGAAGGCGCAAAAATCGCAGGTGGCGGCGCAAACGTTGGTGTAGTTGATGTTGCGGTCGATGTTGTAGGTGCGGTACGGCTCGGGATGGAGCCGGCGGCAGACGGCGTCGGCGGCACGGCCGAGCGAGAGCAGATCGCCCTCGCGCATCAGGACGACGCCCTCGTCACGGCTGATCCGATCGCCCTCAACGGCGCGCCGCAAGATCCGCTGGACTTCGATAGAAGGCAAGATCGGCTCCTCCCGGGACCAGGCCCAGGGCCCCGGCCATGCGGGCAAACTGCCGCAGCCCGGCCTGCTCGGCCTCTCCCAGGTCGTAAGACAGGACGCTCGTCAGATACTCGGAACATTCGGCCCGGCTCAGGCCCAGCTTCGGGCCATACTCGGCCGCCAGATCGTCGGCACGGGCCAACCCGGCGGCCCGACACTCCCGCAAGATCTCGGGCAACCCACCCAGATCGAGTCCGGGGCGGGTCACCCAGAGGGCGAACACGAACGGCAGGCCGGTCAGCTCGACCCAGGCGGCACCCAGGTCGACGACCGCCACGAACGGGTCGTGGGGCACCCGCATCGCCCGGTCGCCGATGACCAGGACCGCGTCGGCCGTGCTCTCCAGGGCCGAGACCCCCACCGGCAGCCGCTCGATCCGGGCGGGCCGGACGCCGTGGACGGCGTCGAGCCAGACCTGCACCAGCACCTGGCTGGTGCGCGAGCCGTCGTCGAGGGCCAGCCGCTCGATCGACCCCAGCGGCACCCGGCTGAAGAGCTTCACGCTCCGCACCGCCCCGCGCGCCGCGATTGCCAGCCCGGGCAGGATCTCGTAGCCGTCGCGGACCCGGCCCCGGAAGTACTCCGCCGAGGGGATCAAGGCAACATCAAGCGCCCCGGCGGCCAGCCGATCGGCCAGCACGCTGGGGTAATCGAGCTCGAGCGTGACGCGGGGAGCCAGCGCCTCCAGCCCCTCGATCAAGGGGCGGGCGTTGAGATATCGCACGGCCCCGATGCGGATCGGCTCGGCCATCGCCCCCACGGCTCCACGGGCCGGGAATTCTCCCGGCACCACCCTGAATCGACTCAGCTTTCAGAACAATCTGAAACTCAGTTTAGTCCACACCTGCCAGGTCATCAAGGCCACGCGCCGGGGGTCGGGGGCTCCCGGTCGGACAACCTCCCGCAGCCGATCAGAACTCCATCCGCTGGAACGCCCGGATGCCCATGCGCAGGGGGATGAAGGTCGCGAGGAACCCGACCACGACGCTGAAGACGATCGACACGCCGAACCAGAATCGGAACCGCTCCTCGAGGGCGGCGGTGACGACCCAGCTCGCATTGGTCTCGAACCGGGACAGGTAGATCTGGCAGGGCAGCGCGATCGCCCCGACGACCAGGGCGATGAACAGCAGGCTCACGAGCAGGTTCAGGGTGCCTCCGAACCCGGCGGCGATCTTGGAGGGGTCGTCCTCGCGGAGGTTCGGCAGGCGGGCGCCCAGCCCCACGCTGATGCCCGAGAGGCCCAGGCAGAGGATCGCGACCAGCACGATGTGCAGGGCGATCATCATCGGCGAGAGGTTGAGCATCACGTCGCTGAGGATGATCAGGATCTCGGTCGCGACCAGGGAAATCCCCGCGGCGAAGGCGAACTTGCCCCAGAGGATCGACTCGCGCTTCAGCGGCAGCAGCCCCAGGATCCAGAAGTTTCGCCCCTCCAGCGACAGCAGGGGGAAGATGAAGCGGGTGGTGAAGGTCGAGAGCAGCAGCGCGGTCACGGCGAGGTTCAGAAAGCTCAGCAGGTTCCGCCAGTAGGGGCTGTCGATGTCGTAGCCGATGCGGCGGATGTTCGAGAAGTAGAAGGCCAGCAGGCCGAAGAAGATCAGGAACTGGAGCCACTGCGCCGGGTCGCGCCGAAAGCTGCGGATGTCCTTGAGGATCAGCAGGCGGATCGGACGGGGGATGAAGCCGAAGACGCGGTGGAAGGCGTCGTCGAGCCGGTACAGGCCGATCCGGCGCCTCGAGGAGCGGCCCCCCTGCACCCGGTTGTACCCCCGCCGGTACAGGTCCCGAGCCGTCACCGCGGCCGCCAGATAGGCGACCCCGGCGTGGGCCACGGTGACCATCAGGTAGAAGAGCCCCTGCCCCACGGCGCCCCTGGCGGTGCCGATCAGGCCGCGCGACATCCAGCGGCTGGGCAGGAGCGGGTGCTGGCTGAAGGTGAGCTTCGAGAGCAGCGAATCGAGCCACTCCCGCGACAGGGCGTCGCCGGTCGTGTTCATGAGCCGGTAGATCAGCAGCCCGAGCCCCAGCACCGACAGACCAACGACCAGCCCCAGCAGCGTGCGCGGCCGCCGCGGCAGATAGTTGGCCGCCAGGATCGCCCCGACGGCCCCCAGCGAGCCGGCGATCAGGACGAAGGCGACCAGGAATCCCAGGAACAGCGCGTAGAACGGCCAGCCGGCCCCGGCGGTGATCCCGTAGGCCACCATCATCGGGCTGCCCAGCAGCAGGAAGCCCCAGCTCGAGAACCCGAGCGCCTCACCGAAGCGGTAGGCGAAGACCCGGTCCTCGGTCGCCGGCAGCGCGAGCAGGAACTCCGACTCCCGGCCGCTGAACAGCGACGTGTAGAGGATGATCCCCGTCGAGACCACGAGCATCACCAGCAGCGAGACGAAGAAGACGCCGAAGATCGACTCGACGATCTCGTTGGTGGCGTTGACGAACGAGTCGAGGAACCGGAACCCCTCGAAAAAGAGGCCGAAGAGGATCGCCCAGAAGACGGCGCTACAGATCAGGATCATGCTCAGCCGCAGCCGGGACCCGCGCAGGATCACCGCCACATGATTCTGGACCAGCCGGCGCCGCAGGTAGCCGAAGGCCGCTCGGGCCTCGGAGGCGTGCCGCTCCCGCTCGCCGGTGGTGCCGACGGGCCCGGAGTCGGTCGGGAGGCGGAGGTTCATGAGGGGGGGCTCCCGGGCTCGACTAGCTCGGGCGGACGCGTCCGCAGCGGGCGATCGCCGCCGGTCAGCCGCAGGAACATCTGCTCCAGGGACCCCTCCGACTGGAACTCCCCCCGCAGCTCGTCGAGCGTCCCGCGGGCCAGCATCCGACCGTGGTCGATGATGCCCACGGTGTCGGCCAGCTCCTCGGCGATCGTGAGCAGGTGCGTGCTCATGAGCACGGCCACCCCCGAGCGGGCCTGCGCCAGGAACAGGTCCTTGACGATGCGGGCGCTGCGGGGGTCGAGGCCGACGAGCGGCTCGTCGACGATCAGGACCTTCGGGTCGTGCACCAGGGCGGCGGCGAAGACGACCCGCTGCTTCATGCCGTGCGAGTAGCTCTCGCAGAGCTCGTCGACGTAGTCGGACATCTCGAACGTCTCGATCAGATCGGCGATCCGCCGCCGGGCGTGATTCGGCTCGATGCCGTACATCTCGACGACGAACTTGAGGAACTCGCGGCCGGTGAGCTTGTCGTAGAGGTATGGCGAGTCGGGCACGAACGCAATCAGGCGGCGGGCCTCGGCGCTGGTGGCGAGGTGACCGCCGACGCGGGCCGAGCCCGACGTGGGGTGCAGCAGGCCACACACCATCTTGATCGTCGTCGTCTTGCCCGCGCCGTTGGGCCCGAGGAACGCGAAGAGCTCGCCCGCCTTGACGTCGAGGTCGAGGTGATCGACGGCCCGCCGTGAGCCGAAGACTTTGCTGACGCCCCGCAACTCGATCATCCCGCCCTCCGCACCCCGCCCGGCGGGGTCGACACCACGAACTCGTCCGTCACGATGCCGGGTCGCCCGGTCGGGCGACCGTCGCCGTCGGAGGACCCGGCACCCGCTCCAGTAGCAGCTTCGCCAGCGGCAGCGGCACCTCCTGCCGCAGCACCAGCCCGTCGGGCCGGACCCAGGTCCGCGCCGTCAGGCCGCCGACCCGCGCCACCACCTCCAGGGTCGTCACCGGGTTGCCGTCCCAGGTGAAGATCTTCTTGCCCACCACCTCGACATTGCCCGTGACGACCTGGCCGGTCAGCGACAGCGGGCTGATCACATGCGTCTCCCACTTCTGCCCCACGTGCAGGCCCGGCAAACGGTCCAGGGGGGCCAGGCCCGTCTGGACCATGCCGTGCGGGGTGTACGGGAACGAGGATGGGCCGATGTAGGGCAGGACCCCGCTGGAGGTGATCACGACCCGGTCCTTGCGAAGTCGGCCGTCGAGCACGAGCAGGTCCTCCTGCGAGGCCCGGCCCTCGCGCACGGCGATCCGGAAGCCCTCCAGGTCACCCGAGCGATCGATCCAGCAGGCGCCGTTGACCTCGATGCGCTCGCCGTCCAGGGTGATCGGGTCGGCCTCCGGGCGCGGCCGGCGGGTGCGGCCCAGGAGCCGGTCGGCGGCGGCGGTGCCGGGGTCGTCGGGGACGGAGCCGCCGCCGCGCCGGAAGAGCATGGCGGCGTCGAACCACGCCTGGCTGGTCAGCCGCACGCCCCCGTCGCGCTGCACCACCGTCTCGGTGACGACCTGACCGATGGCGCGCCGGTTCGGGTTCTTGCCGGGGGCCGGCTCCTCGTCGTCGGCCAGCAAGATCGTCCAGCGCACGGGGCCCTCGGTGGCCGCGCGGCTGATGGCTCGCAGGTCGGGGGGGGGGCCGACGACCAGATCGGGCAGGATGTCGCGGCGGAACAGCTCCCAGGCCGCAAACGTCCAGAAGCCGAGCAGCGTCAGGCAGACCCAGCGCGTGGGCATCGAGGGGACCCTCCGGGAGACGGGCACGGGCCACTCTAATCGTCGCGAAGACCCGGCCACAAGCCCCGGACGCCTCAAGCCTTGGCTCGGGTTGACGCCCTCGGGAGACCGCCGTATGGTTCGTCAGATCGGGCCCACCGGCCCGGACCGCACGTCCGGTTGCGCCCTCGACGGCCGTCTGCCCCGCGACCGCTCGGTCCTCGTCGCTCCGAAAGCAGGCTGTTCCATGCCCATGCGCCCGGCAAAACGCGGCTGGATCTGGCTCGGCGGCCTCACCAGCCTGGCGGCACTCGTCGCCGGCGGCCTCTGGACGGCCCTGAAGCACCAGCCGTCGTTCTACCGCGACCGGATCGCGATCCCCGCCGAGCGTCAGCAGGCCGAGGCCGAGCAGTTCGTCGCCCAGAGTTTGCGCCTGCGGAACGACATCGTCAACGAGCCCCGCTGGGAGGCCTCGTTCACCGACGAGCAGATCAATGCCTGGCTGGCCGAGGACCTGGTGGCACACTTCGCGCCCCTCATCCCACCGGGCGTCCGCGACCCTCGCGTCGTCATCGACGCCGGCCGCTTGACCCTGGCATTCCAGCTCGACGACGGTCCGTTTCGGAGCGTCGTCTGGATCGTCTTCAAGGCCAGGGTCCCCCGGGCCAACGAGCTGGCGCTGACCGTCGAGAAGATCCGCGCCGGCGCCCTGCCGGTCTCCCCCCAGCAGTTCCTCGGCGGCATCGCGAAACACGCGCAGGACAAGGGCGTCTCGATCGACTGGACCGAGGAGGACGGGCTGCCCGTCGCCACGATCCGCTACAAGACCGACCCCGGCCGGCAGGATGTGGTGCTGGAGCAGGTCGAGCTGGTGAAGGGGAAAGTCCGGCTGCTCGGTCGCTCCGACGCCGCCAGGGGCCGCCTGAGGAGCCCGGCGCTGCCCGACCGCCAGGCGCTTCAGTCGCGGTTCCCGAACCAGAAGACCCAATCCGGCTCCACCGGCCTGCCACTCTGAGCCGGCGGGCCCACCCGCTCCAGAAACATGGGCCCGACCAGCCAGTCGCCAGCCAGCACGACCTCGATCCGGGTCTCGGACCACTCGACGACCGTGTAAGTGCCGCGGTCGAGCCGGCGCACGGTGCCGCGGCCGCTGGAGACCGACCCCTCGTAGTCCAGATAGGCACGACGGTGGTCGGCGAGCCCGCGTGCCGCGATCGGGCGCCCCGGGGTCGGCGCCTCGTCGAGCGCCCAGGTGCGCAGGGCGGAATCGGCGTCGACCTCGAACATCAGGTCGAAGTGCACACCGTCCCACCGATGCTCGAGGATTGCGAACTGGCGCATTGGGATCGGCCCGGGTCCCCTGGACCCTACCCCCGTTGGTTTTCTACAATGATGGCCGTCACGGCACGGTTCGCCCGCGCCCGCGGTCGGGACGGCAAATTGCTTCCCCGGCACCCTCTTCCGGATCGGAGATCGTTCATGGACAAGGCCAAGGTTGTCGAGAAGCTCAACGAGATCCTCAAGTGGGAGTACGCGGGCCTGATCCAGTACACCCAGTACAGCTTCCTGGTTTCCGACCTTTGGCGTGAGGTCTTCTCGGAGCTCTTCCGCGAGAGCGGCGAGGAGGCCCTGAAGCACGCCCACCTGGTCGGCGACAAGATCACCGCCCTGGGCGGCGTCACCACCGTGGAGCGCGGCGAGGTGAAGGTGACCACCGACCTGCACGAGATGATCCAGAACTCGCTCGACATGGAGCTGCGCCACGTCCAACTCTACACCGAGTGCCTGGCCCTGCTCGAGGACCGCGACGTCGGCATCCGCAACCTGCTCGAGGACATCTGCCAGGACGAGCAGGACGGCGCCGACAAGATGGCCAAGCTCCTGAAGCGCCCCGAGCTGGCCTACCCGTCGGCCACCAAGTCCGGCGGCAAGTCGAAGGTCGGCTGAGTTCGACGCCGACCCCCGAAATCACCGAAGGCCGGCGGGATCTCCCGCCGGCCTTCGTCGTTGGTCAGTCCGATCCACCGGGGTCCGTCGTCGCCCGCAGGCGAGTGCGGAACTCAGGCCCGGTCGCCGGCGGCCGTGCGCCGCGAGGGCCGTGGGGCCGGGCCGGGGAACGGCAGGGTGGCGCGCGGGGCGTCGGCGGCGGTCTCGATCTGCTCGGCCGCCTCGCCACGCCCGAGCACGGCCTGGAGCTGCCGCCACTGCCGGGGGTCGAGCCGGAGCCGGCGCTGGTCGAACCAGCCGATCCCCTCGCCGTGGTGCTGCTCGCAGAGCTCGATCAGCAGCGCATCGTCGGCCTGCTGACTCAGGATCACCTGAAGCCGCTGGTGCGGGCCGGCACCGGGCAGGGTCGCCAGGATCGTCTGCGAAGCCATGGCGTGATCTCGGGGGAGAGGGGCCAGTCGCAATTGAGATTCAGTATCAACACCATCATGATAGGGCGGCGGCGGCGGGCTGTCAATGCGGTGTGGAACGAGGCGGGTCGGGGCCCTGGTGACGGCGGGGGGGAACTCGGGTAGCCTGGGACCCATTGCAATGACGCGAGGCCAGATGGGGCGCCCCGCGACCCCGTCCCGCCCCAAGGTCCATGCGGCCCGGGGGTTGGAGGGGCCCGTCCCGCGAGCCGGAAAGGATCAGGTGCCGGTGTCACCGCGCGAGGTCTTGGCCCTCATCCGTCAGCGCGAGGTCACGACCGTCGACCTCCGCTTCATGGATTTCCCCGGCGTCTGGCAGCACTTCGCCGTGCCCGCCGAATCGCTGACCGAGGAGACGTTCGAGGAGGGGCTCGGCTTCGACGGCTCGAGCGTCGTCGGCTGGCGCGCCATCAACGAGGCCGACCTGCTGATCGTGCCCCAGAGCGAGACGGCGCTGATCGATCCGTTCGCCGCGCGCCCGACCCTGGCGATGATCTGCAACATCCAGGACCCGATCACCCACCAGGACTACACCCGGGACCCACGCAACATCGCCCGCAAGGCAACCAGCTACATGCGGTCCACGGGCCTGGCCGACACCTGCCTGATCGCGCCCGAGCTCGAGTTCTTCGTCTTCGACGACGTCCGGTTCGACCAGCGCGGGCACGAGGCGTTCTATCACGTCGACTCGGCCGAGGGCGCCTGGAACCGGGGCCGCAAGGAGTCGCCGAACCTGGGCTACAAGCCCGGCAGCGGCCTGGGCTACTTCCCGGTCCCGCCGATCGACAGCCTGGCCGACCTGCGGACCGAGATGGCGCAGATGATGCACGAGTGCGGCGTGCCCACGGCCGCGCATTACCACGAGGTCGCCACCGGCGGCCAGTGCGAGATCGACCTGGTCGCCAGCCCGCTGGTCGAGGCGGCCGACCGGCTGATGCTCGCCAAGTCGATCATCCGCAACGTCGCCCGCCGGCACGGCAAGACGGCGACCTTCATGCCCAAGCCGCTGTACGGCGACAACGGCTCGGGCCTGCACACCCACTTCAATCTCTGGAAGGACGGACGACCGCTGCTGGCCGGCAGCGGCTACGCCGGCCTCAGCGACCTCGGGCTCTACGCCATCGGCGGCATCCTCAAGCACGCCCCCGCCCTGTGCGCGTTCGCCAATCCCACCACCAACAGCTACAAGCGACTGGTGCCGGGCTTTGAGGCGCCGACGAAGCGATCGTACAGCCGCCGCAACCGCACGGCCGTGGTCCGCATCCCCGTCTACAGCCCGAGCGCCGAGCGACTGAGCATCGAGTACCGCGGGCCCGACCCGGCGGCCAATCCGTACCTGATGTTCTCCGCCATGATCATGGCCGCGCTCGACGGCATCCAGACCAAGACCAGCCCGGGCGAGCCGCTCGACAAGGACATCTACGACCTCCAGCCCGAGGAGCTGGCCGACGTGCCCGGCCTGCCGCGCACCCTGGAGGCCTCGCTCGACGCCCTCAAGGCCGACCACGAGTTCCTGCTCCGTGGCGACGTCTTCACCGAGGACGTCATCGACACCTGGATCTGGTACAAGCGGACCCACGAGGTCGAGGCGCTGCTGACGCGCCCCCACCCCTACGAATTCATCCTGTACTACGACGCCTGACCCCGGTCAGGCCCGATCGGCCTGGCCCCCGAGGGGGCCGGCCGATCACTCGACGGCCGGCAGGCCGAGGCCGCTCAGAGCGCCCGGGTCGGATCGGCGTCGGGCCCGGCCACGCCGGCGGCCAGGTCGGGCCGGGGGCTGACGTCGGGTTCGACCGGCTCGGGCCGCAGCGCCAGCAGCACCAGGATGATGGCGCCGGCGATGAGCATGTTGTCGGCGAAGTTGAAGATCGCGCAGTCGAAGTTGATCGAGTCGACGTGCAGGTGCGCGAAATCGCGGACGTAGCCGAAGACCAGCCGGTCGTAGCAGTTGCCCAGGGCCCCGGCCATGATCAGCCCGAGGGCGGCGGTGAGCAGCCCGTCGCTGGCGGCGCCCCGGACGAACAGCCAGTAGCAGATGGCCAGGGCGGCGAGGATCGAGAGTCCGGCGAAGACCAGGCCGCTGTTGGGCAGGCTCGAGCCCAGGCCCCAGAGTGCCCCCTTGTTGCGGCTGGGGTGGAGCTCGAGCAGGTCGCGGATCACCGTGCGGCTGACGCCGAGCGGGACCCGCGCGAAGATGGCCGACTTGGTCGCCAGGTCGAAGGCCATGCCACCGAGGGCGATGGCCCAGAACATCAGGACGTTGCGGAGCGGGACCCGCCGCACACCCGTCATCCGTGGCGCTCCAGCTTGCGGGCGCACTCGATGCAGGTGGCCGTGTACGGCAGCGCCTGGAGCCGCGCCTTGGCGATCGGCTCCTGACACTCCGAGCAGATGCCATAGGTGCCGCGCTCGATGCGGCTGATCGCCTCGTTGATCTGGCCCAGCGTCTCCTGCTCGTTCTCGATCAGGCCGAGGGTGAAGTCCAGGTCGAACGCCTCGGTGCCGAGGTCGGCCATGTGCAGGGGCACGTTCGAGAGGTTGCCGGAGGATTCGCTGCCGTTGCGCCGGAGGGCCTCGTCCGTCATCTGGTCGAGGTCGCCCCGGAGCCGGGCCCGGAGCCCTTCCAGCACGCGGCGGAACGACTCCAGCTCGTCGGATTTCATCGCTTGGGCCATGACGCTGTCCCGTGTTGCCAGTGCATCCCGGCCAGGCCGGTGAATCGCCAGGGCGGACCGGCGGCGGGCCCCGAAGTCGGGCCGGTCGCGGGCTCACCAGAATCTTCCAGCCTACCCAGCGAGTCGGCGACCGGCCACCCTCTTCCGCCCCGATTCGCGCCCCGACGCCCGGTCGATTCAACCAGTCCCCCGGGTGCCGCCGACTCGACGCCACGGGCCCCGCCCGTTAGGCTCGGGGCCCTCGGGACGGAAGCAAACGGTGGCGGTGGGAGGCCCTGCGATCATGGCGAGCGCGTCGAAGACCATCTTCGTGACCGGCGGCACCGGCCTGGTCGGCAGCCACGCCGTCGAGCAGGCGCTCGCCGCGGGCCACCGGGTCAAGGCCCTGGTCCGGACCGGCAGCAACACGACGCTGCTCGATCGCTGGGGCGTCGAGAAGGTCCACGGCGACCTGGCCGATGCCGACGCCCTGCGCCGCGGGGTCGACGGAGCCGACTGGGTCTTCAACTGTGCCGCCCGCGTCGGCGACTGGGGCGAGCTGGACGACTTCCGCCGCCTGAACGTCGACGCCCTCCGGTTGCTGCTCGACGCGGCCACCGAGGCACAGGTCGAGCGCTTCGTGCACGTCAGCTCGCTGGGCGTCTACGAGGGCCGCGATCACTTCGGCACCGACGAGACGACCCCGCCGGCGATCAACTCGCTGGACGCCTACACCCGCTCCAAGACGGAGGCCGAGGTCCTCGCCCTCTGCTACACCGACACCACCCCTCCCGAGCTGGCCGCCCTGCCCTACGTGCAGGAGCAGCTCGCGAAGTCGCCGCTGGAGTCGCCGAGACTGCCGCTGGCGATCGTTCGGCCCGGGTTCATCTATGGCGAGCGCGACCGCACCGTGCTGCCCAAGCTCCTGGCCAGGCTCCGCAGCGGAGTCTTCGCCTACTTCGGCTCGGGCGAGCAGGCGCTCAACTGCATCTACGTGAAGAACCTGGTCCACGGCATGTTCCTGGCCGCCGAGCGCCCCGAGGCGGTCGGGCAGGTGTTCAACCTCACCGACGGCGACCGCGTGAGCAAGCGGCAGTTCGTCGGCCGGGTCGCCGAGCTGGCGGGGCTGAAGCCGCCCACGCGGAAGATCCCCAAGCCGGTGGCGAAGTTCCTGGCGAAGCTGCTCGAACGCCGGGCCCGGCGGCGCGGCGACACCGACCCGCCGCTGATCAACATGGCCCGCTACAAGTTCCTGGCGCTGAACCTCGACTACTCGATCGCCAAGGCGCGCCGGGTACTCGGCTACCAGCCCCCCTACACCACCGATCAGGGCCTCCAGGCGGCCGTGGCCGACATCCTCGCCGCCGAGGCTGGCCCGGCGGTCGCAGCACGCTGACCCCGACCGAACGTGAGTCCCGTCGCCTCCCGCCTGCACGAGGAGTCCCGTCACCGATGAGTCCGCTCAAGGGCAAGCGTATCGCCGTCCTGGTCGAGAAGATGTACGAGGATCTGGAGCTCTGGTACCCGGTGCTCCGGCTCCGCGAGGCGGGCTGCGACGTCAAGATCGTCGGCCCCAGGGCCGGCGAAAGCTACGCGTCGAAGCATGGCTACCCGGCGAAGTCCGACGTGGCCGCCGGCGACGTGACGGCGGCCGACTTCGACGCCATCGTGATCCCCGGCGGCTACTCGCCCGACCACATGCGGCGCAGCCGGCCGATGGTCGACCTCGTGATCGGCGGCGCGCAGCAGGGCAAGATCCTGGCGGCCATTTGCCACGGCCCCTGGATGCTCTGCTCGGCCCGCTGCCTTCAGGGCCGCAAGGTCACCGGGTTCTTCGCCATCCGCGACGACGTCGAGAACGCCGGCGGCGTCTGGCAGGATGCGCCGTGCGTGCGCGACGGCAACCTGATCACCAGCCGCACGCCCGACGACCTGCCCGCGTTCCTGAGCACGATCCTCGCCGCTCTGGCCGGCGACTGAAGGGTCGGTACGCCGGCGGTCCCGAGCCGGAACGGGCTCAGGCTGGCGAGCCGATCAGGTTCGTTGGCGCCTGGCCGCCCACCGCGGCCCGCAGCAGCAGCAGTTCGCCGATGTTCTCCATCGTCAGCAGTCCGACCGTGCGGTCACCCTCGACGACCTGGAGCATCGACGCCCCCGTTTCGCGCATCCGCGATAGGGCGGGAACGAGCATCGAGCCGGCCTCGACCTGGCCCACGGCCGGGTCGAGGAACCCGCTCACCAGGGCCTCACGACCCCCCTTCGACAGCCCCCGCAGCAGCGCCTGCCGGCTCAGGGCGCCGACGATCCGGCCGTCGTCGATGACCGGGAAGTCCTGCTGCGAGCCGGCCAGCAGCAGCTCGGCGGCCCGGCTGAGCGTGTCCTCGGGCACGAGCGTCTGGTAGTCGGTGAGCATCGCGTCTCGCACGGGCACGTTGCGCAGCTCGGTCCGCTGCTGCACCTCGGTGGCCTCCGCCCCGGCGCCGATCCAGACGAACAGGGCGATCAGCAGCAACAGTGGGTTCGACTGCAATCCCAGGAACGCGAACCCCAGCGCCATCATCTGGCCGATCGACGCGGCGATCTGCGTGGCCTTGTTGTAGTCCATCGTCATGGCCAGCAGCGACCGCAGGATCCGGCCGCCATCCATCGGGAACGCCGGCAGCAGGTTGAACAGGACCAGGAACCCGTTGACGAGCATGAGCCGGCCCCAGAAGCCGCCCGTCAGGAGGATCGCCTCGTCGGTCTTGATGATCTGCGAGCGGATCCCGGCGGCGTACAGGATCGCCACGATGACCACGTTGACCAGCGGCCCGGCGATCGCCACCAGGAACTCCTCCAGGGGCTTGTCCGGCATCCGCTGCAACCGCGCCACGCCGCCGATGGGCAGCAGCGTGATGTCGGCCGTCGGCACCCCGAACCGCCGGGCCATCAGGGCATGCCCCAGCTCGTGCAGGACGACGCACCCGAACAGGGCCAGCATGAACCCGACCTCGACGGCCGCCTCCTGCCCGCTATGACCCTGGCGGAACCCGGAGTACCCGATCCACGCCAGCAGGACCAGGAACGTCCAATGGATGTAGATCGGAATGCCGGCGATGCGGCCAATATTCCACGACCAGCTGCGCATCGGACGGACCTCGGGGTGCGGAGGGAGGCGAGCGCCGGGCCACACCCCGCGCGGGTGCGGCTCCGACGGGTCACGGGGAGCGCCCGGGGCCACGGGCGGCGTCTTGCCAGCCCGCGGCGATCGCCCGGGGGGTGATTCGAGGCCAGGACCCGGCAGCCGGTCCAGAGCATCACCGCTCTGCAGGAGCGCTCGGCCCACCAGGAGGTCGGGGCCATCGGCGCCGGCCTCCTGGCAACCGCGGTGCGGCTCAGACGAACTCGTTGATCAGGTTCTCGAGCATCTCCTGGCGGCCGCTGACGACGCACGTGACCTCGCCGTGCGCCATGGCGTGCTTCTCGAGCTCGGCGAGGCTGCACTTGCCGGCCTCGATCTGCTGGCCGAGCGGGCCATCCCACGAGCTGTAGCGCTGCTTGACGAAGTTCGCCAGCCGGCCGTCCTCCCGGATCGCGTGGGCGATCTTGAGGCCGCGGGCGAAGGCGTCCATGCCGCCGATGTGGGCGTGGAACAGGTCGATCGGCTCGAAGCTCTCGCGCCGGACCTTGGCGTCGAAGTTCACGCCGCCGGTGGTGAAGCCGCCCATGTCGAGGATGGCCAGCATGCACTTGGTGGTCAGGTAGATGTCGGTCGGGAACTGGTCGGTGTCCCAGCCCAGCAGCGGGTCACCCGTGTTGGCGTCGATGGAGCCGAGGGCGCCGGCGGCGATGGCCGTGCGGAGCTCGTGGTCCATATCGTGGCCGGCCAGGGTGGCGTGGTTCGTCTCCAGGTTCAGCTTGAAGTGGTCCATCAGGCCGTACGTGCGGAGGAAGTTCAGGCACGCGGCGGTGTCGCTGTCGTACTGGTGCTTGGTCGGCTCCTTGGGCTTGGGCTCGATGTAGAACGGGCCCGTGAAGCCGATCTGCTTCTTGTAGTCGACGGCCATGTGCAGGAAGGCCGCCAGGTGCTCGATCTCGCGCTTCAGGTCGGTGTTCCAGAGGGTCTGGTACCCCTCGCGACCGCCCCAGAAGGTGTACCCCTCGCCGCCGAGCATCTTGGTCACTTCCAAGGCCTTCTTGACCTGGGCCCCGGCGTGCGCGAAGACGTCGACGAACGGGCTGGTGGCCGCGCCCTGGTTGAAGCGGAAGTGGCTGAAGAGGTTGGCCGTGCCCCAGAGCAGCTTGATGCCGGTACGGTCCTGGGCCTCCTTCAGCTTCTTCGCGACGGCGTCCAGGTTCGCGTTCGACTCCTGGACCGTGGCGCCGCCGGGGGCGACATCGCGGTCGTGGAACGCGTAGTACGGAGCGCCCAGCTTCTCCATGAACTCGAAGGCGACGTCGACCTTGCGGAGCGCGTTCTCCAGCGAGTTCGAGCCGTCATCCCACGGGCGCACGGCGGTACCGCCGCCGAACGGGTCGCTCAGCGGGTTGCTGAAGGTGTGCCAGTAGACGACCGAGAACCGCAGGTGGTCCTTCATCGTCTTGCCGCCGACGACCTCCTCGGCGTTGTAGTGCTTGAACTCCAGCGGGTTCTTGGACTTGGGTCCGCCGTAGACGATCTTCGGGACGTCGGGGAATGCCGCGGCCATAGGGAGTCTCGAACGCGTGAGGAGGTGGGGACGGAGAGGGGGCACGACCAGGCGGTGCCAGTCTAAAGGTTTCCGCCGGGGTCGGACAATCCCTCCCGAACCCCCGGCACCGGTCCTTCCGGGGCCGCGCGGGTCTCGACCCAGCGTGCGCCGGATCCGGTGCCGCGCCCGGAGTGCCGACGATGGCCTACAACCGGGTGCGGCCGCCCGATACGATGGGACGCAGTGCGAGCCCCCGGCGCCTCCGCGCGGCGATCGGGGACCGCGCGCCCCTCCGCCCAGCCCCCCTCAACCCCAGACGCGTCCGCCCCGGGGCGATCGGCCACTCGCCGGCGTCGGTGCAGCCCCGCTGCCCCGATCCTGGCGCCGCCCGCCCCCGGTCCGCGACCCGTCCGTGACCGCCGCGTGCGGATCGAGAGCCCTGCCCCATGCCCCGACCGACCCCGTACGCCGCGCGCCTGCTCGCGGCGATGCTGCCCGCCGCGGCCCTGGTCTCGATCGCCCCCGCGGCGCCCGACGACCCGCCGGCCGCCCACCCGGTGACCGCCGACCACAAGAGCCCCAACGGCTTCATCCCCCGCATCGAGGCCGCCAGCGACGAGGGCGAGCAGGCGATCGCCCGGTTCAAGGTGCCCGAAGGCCTGAACCTGAGCCTCTTCGCTGCCGAGCCCCTGCTCGCCAACCCGGTCGCCTTCGCGATCGACCCGCAGGGCAAGTTCTACGTCGTCGAGACGTTCCGGCACCACCAGGGCGTGACCGACACCCGTGGCCACATGAACTGGCTCGACGACGACCTGGCCATCCGCACGATCCCCGAGCGGGTCGCCATGTACCGCAAGTACCTGGGCGAGCAGGGCGTCCAGGACTACAGCCAGGCCGACGATCGGATCCGGCTGGTCGAGGACACTGACGGCGACGGTAAGGCCGACAAGGCGACCGTCTTCGCCGACGGCTTCACCAGCCCCGAGACCGGCCTGGGCGCCGGCGTGCTGCCGGTCGGCAACGACGTCTGGTACACGTGCATCCCCGACCTCTGGCGGCTCCGCGATACCAACGGCGACGGCAAGGCCGACGAGCGGCAGTCCGTCGCGACCGGCTTCGGGCTGCACGTCGGATTCCTGGGCCACGACCTGCACGGCCTGATCGTCGGGCCCGACGGCCGGCTGTACTTCAGCCTGGGGGATCGCGGCCTGAACGTCACGACCTTCGACGGTCGCAAGCTCTCCAACCCCGACAGCGGCGCCATCCTGCGCTGCGACCTGGACGGCCGGAACCTGGAGATCTTCGCCAACGGGCTGCGGAACCCGCAGGAGCTGGCCTTCGACGAGCAGGGGAACCTATTCACCGTCGACAACAACTCCGACAGCGGCGACAAGGCCCGGCTCGTGCACCTCGTCGAGGGAGGCGACAGCGGCTGGCGCATCGGCTGGCAGTTCATCGAGCGGCCGAACGCGCGCGGGCCCTGGAACAGCGAGAAGATGTGGGAGCCGCGCAACGACGCCCAGCCGGCATTCCTGCTGCCACCCCTGGTCAACCTCAGCGACGGGCCCAGCGGCCTGGCCTACAACCCCGGCACGGCCCTCCGCGCCTCGGAGCGTGGCCAGTTCTTCCTGGCCGACTTCCGCGGCACCGCCGGCTCGAGCGGGATCCGGACCTTCAGCGTCAAGCCCTCGGGCGCCTCGTACGTGCTGGCCGACCAGGAGCAGTTCGTCTGGGGCATGGCGGTCACCGACGTCGGCTTCGGGCCCGACGGCGCCCTGTACGCCACCGACTGGGTCAACGGCTGGGACAAGCCCGCCAAGGGCCGGATCTACCGGCTCGCCGACCCCGGCGACGACCCTGCCCGCACCGCCACCGCTGCCTACCTCAAGGAGGGGATGTCCGGCCGCCCCATGGCCGAGCTGTTCGCGCTGCTGGACCACGACGACATGCGGGTTCGCCAGGCGGCCCAGTTCGAGCTGGTGGCTCGCGTCCGCGATGAGCTCTCCCGACCCCGGGCCGACGGCACCCGCACCTCGCCCACCGGCAAGGCCCTCTGGGTCGCCGCCCTGGGCCAGACGCGCACCGCCGACGGTGCCGCCGGCGCCGAGCCGATCCGCGTGCGCCGCCATGCCATCTGGGCGCTCGGTCAGCTCGCCCGCGGCCGCCGGAACGCGCTGGTCGGATACCCGAAGCTGCTGGCCGACGCCGACCCCGAGGTGCGCCGGCAGGCGGCCCGCGTCCTCGGAGACCTGATCGCCAACGACCGGACCCAGTCGAACCCGACCGAGGCGCTCCAGGCCCTGACCAAGGCGCTGACGGATGAGGACGCCACGGTCCGATTCGAGGCCGCGCAGGCACTCGGCAAGCTTGGCCGCCGCGAGGCGATCGCCCCGCTGGCCGCGATGCTGGAGGCCAACGCCGACGCCGATGCCTACCTCCGCCACGCCGGCGTGATGGGTCTGGCCGGAACCCGTGACGCCGACGGCATCGCGAAGCTCGGCACCAGTCCGTCGGCCGCCGTGCGCATGGGGGCCCTGCTCGCGCTCCGGCGGATCGGCTCGCCGAAGGTCGCCCAGTTCCTCAAGGACGCCGACCCGAAGCTCGTCGTCGAGGCCGCTCGCGCCATCAACGACGTGCCGATCACCGACGCCACCGACACCCTGGCCCGGCTGGAGCTGCCTGGCGATGCCACGGCCGCGCTGGCCCGCCGGGTGCTGAACGCGAACATCCGGCTCGGCGGCCCCGCCGCCGCCAACCGCCTGGCCGCGCTGGCGGCCAACCCGACGCTCGACGAGCGGGTCCGGGCCGAGGCGATCGACGCCCTGGCCACCTGGGCGAAGCCGCAGGGTCGCGACCGCGTGGTCGGCCTCTGGCGGCCGATCGCCGAGCGCCCGGCGACCGACGCCATCGCCGCCCTGCAACCGAAGCTCGACGGCCTGCTGGCCAGCGACGACGAGCCGATCCGTCGCGCCGCCCTCCAGGCGGTGGGCCGGCTCGGCCTGAAGGGCGTCGGCCCGAAGGTGGCGGAGCTCGCCAGGACGGGCGCGCTGCCGCTGGCGACCCGCGTCGATGCCCTCAAGGCGCTCGACGCCACCAACGACCCCGCCCTGTCGGAGGTCGTGAAGGGGGCCCTGGCCGACGACAACGGCGTCTACCGCGCCGAGGGCCTGCGCATCCTCGCCAAGCTCGATCCGGCCGTCGCCCTGCCGGCCCTCGAGACCGTCGTCGGCAACGGGGAAACCGTCGAGAAGCAGCTCGCCTTCAGCACCCTGGGCAACCTGAAGGGGGCCGGAGCCGATGCGCTGCTGGCGACCTGGCTCGACCGGCTCAGCGCCGGCGAGGTGCCCGCCGAGGTGCATCTCGACCTGCTCGAAGCCGCCGGCCGTCGCAACGACCCCGGCGTCCGGGATCGCCTGAAGCGCTACGAGGCCACCCGGCCGCAGGACGACCCGACGGCCCCCTACCGCGAGGCCCTGGTGGGCGGCGACGCCCGCCGCGGCGAGCAGATCTTCAAGCAGAAGACCGAGGTCTACTGCCTGCGCTGCCACAAGGTTGGCGGCGAGGGGGGTGAGGTCGGGCCCGATCTCACCGACCTCGGCAGCAAGAAGGATCGGGCCTACATCCTGGGCTCGATCGTGAACCCGAACCAGGCGATCGCCGAGGGGTTCGAGACGACCGTCGTGGCCACCAGCGACGGTCGTCTGATCGCCGGCGTGCTCAAGGCTGAGGATGACACGACCCTGAAGCTGATGACCGCCGAGGCCAAGCTCATCGAGGTCCCCAAGGCCGACATCGACGAGCGCCGCCGCGGCGACTCGGCCATGCCGGCCGACCTGATCCAGAAGCTCACCAGGCCCGAGCTGCGGGACCTGGTCGAGTACCTGGCTCGCGGCGGCAAGGGCTGAGCCACTCGATCGCCGGGCGGTTCAATCCCCCCGGCGCGATCTCCGACTCCCCGACGGGCGATCCCGGCGGCCGGCCTTCCGGGTCGATCGCCAGGGTCGCCCGTTTCATTGGCCCTGGGATCGATCGTTGCACCGGCGGGCGGCCGGCCCCGGCCGGTTCAGAGGTCACGGGCCTGGAGGTGGAACCGACGGCCCAGGGCGGCGGCCGCCTCGAGCACGGTCGCGACCGAGGACATCGAGACGATGCGCCGGTCCAGGGCCTCGGCGCTGATTCCGTAAGGGTTCTGCCCAGAGGCCCGCCACCGACCGTACAGTTCCAGGAGACCGCGCACCGTGTGGAGCCCCTGCTCGGCCGGGAACCAGCGCGGGCGTTCGAACGGAGCGAAGGTGAACGCGTCGAGCGGCTCCAGGCCCAGCGACTCGGCGTGTTCGTTGGAGTAGTGCATCGAGAAGGCGACCGGATCGATCGCCTTGAGATGATCCAGGCCGGGCACCGGCTCATCGAGCCGCACGAACAGCCGCTCCATCCGGAAGTTGGCCATCACCGGGCACTCGCACCAGGGCCTCAGGGGATCGCGTACCCGAACCGACGGAGGATGCGTGCCAGGGCGAGCATCGGCAGTCCCGTGATGGCGGTCTGGTCGGCCGACTCGATCGCGTCGAACAGGGCGATGCCCAGGCACTCGATCTTGTACGAGCCGGCGCAGTCGACCGGATCGTCGGCGGCGACGTAGCGCTCGATCTCGGATCGCTCGAGGTCCCGGACGTGGAGGCGGGTCACGTCGGTGTGCTCGACCGCCTGGTCGGGCCTGGCGACGCAGAGCGTGGTGATCAGCTCGTGGGTCCGGCCCGCCATCCGTTCGAGCTGCGCGATGGCGCCGGCCGCCGTCCCCGGCTTGCCGAGGATCGCGCCATCGAGCGCGACGAGCTGATCGCCCCCGATCACCACGGTCGATCGCTGCGATCCCGTGGCCAACCGGCGGGCGAGCACCGCCTGGGCCTTGGCGCGGGCCAGATGCCTTGCCAGCTCGACGGGGGCCAGCCCGAGGGCCTTGGCCGCGTTCTCGTCGACCTCGGGGGCCTCGCAGGTGAAGGGCAGGCCGAGGCGGGCGAGCAGGTCGCGCCGGTAGCGCGACGTGCTCGCCAGGATCAGGTCGGCGGAGGCGGCCGGGCTCATCGCATCAGGCCTCGGTGCCGACGAGCAGGTCGCTCTCGACGGTGCCGAACTCGCTCACCTCGAGGGAGTCGGCGGGCACCGGGATGTCCTCCTCCTCGGAGAGGCGGTTCTGGGTCGGGTCGGGCATTCCGACCGGCCAGATGTGGAACCCGCCGCGGAGCGGGGGCACGTCGATGGTCCAGAGGCCCCAGATGCCTCGGCCCTCGTTGTAGCCCTCGTACGAGACGTCGTGCTTGCCGACGTAACGCTTGGCGCAGCGGCAGGTGCCGTCCTGGGTGCTGTAGCGGCCGGTGATGGCGAACGGGCCCACCCAGTCGCGGCCGGCGCCGGTGATCGTGCCCGAGCGGAACGTGAGGTTCAGCTCCATCCAGTGGCGTCCCGACCCGAGCTTCTGGAGGAAGAAGCCGGTCCAGGGGCCGGAAGGGAACCGGTCGTCCGCCTCGACGTCGGGCGGCGGCGGCACCTCGTCCTCCTTCTCGGCCCGGCCCGGACGCGGGCGGCGCGTCGGCGTCTCGGCGTCGTCGGGGGTCTCGTCGGGAACGTGCGGGTCGGCGTCGTGCGGGTTCATCGAGGTCTCCAGCCCGGGGCCGTCGGGCCGTCCGGCGCGTTGCGGCGCAGGCAAACACCCCCGGTCGCGGTCCGTCGTGGCGCGGGGGCGTGGCGATGGCGGTTGAGTCGTGCGGTCCGTGCGGGGGTCAGTTCATGGTAGCGCCATGCTTGCGGATCTCAACGGCCTTTTTCCGGCGAACCGGACGATTTCTCGGCCGTGGGCCCGGCGGCGGCCTTCGGGTCGCCCAGGTAGGCCAGCAGGTCGCGGAACTCGGCGGCCGTCATGAGCCGGTCGAGGCCCTCGGGCATGATCGAGACCGGCACCGGCTGGCGGGCCTCGATGTCTCGGGGATGGACCACGAACGTCTTGCCGTCGGCACCGGCGAACTGGATGCCGCCGTCCCCCTGTTCAACCAGGAACAGGCCGTTGACCACCGTGCCGTCGGTGCGGGCGAGCTGGAACGTCGTGAACTGCGGGGCGATCTCGGCGCTCGGCTGCACGATCGACCGGACGAGTCGATCCCGGTCGCCCGAGCGTCCGATACCGGTCAGGTCGGGCCCGATCCGGCTGCCGCGGCCGTCCACCTGATGGCAGCGGTAGCAGCCCGGCCCCTTCGGATTGAAGAAGACGCGGGCCCCCTCCGCCGGGTCGCCCGCGCCCGGCGACGGGACGGCCGCCGCCGCGCCATCGAGGCCGAGCAGGCTGGCCAGCTCGGGAGCCAGCGCCGATCGGGTCGCCGGTGGAACCGAGGCGCCCCGGAGCGACCGGGCCGCCTGACGCCGCAGCGCGGGCTCGGCATCGGTCAGGAGCGGGATCAGGAGCTCCGGCCGATCGGCGGCCGGCGTGGCCAGGCCGGCGATCGCCTCGGCCCGCAGGCCGAGCGGCAGCGTGGCGTCGCCGGCGATCGCCGCCAGCCGGGCCGGCTCGATGGCATCGCCACGGTCCAGGAGCGCCGCCAGGGCCTCGCGGCGCAGGGCGGGATCGCGCTCGCCCAGCAGGCCGCGCAGCGTCTCGCGGGCCTCGGCCGAATCGTCCCCGCCGAGGCCCCGGGTCGCCAGCCGTCGCAGGGCGGCCGACCGGGCGGGATCGCCGGCCAGCTCGCGGAGGAGGTTGCCGTCGGCTCGCCCCTGGTCCAACGCGGTCGTCTGCCCGTCGAGGGCGGCCCGCGCCGCCAAGTACGAGCGCAGGAGGGCGTCGGTCGAAGGCTCGTGGCTCACGGCCCGCTCCAGCCCGTCGCGGAACTCCGCCAGCCGCGACTCGGCCACCCACTGCACGGCCGCCTGCCGTACGACCGGGTCGGCATCATCGAGGAATGTGGCCACCAGCGCCCGGGCCTCGGGCGTGTCCCGATCCCGCTCGATCAGCAAGGCCGCCAGCCGCTCGGGCACGGCGGGCGACCGCGCCAGCGTGGCGAGCTGCAGCTCCTCGATCGTCCGGGCCAGTGCCGACCGGGCTGCCTGCCGCACGAAGGCGTCGGGGTCGGCCAGCGCCGCGCGGAGCACGGACGCGGTCGGTGGGCCGCCCAGCCGTCGCAGGGCCTCGGCCCGCACCGGGGCCGGCTGGTCGGCCGCGGCGAGCGCGGCCAGGTCGGCGGATCCCTCGGGGATCAGGCGGACCGCCAGGGCCCGGACCAGCGGATCGGGGTCGGTCCTGGCGGACCGGATGGCGGCGCGAGCGTCGTCGGTCCGCGCCAAGGCCAGCGCCTCCAGGGCCAGTGCCCGCACGGCCGGGGCCACGGTGCGATCGGCGAGGGCGGCGGCCAGGGTCTGGCGGCCCTCAGGCGTGGTCGTCAGCGTGCGCGCGGCCTGCTCGCGAATCGCCCGGTCGAGGTGCCGCAGTGCCGGCGCCGGATCACCGACCGCGGTGCGCACGGGGGGACTGGTCGGCCGGATTCGCCAGAGCCGGCCCTGGCCGTGCACGTTGTACGAGCGGTCGACCCAGTCGGTCACGAACATCGAGCCGTCGGGCGCCACGGCGATCCCGACCGGGCGGAACCGGTCGTCGCCGGTCGCGATCGCGGCGCGGGCGCCCCGGGTGGAGGCGCCGGCCGGTTCGAGCTGGAAGCGGTCGATCCGGTGATCGCCCCACGAGGTGGAGAGGATCGAGCCGCGCAGCTCGGGCAGGGCATCCGATCCGTACCAGACGACGCCCGAGGGGGCCTCGCCCGTGCCCGCGACCATCGGGAGCGTGCCCGGCAGCTCGCCGTCCCAGGCCGTGAACGGGTGGAGACCCTTGCGGCCATTGCGGAAGCGGTAGCCATAGTCTCCCCCCTCGACGACGTGCAGCAGCCGGCAGGGCGGCCGCGAGTCGGGGTCGTTGTCCACGACGAACAGGCGTCCGAACGGGTCGAGGGTCAGGTGGAACGGGTTCCAGAATCCGGTCGCGAACCGGGTCAGGCCCGTACCGTCGGGCTGGATGCGGAAGACGTTGCCGCCCTCGCCGCCGCCCTTCAGGGCCGTGCCATCCTTGCCGGTGAGTGTGTAGCCCTCGCCCAGATTCTCCCCCATCCCGAAATAGATCGTGCCGTCGAAGGCCACGGCGAAGCCGGAGAGGCCGTTGTGCGGGTAGTCCCCCTTCGTGTCGAGCTTCGCCAGGACCTCGGGCTCGCCGGCGGCGGTGCCGTCGGCGGCCAGCGTGAGCCGGAAGACCTGCATGCGGGTGACCACCAGCAGGCGACCGTCGGCCTCGAAGGCGAGGTTCATCGTGTGGCGGGTGCCCTCGAAGACGACCCGGGGAGCGTCGAACTGCCCGTCACCGTCGGGGTCCTCGAAGAGCCTGATCCGGTCCGACTTCGGCCCGGTGTAGCCTTCCGGCGGGAAGTGGGTGTGGCTCTCGATCACGAACACGCGGCCCTGACGGTCGACGGCCACGCCGGTCGGCGTCACGAGCGCGGGTTGCTCGGCGATCAGGTCGAGGGTCAGGCCGGGGAGCTGTGGCGTCGGAGGGGGATCACCGCCGGGCCGGGCGGCGGGGCCGGTCTGGAGGCCAAGGGCCAGGGTCATCGCTAGGGCGAGAGAGATGAGCGTGCTCATGAGGTCGCGATCCTGTCCGGGCGGGTGAGGCGGGAGAGGGGCCGGCCCGGGCGACCGGCGCGACGCCTAGCTTAGCCCGGCCCCGGGAGGCCCCGCCACGCCACGGTCCCCGGGGGACACGCCTCCGAGCGATCGGCGTCGGGGGCCCTCGGGCTGGGTCAGCACCGCCGCCGCCAGGTGGCCACCGAAGCCCAGCGAGAGCTTCAGCGCCGCGCCGATCGGTCGAGACCGGGCGAGGAGGGGCGTGGCGTCGAGGTCGCACGCCGGGTCGGGGTCCGTCAGGTGCCGCGTCGGCGGGACGCACCCGTCGCGGAGCGACAGGCAGGCCACGGCCAGCTCGACGGCCCCCGCGGCGCCCAGCAGGTGCCCGAGCTGGGCCTTGCTGGCCGTCGCGGCGATCGACCCCGCGTGCGATCCCAGCGCTCGCCGCAGGGCCTGGCATTCCAGGGGGTCGTTGGGGCGTGTGCCCGTGCCGTGCAGGTTCACATGATCCAGGTCGCCCGGCGCCAGCCCCGCCGAGGCCAGGGCCCGGCCGATCAGATCGGCGAGCGGGCCGGGGTCCGGGTTCAGGTCGGTCAGGTGGTAGGCGTCGGCGCCCAGGGCCCCGCCGGCCAGGGTGGCGTAGGGGCGGATGCCCCTGGCCTCGGCGTGCGAGCCGCGCTCGAGGACGAGCACGGCCGCCCCCTCGCCGACCAGGAAGCCGCTGCGACGGCGGTCGAGCGGCCGGAGGCTCTCGAGCGGGTCGGAGCCCTCGGGCGCCTCGGCCAGGGCCCGCATCCGCCGGAACGCCGCCAGCCAGAGCGGTTCGAGCGAGGCGTCGGCCGCGCCCACCACCGCCACGTCACACACGCCCCGGGCGATCCACCACGCCCCCTGCAGCGCGGCCACCAGGCCGGTGGCGCACGCCGCGACCGGGGCCGAGCACGGGCCACGGAGCCCGAAGCGACGGGCCACGGCGCGGGCGCCCGAACCCGGGCCGAGCGCCTCGAGCAGCGCCGCCAGGGCCGCAGCGTCCGGACCCGCGGGCGGCGGGTCGGCCCCACGATCGACGCCCAGGCCCTTGAGCCCTTCGAGCGCGGGCGTGCCCGGCTTGCTCAGGCCGACGAGCGTGGCGGCCCGGTCCGGGTCGAACCGGCCGGGCCCGAGGCCCGCGTCGTCCCAGGCCTCCTGCGCCGCCGACTCCAGCAGGCTCGCCAGGCCCGGTCGGGCGCCGCCCCGGAGCACCGGGTATCCGACCCAGGGGCCGTGGCCGCCGAGGGCGGAGCCGTCGAGGAGCCGGGCGCCCGAGGCGCCGGCGATCAGTCCGGCCCAGGTCGACTCGCGGTCGGGCCCGAGGCTGGTGACCAGGCCGATGCCGGTGATGTCGACCCGGACGCGGGGGCGTCGGTCCGCGCTGCCGGTGCCCATGGGCGATGGTTCCTCCGCCACGGGCCGAGTCGGATCGACTCAGCCGGGGCGGCAGCCCTCCGCGGTGCCGGGCGCGGCCGGCCGGGCAGTCAGGCCCAGGCGGGCGAACATCGCGGCGTCGCGGTCCTCGCCGGGGTTCGGCGTCGTGAGCAGCTTGTCGCCGGCGAAGATCGAGTTGGCGCCGGCCAGGAAGCACAGGGCCTGGTCCTGCTCGCTCATCGAGAGCCGGCCGGCGGAGAGCCGGACCATGGCGTTCGGGAACAGGATCCGCGCGGTGGCGATCATGCGGAGCATGTCCCAGACCTCGACCTTCGGCTGGTCGGCCAGGGGCGTGCCCTCGACGGGCACCAGGGCGTTGATCGGCACCGACTCGGGCGGCTCGGGCAGGCTCGCCAGGGCGTGGAGCAGGCCGATGCGGTCGTCGTGCGTCTCGCCCAGGCCCAGGATGCCGCCGCAGCAGGCGCTGATGCCGGCGGACTGGACGTGGCCCAGGGTCTCCAGCCGGTCGTCGTAGGTGCGGGTGCTGATCACGTCGCCGTAGTGCTCGGGCGAGGTGTCCAGGTTGTGGTTGTAGGCGTCGAGGCCGGCCTCCTTGAGGCGCCTGGCCTGATCGGCGGTGAGCATGCCCAGCGTGCAGCAGACCTCCAGCCCACCGATCGCCTTGATGCCGCGGACCATCTCGAGGACCCGATCGAACTGCGGCCCGTCCTTGACCGACCGCCAGGCGGCCCCCATGCAGAACCGGGTGGCGCCGGTGTCCCTGGCGTGCTGGGCCGCGGCCAGCACCGAGTCGCAGCTCATCAAAGCGTGCGCATCCACGCCCGTGTGGTAGCGGGCCGCCTGGGGGCAGTAGCCGCAATCCTCGGGGCAGCCGCCCGTCTTGACCGACAGGAGCACGCAGACCTGCACCTCGCCAGGCCGGTGGTGTTCCCGGTGCACGGCACCGGCGCGGGCGACGAGGTTCAGCAGCGGCTCGTGGTAGATCGCCGCGATCGCATCCCGCGTCGGGACGCCGGGTCGGGGGGACGGCGTCACGGTGGTGGAGCAGTCGGACAGGGTCTCGGGCACGGCCGTCATGGCGGGCGGCTCCTCGAAGGCGATCGATTCGGTCGGGAGACGGTGCGGCCGCGCGGCGACACGGGGTCCATCGGCCGCTCGGGACCGGGGGCGGGACACGGAGCCGATCAGCTGGCGATGCGGCGCCTGGCCGACTTGCTGACGGCGAAGACCACCCCGGCAGCGATCAGGCCGGCCAGGAAGTAGCCGACGAACGGGTCGGCCTCCTCGACCTGCTCGGTGGGCGCCCCCTCGGTCCCGCCCGTGTTCTGGGCGCGAGCGATGCTCGGAAGCGGACCTGACCAGGCGGCCAGGATCAGAACGGCCAGGACCACGGGGGCGGAGAGCCGGCGGACCAGAGACTGGAGGATCGTCATCGCGGGCGCTCCCGGATCGGGCGGGGACGGCGGGGAGAATCGGGGGAGATCGGCAACCATTCGCGGAGCGGTCGGACCCGGCGGCGGAACTCGGCCCGGGCCATGGCCACGGCCCGCCAGGCGGGGCCCCGTGACCGCAGGTGCTCGAGGTAGTCGTCGAGCGTCACGCCCCAGAACCGGTAAACCCGGCCCCGGAAGCCGAAGGCCCCCGGGTCGACGACCGCGCCCGCCGGCACCGGCGCGGCCATCGACGTCAGCAGCGGGACCGCCTCGGCATACGCGAAGGCCAGCACCGAGCGGAAGCCGGGCCCGAACAGGGTCTGCCAGCGGGCCAGGCCGTCCAGGTCGTCGGTCGTCACCCAGTTCTCCCAGGGTCGCCGGCCGAGGGCGTTCTTGCCCCGCTTGCCTTTGACCTCGACGACCAGGTTCGGACCCGCTTGAGGATACAGCAAAAAGTCGGGGTTTTTCACCCCAACAGTCCCGGAAATCGCCCGCTTGGCCTCGTCGACCGCCACGCACGGCACCCGCAAGCTGCGGATGTACGCCTCGAACGCGGCCTCGTAGTGGTTGTGTCGGCGGGCCATCGCTCGCTCCCCGGGCCCGGTCGCTCCCGGCTGCCTGCTGCTCAGCCGACCGCCCCCGCGCCACCGCCGGCGGTGCGCAGGACGCCCAGGATCAGCACGAGCACCAGGCCGATCAGCAACAGCCAGTAAAACAGCCGGTACATGGTCCGCAGGGTGCCGAGCGCCCGCATCAGGTGGCTGATGTCGCGGCCCTGGGTGGCGGCCACCCCGGCGAACTCGCGGCTGGCCGAGAGCGTCCAGAGGCCCAGGAACATCAGGATCAGGCTGCTGACGTCGATGAGCACGATCTGGCTGCGGAACCAGGACACGACCATGAGGGCGGCCCCGAGTCCGCCGACCAGCAGCGCGAAGAACCCGACGAACTGCATCTTGGCCGCGAGGTCGGCGATCAGCCGCTCGTGCTGCGGCTCGAACTCCCACTGCGGGGCCCCGGGGGCCTCCGAGGGCGCGGGGGCGAGGGCCGGGTCGGGGCCTTGGGCATCGCTCATGAGGTGGCAAACTCCCGGGCCGGCCGCCCCGCGCCGGGCGATGGCCCGGGGTCGGAGCGGCGCGCCGCTGAACTGCCGAGATTAGCCGGAGCACCCCGCGCCCGCAATCAATCGGCCGTCGCCGGCCCGCTCAGGACGACCAGACCCGACGGGGCGCTGTCACCAGGCATCACCGCCACGCGACCGGCCCGCCGACGCGCGGGAAGGATCGCCTCGGCGTACTCCCAGATCTGCTCGGGGGTCTCGAACACCTTGTCGAACTGCCAGTCGGTGTCGTACTCGCAGTCGTTCGACGAGTAGTCGCGGCAGATCTTGGGCCGGTTCAGGTAGATGCCGCACCGGTTGTCGGCCCCCAGGTACTGGCACTGGGTGAAGACGACCAGGTGCCACTTGCCCGACTCGACGTAGATCAGGGTCAGGCCGTGGGTCAGGTACCACCGGATCGTGTCGTAGTCGTCCCAGGTCGTCGGCGTGTCGATCTCGAGGCAGAAGTAGCGGCAGCACTTGCCCACGCAGTGGTCACACAGGCAGGAGTCGGCCGGGACCGCCGAGCGCGGCACGAACGGGGCCTTCGGTCGCGGGAATCGGTGCGAGTCGGTCACGGTGCGGCGCCCCGGCCTGGGGAGGAGGAACCGTCGGTTCGAGGGACTCGTTCCACGATACCGCGAGCACGCGGCCCGGCTCAACCGCCGTGGTGTCGCGTCCGCGCCGGGCGGCTCCGATTGCAACGATCCGGGCGCGCACCTGGCCGGACCTGAGGCGCGATCCGCGGCGACCGGTGCCGCCCGGCCGGATCGGGTCTCAGGGACGGTCGCTCTGCACCCGGCGGCTCCGGACGCGTTCGCTCTGGCGGACCAGGAACCGCTGCTCCTCGTCGGTGAGCGCCGAGCGGCCCTCGCGGTGGAGCTTGTCGAGGATCTCGTCGAGCCGGATGTCCTCGGCCGCCTCGCGCGACTCGCGGCGCTGGCGACGCTGGTCCGACCGCCGCCGTCGCCAGCGCTCCAGGGCGCTCTCGGGACGGGGACGGACGGTCGGCGCGGCCGACTCCAGGCTGGTGTAACCCTGGGAGAAGTCGTAGCCGAAGACGCCCCCCTCTTCGAAGTACCCCACATCCTCGAAGAGGCGCAGCTCGACGCGGACCATGATCTCCAGCAGGAGGGCCAGCCCGATCAGGGTCAGGCCGCCGGGCCGGCCCGTCGGGAGCCAGAGCAGGCCCCAGAGGCCGAGCACGGCGGCGCTGGTGCGGCCGACATAGGGGGCGAAGGTGCTGTCGCGCGACTGCGACGCCAGCACCCCGCGGAGGACCCGGCCGCCGTCCATCGGCAACGCGGGGATCAGGTTGGCGAGGAACAGCACCCAGTTCAGGTAGCCGAACCATCCGATCAGCCACACCACCGAGAATGGCAACGCCTCCAGGCCGCCGGTCATCAGGGGCGCCCCGCCCCGGGGGCTGAAGGGGTTCAGCTCCATCCGGGCGTGGCCGATCTGGAGACCGATCAACGCGATGAGCGCCATGGCGCCACTGGCCAGCGGGCCGCCCAGGGCGACGAGCACCGCCTCCTGGGTGCGGGCGCCGGTGGCGGTGGTGGGTCCGACCAGGCTGCCGAGCGGCCAGAGCCGCACCTCATCGGGCGTCTGGCCGAGCCGCGCCGCCCAGGCCGCGTGGCCCAGCTCGTGCACCACCAGGGCGAGGAGCATCAGCCCCAGCCAGACGACGGTCTCGAGCACCGGATGCGCGTGTCCCCGCGACGCCGGCAGGACCGCCGCCTCGAGCAGCCTCAGGCCGATGAACAGGAGCAGGAACAGGTGGATCCGGACCCGGGTTCCGGCCCAGCGTCCGAGACCAATCGACCACCACGAGAGGGGATCGGACATGATGTCCACCCACGATGGGGAGGTGCGGGCGTGGTGAAGGGCGGGCGCTCCGTCAGTGGCGTCCAGTCTAGCACTCCGCATGCCGACTCACAATCTTCACACCCATCGACGGGCCGGGGCCAACCCGGACGGGAGCCTCGGCGTCAGGCCGATGTCCGGCGCCCGGACTGGCCGTTATAGTGAGGCTCGACCCGTTCGAATCCGCCCGACCCGAGACGACCATGGATCGCTCCCAGCCGGCCCGACCGGGGCCCGCACACTCCGCTTCCTCCCTGACGGTCACCGTGCCGCTCGGTCCGCGCACCTACCCGGTCGCCATCACCAGCGGCGACCCCTCGGGGTTCGCCCCGTTCGCCAGGTCGGTGCTCGACGCCACCTGGGCCGGCGCCGGCTGCCGCACGGCCCTGGTCGTGACCGACGCCCACGTTGCCCCGCTGGCCGGCCCGATGGTCGCGGCGCTCGGGACCGTCGGCATCGAGGCCGCGACCGAGGTGATCGCCCCTGGCGAGGGCTCGAAATCGCTGGCCAGCGCCGAGCGGCTCTATGACCGCCTCATCGCCGTGCGAGCCGACCGCCACTGTGCGGTCGTGGCGGTCGGCGGCGGCGTGGTGGGCGATCTGGCCGGCTTCGCGGCGGCCACCTTCGCCCGCGGCCTGCCGCTGCTCATGGTGCCGACCACGCTGCTGGCCCAGGTCGACAGCTCGGTCGGCGGCAAGGTGGGCATCAATCATCCCCGGGCCAAGAACATCATCGGCAGCTTCCACCAGCCGGTCGGTGTCTGGATCGACACCGACGTGCTGGCCACCCTGCCCGACCGCGAGCTGCGCTGCGGGCTGGCCGAGGTGGTCAAGTACGGGGTCATCCTGGACGCCGGGTTCTTCGACTTCCTCGAGCAGAACGCCGGGGCGATCCTGGCCCGCGACCCGGGCGCGATCCGGCACGTCATCGCCCGCAGCTGCGAGCTGAAGGCCGAGGTCGTCTCGCAGGACGAGCGCGAGGAGACCGGCCTGCGGGCCGTCCTGAACTTCGGGCACACCGTCGGCCACGCGATCGAGGCCGTCGCCGGCTACGGCGGAGCCTACCAGCACGGCGAGGCCGTCGCCGCCGGCATGGTCGCCGAGTGCCGGATCGCCGAGCGCCTGGGCTGGATCGACGCGGCCCTGACCGATCGCCTGATCGCCCTGCTGGAGCGGTTCGGGCTGCCGACCGCCGCCGGCGGCCTGGCGCCGGCGGCGCTGCTGGAGGCGATGACCCGCGACAAGAAGAACCGGGGCGGTCGGGTACGGTTCGTGTTGCCCAGACACCTCGGGCTGGTGGAACTGACCGACGCGGCCGACGCTTCGGTGATCGCGAGCGTCCTGGGTGCTTGACCCGGCCCGCCCCGCGGTCCACGATCCCTTGCGAACCCCGCGCGTCGGGGCCGTGGCCTGCGCCACGCCCGCCACGCCAGGCCCCGAGGCCGTCCGGTGAGCCCGCCCAGCGCCGATGCCCGCCTGATGGACCTGCTCCGCCTGACCCTCGTCACCGGCGTCGGCCCCCTGACGTACCGCGCCCTCATCGAGCAGTTCGGCTCGCCAGCGAAGGTCCTGCAAGCCAGCGAGTCCGCGCTCCGGCAGGTCGACGGCGTCGGGCCCAAGCTGGCGGCCCGCCTGGCCGCTGCGCGGAAGGAGACCGACCCGGAGGTCGAGCTGGCCCTCTGCGGCCAGCACGGCGTCACGCCGATCCCCTCCGACGACCCGGGCTATCCCGCCAAGCTCCTGGAGATCCCCGATCCGCCCCCCCTGCTCTACGCCCGCGGCACGCTGGAACCGGTCGACCAGATAGCCATCGCCCTGGTTGGCTCGCGCAAGTGCACGGCCTATGGCCAGCGGACCGCCGAGCGGCTGGCCCAGTCGCTGGCGCGGGTGGGCCTGACGGTCGTCAGCGGCCTGGCCCGGGGCATCGACGCCGCCGCACATCGTGGGGCGATGAAGGCCGGTGGCCGCACCCTGGCCGTGCTCGCCAACGGCCTGTCGGCAATCTATCCGCCCGAGCACGAGGACCTGGCGGCCGAGGTCAGCGCCTCCGGGGCGGTCCTCAGCGAGATGCCGATGCGGCAGCAGCCGCTGGCCGGGCTGTTCCCCCAGCGGAACCGGATCATCTCGGGCCTCTGCCTGGGAGTGGTCATCGTCGAGGCCACTCCCAGGAGCGGCTCCCTGCTCACGGCCACGCACGCCATGGAGCAGAACCGCGAGGTCTTCGCCGTGCCGGGCCCGGTCGATAGCCTGCCGAGCCGAGGCTGCCACCGGCTGATCCGCGACGGGGCCCGAATCGTCGAGTCGGTCGACGACATCCTCGAGGAGCTCGGGCCGCTGGTGCGCGCGGTCAAGCCGGCCGGGGATGCCGCGCCGATCCGGCACCCGGGCGAGCTGGCGCTCAGCGAGCAGGAGCGCAGCCTCCTGGGCCAGCTCGACGACCTGCCGCGCGCCATCGACGACCTGATCCGCCAGACCCGCCTGACGGCCTCGCAGGTGATGGCCACCCTGAGCGTCCTGGAGATGCGACGGCTGGTCCGCCGCATGCCGGGCAACCAGTTCGTCCGCGTCTGATCCCCCGGACTCCGCCCTGCCATGCCCGCCCCCGACCCGCTCGACTGGCTCGACGCCGACGCCGCCGTCCGCCAGGCGCGGGGACTGGTCCGGGCCCTCCGCGTGCGCGATGCCGGAGACGGGCTCGTCGACTTCGCTGCGAACAATTACCTGGGTCTGGCCGGCGACCCGAGGCTGGCCGAGGCCGCGCTGCGGGCCGCGACCCGGCACGGCTGGGGCGCAGGCGCCTCGCCACTCGTCAGCGGCTGGCACCCGCCGCACCAGGAGCTCGTCGAGGCCCTGGCCCAGTTCGAGGGCACCGAGGCCGTGGCCCTGTTCGCCACCGGCTATGCGGCCAACCTCGGCACCATCCCCGCTCTGGTCGGTCGCGACGACGCGGTCTACCTCGATCGCCTGAATCACGCCTGCCTGGTCGATGGCGCTCGCCTCTCCGGCGCCAGCCTGCGGGTGTACCCGCACGGTGATGCCGACCGACTCGACGCCGTCCTGCGGCGGGAGCGATCGCGATTCCGCCGGGTGCTCATCGCCACCGACGGCGTCTTCAGCATGGATGGCGACCTCGCCCCGCTGGCCGACCTGGCCGATGTGGCCGACCGACACGGGTCCATGCTCCTGGTGGATGAGGCACACGGCACGGGCGTCTTCGGGCCGAATGGCCGGGGGGCGGCCTCGGCCTGCGAGGTGGCCGATCGCGTCCATGTGCGGGTCGGCACGCTGTCGAAGGCCCTCGGTTCGGTGGGCGGATTCGTGGCCGGGTCCCGACGGCTGATCAACCACCTCGTGAACGTGTCCCGCCCCCTGATCTACTCCACCGCCCTGCCCCCGGCGGCGGCGGCCGCGGCGCGCGAGGCGCTGCGGATCAGCGTCGCCGAGCCCTGGCGACGGGCCCGGGCGCACGACCTGGGCGAGCGGGTCCGCCAGGCGTTGGGGGCCCAGGGGTGGACGGTCGTGGCCTCGACGGGACCGATCGTGCCCGTGCTGGTGGGCGCGGCCGATCCGGCGGTGGCTCTGGCCGACCGACTCCGCTCCGCCGGATTGCACGTGCCGGCGATCCGGCCCCCGACGGTCCCGGCCGGCACGGCCCGGCTGCGGATCAGCCTGGGGGCCGCCCACTCGGACGCCGACGTGGAACGCCTGCTGGCCGCCCTCGCGGACGCCCCCCGGCCAGGCGGCGAAGTGGCCTGGCCGTGATGTGCTAGGTTTGCTGGGATGGATCAGGTGAACAGGCCGGCGGGTCGGCCTCTCGCCCCTCATGCCGAGGACTGCTCGTGGGCGTCGACTGGGATGCACTGAGGCGGGCCGAGTTCCCCGTCACCGAGCGCTGGGCGTACTTCGATCACGCCGCCGTCGCCCCCCTGCCGCGCCGCAGTGGCGACCTCATGCGGCGGTGGGTCGACGAGCAGGAGCGGAACGGCTGCGTGCACTGGGCGGAGTGGGAGCGTCAGCTCGAGGCCAACCGCCGCGACCTCGCCCGCCTGATCCTCGCCGACTCCGACGAGATCGCGTACGTGACCAGCACAACCCAGGGCATCGGCCTGATCGCCGAGGGATTCCCCTGGCGGGCGGGCGACAACGTCGTGACGGCCGCCGAGGAGTATCCGTCGAACCTGTACCCCTGGATGAACCTCGCCGATCGCGGGGTCTCGCTCCGCCAGGTGCCGAGCCGGGACGGCCGCGTCTGGGTCGAGGATCTGGAGGCGGCGATGGACGCCCGGACCCGGGTGCTCACGATCAGTCACGTCGAGTGGGCGAGCGGGTTCCGCAACGACCTCGAGGTGCTGGGCGAGGTCTGCCGGCGCCGGGGCGTGGCGCTGTTCGTCGACGCCATCCAGGGGCTCGGGCCGCTGACGATCGACGTGAGCCGCACCCCGATTGATTTCCTCTGCGCCGACGGGCACAAGTGGCTGCTCGGCCCCGAGGGCGCGGGCCTGCTCTATGTACGTCGCGACTGGATCGACCGCCTGAGGCCGCTGGGGGTGGGCTGGCACAGCGTGGTGTCGTCGTACAACGACCCCCGCAACGAGTTCCGGCTCCGGCCTGACGCCAGGCGCTGGGAGGGCGGCTCGTTCAACATGCCGGGGCTCCAGGCCTTCGGCGTGAGTGTCGGTCTGTTCCTGGAGCTGGGCCCGCAGGTCGTGTCGGACCGGATCCTGGATCGGGCCGATGCCGCGCGCGAGCTGGCCCGGTCGGCGGGCTGGCAGGTCGCCGGCTCGGACCGGCCGGCGGATCGCTCGGGGATCGTGGCCCTGACCCGCACGGGCACCGATCCCGACGCCTTCGTGCGGCGGGCCCGGTCGCAGGGCGTGGCGCTGGCCTGCCGCCGGGGCCGGGTGCGGATCAGCCCGCACGTTTACAACGACGCCGACGACCTGGCCCGCCTGGGCGAGGTCTTGCTACAGACCATCTGAATCCGGACCCGGACGACTGACATGACCCAGCCCGCCCCCCACGAGCGTACGGCCGTCTTCACCGGGACGTTCGACCCGCTGACGCTGGGCCATCTCGACGTGATCCGCCGTGGCTCGGCGCTCTTCGACCGCCTGATCGTGGCGATCGGCGTGAACCCGAACAAGCAGATGCTCTTCGACATCGAGGAGCGCGTGCGGCTGGCGAGGCTGGTCGTGGGCCCGTACGAGAACGTCACGGTCGAGCCGTTCAACGAGCTGGCCGTGCAGTTCGCGCGGCAGGTCGGGGCCCGGGTGATCCTCCGCGGCGTGCGAACGCTCAGCGACATGGAGTACGAGTTCAGCATGTCGCTGACGAACCACCGCCTCGACCCCGGGGTCGAGACGGTGTTCCTGATGGCCGACGGCGAGTACTCGCACGTCTCCAGCAGCCTGATCAAGCAGGTCGCTCGCTTCGGCGGCGCCGCCTCGCTGGCGCGGTTCGTGCCGCCCGAGCTCGTCGGGCCGATCCTGGAACAGATGCAACAGCAGCGCGAGGTCTGAGCCCGAACACCCGGCGCCCGGGTCTGCTCGCGCGGGCGGGCGACCCGGAGGCTCAGCCCTCTTCGGCGGGCCGGCCGTTGCCCAACCGGGTGCGGAGGTAGGCGGCGCGGGCGATGTTGCGGTCGTCGACCTCCAGGGACTTACCCTGGATCTTCTGGAGGTGTGCCGGCTGGGTGTGAATGAACAGCTCGTTGACGACGGGGATCTCCAGGTCGTCGATCAACCCCAGGTTGATGCCCATGCGGACGCTCGAGAGCAGGTGCATCGTCTCCTCGCTGGAGATCGTGTGCGCCGTCTTCAGGACCCCGTAAGCGCGGCTGACTTGGTCGCGGAGGTGCTGCCGGCGCTTCTCGATCAGGTCCTTGCGCGCCCGGCGCTCGTACTCGATGATCTGCGGCACCACGTCGGAGAGGGTGCGGATGATCTCGGCCTCGCTCTTGCCGAGCGTCTGCTGGTTCGAGATCTGGTAGAAGTCCCCGAAGGCCTGGGTGCCCTCGCCGTAGAGCCCGCGGACGGCGAGGTTGATCTTGTGCAGGGCGCGGAAGACCTTGTCGATGTCCTTCGTCTGCACCAGCGCCGGCAGATGGAGCATGACGCCGACGCGGATGCCGGTGCCGACATTGGTGGGGCAGGCCGTCAGGTAGCCGAGCTGGGGGTTGAAGGCGTAGTCGAGGTGTTCCTCGAGGGCGTCGTCGACGGCGTTGATCTGCTCCCAGACGTCCTGGAGCGACAGGCCGGAGTGCATCACCTGGATTCGCAGGTGATCTTCCTCGTTGACCATCACCGAGACGTTCTCGAGCGGGCCGATCGCCACGCCGCGCGGCCCCTCGGCGCCCATCAGCTCGCGGCTGATGAGCTGGCGCTCGACCAAGAACTGGCGATCGAGCGGGTTCAGGGCGTTGACGTCGACGTAGTGCAGGCTCGGGGTCGTGATCCGGCCGATGGCGGCGCGGATGTCGCGCTCCAGATCCGCCTTCTCGGCGCGGCTGGCCCGGTTGATGAACGGGTAGGTGGCGAGGTTCCGCGCCAGCCGGATCCGCGAGCACATGACGATGTCGCTCTCGGGGCCGTCGCCCCGGAGCCACTCGCCGGAGGTCTCTTTGAGGTCGTCGAGGTTCATGGCTCGGAGTCCTTCGGACGGATCAGGTCGCGGAGTCGGGCGGCGTCCTCGTAATCCTCGCGGGCGATCGCGCGTCGCAGGTCGGAGCGGAGCCGCAGGAGGCGTTCGGACTCGATGGGGCTGGAACCCCGGCGGGGTCGCTTGCCCACGTGCCGGGTGGCGCCATGAGCCTTGATGATCAAGGGGGTCAGGCCGGCCTGGAAGACCTGATAGTCATGAGGGCATCCGAGGCGGCCGGCCGTGCGAAACTCCATGAACTTCAGGTCGCACACCGGGCAGGTGCGCTGGGCCAGCTCGCCCACCAGCTCGCCGACGTGCGCGGCGATCAGGACGTCGAGGACCATGTCCAGCGACAGGTTGGGGCGAGTGCGGGGCGTGGGGATGCCGGCCTTGCGGGCACAGGCGACACACAGATGCGTCTCGCGCATCGTGCCGTCGACCGATTCGTTCAGGTGGACGGTGGCTTCTTCCTGGCAGCGCTCGCAAGTCATGGCGAGGAGACCCGGGGGGACGGTCGAGACCGGGTCAACGGGCCTGCTCCTGTTCGAGCACCTTGATCTGGTCGCGCAACCGCGCGGCCTCCTCGTAATTCTCGGCGGCGATGGCCCGCTTCAGGCGGTTCCGCAGCTCGATCATCTCGGTCTGATGCTGGCTGCTGCGTGGGGCCCGCCGGGGGACTTTACCGCAGTGCCGGGTGTCCTCGTGGATATTCTCCAGCAAGGGCATCAGCTCGTCGCGAAAGACCTCGTAATCGTGCGGGCAACCGAGGCGGCCGGAGTTGCGGAACTCCAGGAACGTGATCTGGCAGACCGGGCAGGTCTGGCGATCGGCGGGCGAGGGCTCCCGCGCCGGCGGGGTGACCCCGGCGGGGGTCTTCTTGATCAGGGCGCCGGCCAGGTCGCTGACCGACGGGGCCGCCAGCTCCGAGGCCTCCGGGGCCGTCAGGTGCTGGCGAGCATGGTCATCGCAGAAGTGAAATTCGCAGGCCTTGCCGCGCTCGATGTCGGTGATGTGGTAGGTCGCCGGCTTCGCGCACTTCTGACACCGTTCCCGCATCGATCTGCACTCCGCGAGTCGCAGGCCACCCGCCGGTGCGCCCGGTCCCGACAGCCGTCCCGGTCGGGCCGCCGTGGATCGGGGCGGACCCACACCCGCCGAACGGCGAGGCCGGTTCATCGGTTCATTGTAATGGCGCGGGGTGGGCTGTCAAGGAACCCGCCCGGAGCCGCTCCCGACCCGCCGGGTTGCAGAAGCCCTATCGGTTCCAAGGATTTACGGCGTTGCGCCGGCTCCGCCGGCACCCCGGCCGCCGCTTGCTCGCCGGCCGGATCGGCTGCTATGATCAGTCCACTTTCCCGGCCGTCTCGCAGCGTCCCCAGCCCGCCCGAGCCCCTGCAAATGTCCGCACCGCGTCTGCACCCGAGCTTCGAGGACTTCGCGCAACAGGCCCAGCAGGCGCCTTACGTGCCCGTCTTCCGCGAGCTCACGGCCGATGGGCTCACCCCGGTGACCGCGTTCCGGCGGGTCGACCGGGGCGGCCTGTCGTTCCTGTTCGAGTCGGTCGTCGGTGGTGAGAAGGTCGGGCGCTACAGCTTCCTGGGCGCCGAGCCGTACCTGAGGTTCGAGGCCCGAGGCCCCGAAGTTCGTCTCTACCACGGGGCCGAGGCCGAACCCTACGCCATCGAGACGACCGACGACCCGTTCATCGTGCTCCAGCGGCTCATCGACGAGCGACGCTCGGTGCACCTGCCCAGCCTGCCCCGGTTCATCGGCGGCGCCGTCGGCTACGCGGCGTATGACTCGGTCCGCTACACCGAGCACCTGCCCGACGCCCCGCCCGACGACCGCCACCTGCCCGACCTCGCCTTCGGGTTCTACGACCGCATGGTCGTCTTCGACCATATCCGCAAGACCGTCCTCGTGGTCGCCCAGGCCCGTTGCCAGCCGGGCGTCGACCTCCGGGTTGCCTATGACGAGGCGGCCGGTCGGCTCGACGAGCTGGTCACCCGGCTCGCCACCCCGGGCCCCGAGCTACCGCTGACCGACATCGATACCAGCGGACCGGTGACCCTGGCGACCCGCTCCAACTTCACCCAGGAGCAGTACGAGGACGTCGTCCGGCGCTGCCAGGAGTACATCAAGGCCGGCGACATCTTCCAGGTCGTGCCCAGCCAGCGCCTGGAGGTCGAGACGACCGCGGCCCCGTTCGACATCTACCGCGTGCTGCGGGTGGTGAACCCCAGCCCGTTCCTGTTCTACTTGACCTTCGGCGACTTCCAGCTCGTCGGCTCCTCGCCCGAGATCCTGGTGCGGGTCGACGACGGCACGGTCACGATCCGGCCGATCGCCGGCACCCGGCGCCGCGGCCGCGACGAGGCGGAGGACCGCGCCCTGGCGGCCGAGCTGGTGGCCGATCCCAAGGAGCGGGCCGAGCACATCATGCTGGTCGACCTGGGCCGCAACGACGTCGGCCGGGTCGCCGAGCGGTCGAGCGTGGCCCTGACCGAGCTGATGGTCGTCGAGCGGTATTCGCACGTCATGCACATCACCTCCAACGTCACCGGCACGCTGGCCCCCGGCAAGACTGCCTTCGACGCGCTGCGGGCTGGACTGCCGGCGGGCACCGTCTCGGGGGCCCCCAAGATCCGGGCCATGCAGATCATCGACGAGATGGAGACCGTCCGGCGCGGACCCTATGCGGGCGCTGTGGGGTACATCGACTTCACCGGGAACATGGACACCTGCATCGCCTTGCGCACCCTGGTCCTGAAGGGCGGCCGCGCCTACATTCAGGCGGGCGGTGGCGTGGTCTACGACAGCGTCCCGGCCGAGGAGTATGAGGAGACGATGAACAAGGCCCGCGGCCTGCTCAAGGCCATCGAGATCGCCCAGACCCAGCTCTGATCCGGGCCCCGACCGCGGCCGATGGAACGGCCTGCGGGCGTCGACAACACCCCATCTCTCCCGAGCGTCCAATGCGCCGAATCCCCCCCTCGCGCGTGAGGCCACCTGGACATGGACCGTCGACGGTTTCTGGCCCTCTCGGCCCTGGGCCTCGTCCCGGGGTCGGCGCCCGCTGTGCATCACGGGCCGGCGTTCGTCAGCTCTGACGTCGGAAAACTCCGACGGGTCCTGGTTCACGAGCCCGGCCCGGAGACCCGCAAGTCGATCACGATCGCCGGCGTGGATCACCCGCTCCAATCGTTCGAGTTGCTGGGCGAGCAGGCGGCCGAACAGCACCGCGCCCTCGTCGCCGGCCTCAGGCGCAGCGGCGCCGAGGTGGTGGAACTGCGCGACGCGGTGACCGGTGCCATCGAGGCCGCCCGCACTGCTGACGCGTTCGACGACTGGCTGACGACCGCCGCCCCGGCCCTGGCGGATCGGGCCGACCAGGTGACGGCTGACGTGCTGATCGGGGCCGACGACCGTTTCGCGTACCACGCCCAGGCCGGCACTCCGGGGATTCGGCCCCTCTCCACCCCGCTGAAGTTCCTGCTCTACGTCCGCGACCTGGCCGTGATGACGCCGCGGGGGCTGATCCTGGCGAATCTTGGGCCCCGGACCCGCGAGTTCGAGGTCTCCCTGCTGCGATTCCTGCTTCAGTGGTCGCCGCAGCTCCGCGGCTATCCGATCGCCTTCGATGCCCGTCGTGAGCGGGTCCTGCTCCAGGGCGGCGACGTGATCGTCGCCGACGAGCACACGCTGTTCGTCGGGGTCGGCAACCTGACCGACGCCGCCGCCGCCCCTTGCCTGGCGCAGCGGCTGCGCATGGATGTCCTGGCCGTGCAGCTGCCCGGCGGGACCGGGTTCCTGGGCAGGGGAGTTCACGGCCGCGGCAACGGGCTGCGACTGAAGTTCCTGCACCTCGATACGATTCTCAACCTGCTGGCGCCCGGCCTGGTGTTGACCCTGCCTTACTTCCTGGAGGCGGAGTTCTCGGGCGTCGACCCGCTGACGCGCCTGCTGAAGGGCCTGGCGTCCGAGCCCGGTGTCGACTCCGAGTACATGCACCGGCTCTCGGCCTCACTGGCCACCGTCGGCCTGGTCCAGCGCTTCCGCGCGAAGACCGGCGAGCGAGATCCGACGGTCAAGGACGTCAAGATCCTCGATTACCTGCAATCGGTCGGCTACAAATCATTCCCCATCGCCGGCGAGGCCCCCCCCGAGGGCCCCGAGGCCGTCAAGCACGTTGTCGAGCACCTGCTGCCCGAGGTCCGCTTCCAGGCGGGGAACATCGTGGCCGTCGAGCCCCGCAAGGTCCTGGCGGTCGACCAGAACCGTCTCACCCTGGAGACCCTCCGGCGCGGAGGGATCACCACCGAGACCTTCCCCGGCAGCGAGCTGGTCCGCTGGCACGGCGGGGCCCACTGCCTGACCCTGCCGCTGGAACGCGACCCGGTCTGAGCCCCGACGTCCCGCCGCGGTCGCCCCATCCGCCGGGACCCACTACGCCCCCGCCACGCTGAGGGTGTTCGCGGGGCGGGTTCGGTGGGCGTCGGGAGCGAACACCTGGGCGGGATCAGCGGCCCACGGGGGCAGCCTCCGCCGGAGCGCCCAGGGTGGCGTACCAGGCGGCCAGCGCCGCCAGCTCGTTCCGGGCGCGGTCGCCGGTCCCTTCGAGCCGGATCGGCCGGGGGGCGACCAGGGCGGCGATCTGAGGCGTGTCGAAGGCCTCGAGCAGGCCGAAGCAGAACCACTCGGGGCGCGTCTCGTAGACGATACCCTGCTCGATCACCTCCTTGAGGCTCCCGGGCGGCTCGGCCAGGGTCAGCCCGGCGATCGCCTCGGGCTCGAGCGCCGCGGCAATCAGGGCGATCAGGCCGGTCCGGGGGCCAACCGAGACGACCCGCACCGGCTCGTCCTTGTGACGGGCCTTCAGCCAGCGGGCGGTCGCCATCACCTGGCCGGCCTGAACCCCCAGCGGCCGCTCGCCCACGGCGCCGATCAGGAGGGCGAACAGGTACGCCTTCTCGGCCACCTGCGCCTCGCCGAAGTAGAACGGGTCCAGGGCGACAACGCGGTAGCCCTCCGCGAGCAGGCCCTCGACGCGAGCGGCCACCGCCTTGCGGCCGTCGTCGGCGATCAGCAGGGCTGTCCCCTTCGTCGGCGTGCCCCGGCTGAGGACGACCGCAGGCACGGTCCAGGTCCGGCCCAGGTGCAGCTTCTCGAAGGCAACCTTGGTCCCGTCGCGCTCGTCGGCCCCGGCGTGCTCGACCGTCGCGTCCTCGTCGTAGGGCCGCACGATCGACCGCAGCTTCAACCGTCGCTCCTTCATCCAGCTCTCGCCGGCGGCCTTCTCGGTCGGGAGCGAGCCGGCGCGGGGCAGGTCGGCGGCCAGCTTGCGGGCGACCTGGAGCAGGTCGAGGTTGTCGGCCGGCAGCTCGACCTGGAGCTGCTCGTACGTCTTCACCTCCGACTCCGAGGGGATCTCGGCAGCCGGATAGTTGGCGTCGCCGGCGAAGAAGTGGTCGCCGAGCATCCGGTACAGCGCCTGGCGGTTGTCGAGCCCGTAGTTGTGGTCGCCGGGGTCCTGGTTCACGTGGCTGCGGAGGTTGGCCTCCTTGCCGAAGAGCCGGAAGATCGGCGCGGCCGCCTCCAGCAGCGGCGGCAGGGCGTGGGGGGCGGCGAAGCAGCAGTTGTCCCGGCCGTTGAAGGTCAACAGGGTCGGGTGCGGGGCCATCATCGCCGTCAGGTGGGTGTAGTCGACCACGGTCGCCAGGTCGCTGGGGGTCTGCTCCGAGTCGCCCAGGTCGGAGAAGTGCCGCGCCCGGGTCAGGAAGCTGGAGTAGCCGGCGACCGGGTCGGTCAGCGTCACGCGCTCGTCGAGCGGACTGATGAAGATCGTCTGCCAGCCGCCGCCCGAGAGCCCCGTCACCGCCACCCGTGCCGGGTCGGCGTGTTCGTGGCCCAGCAGCACGTCGAGCCCGCGCGCCATCGCCAGGTAATGGACCGCCACGCCGGTGCTGCCGCAGAGGTCCAGGGCGTTGATCAGGCCGTGGTTGTAGCCGGCACCACGAAGCTGGCCCATGCCGATCCACTCGACATTCAGGGCCAGCATCCCGCGCTTCGCCTGGTTGATGCAGCGGATCTGCTTGTACTCGGCCGCCTTGCCCTTGGCATCATGGCCGTTGACGTTCAGGACCACCGGCCGCCGGCCGTCGAGCGTCTCCGGCTCGTACAGCAGGGCGGGAATCCAGAAGCCCGGGATCGCCTCGTAGCGGAGGCGCTTGATCCGGTAGCCCGGTCCGGTCTCGATAGTGCCGAGCCACACGATCTGGCTCCGGGCGTCGCGCCAGGTGGCAGCCTCGCCCCGGAACAGCACCCGGCGCTTGACCTCGGCGCGGAGCCCGCCGGCGATCCGGGTCCACTCCTCGGCCGACTTGACCTCGGGCATCCGGGGCACCCGGGCCTCGGCGAAGTCCTGCGCCTCGGCCAGCGCCTGGCGGGGGCTCAGGATCGCATGCTCCAGCGCCTTTCGGACGAAGTCCGATGGCTCGTCACCCCGCCCTGCGGCCGGTGCAGCGAGCAGGCCCAGGAACAGCAGGCACGGACGCAGCGCAGGACGCAGGTCCCATCCAGTCGGCGGGCGCATGGGCGGACTCCCGGGGCGGGCTCGATCAGTGGCGCAGGAGGTGGGGCGGGAACCGTCCCGGATCGGGCCCGTGGGGCCAGGAGGAACGGCTGGCCGCATTACACCCCTGCCCCCGCGCCGGGACAAGACCCCGCCAGTGCCACGTCGACCGGGCGAGCTCGCCCGCACCCGCCTCAGGAGGCCGCCCGGATCAGCGTCCGGGGCTCGTCGGGCAGGGGCAGCGGCGGGGGCGAGTCGTAACCGTACCGCTGGATGACCGCCGCGCACCGCGACTCGATCTCGGCCTGAAGCTCGGGGCTCAGCTCGTAGCGGTTCGTGCGGTAGTCGGACCGGTCGCCCAGGTACTCGGCGAGCTTCGGCCGGACGGCGTCGAACGACCCGAGGTCAAGCTGCTCGTAAATCCGGGCCATCGCGGCGATCGGATCGGCGACCAGGTCCTCGTAGCGGATCTCGACGAACCGGGACGGGTCGACAAGTTGCTTCCCCTCCGCCACCTTGCGATAGAGGTGGTCGAAGGTCCGGAAGACGTACTCCTCCAGGCCCCGGTGCGTCGGGTTCTGGAGCCCCTGCGACTTGTGCAGCTTGCGCCAGAGGTGCACGGTCGAGGGGTACACGACCCGGGGGTCGCGCACGATGTGGATGAACCGGGCGTCCGGGAAGAGCTCCAGCAGGGTCCGGATCCGGAACGAGTGAGTCGGCGACTTCAGGACCATCCGCCCGGGGCGGGCCACCTGCACCCGCCGCAGGAACCCGAGCAGGGCCTGCTTCCAGCCCTCGCGGGCCTCGGGGGACAACCCCTCCAGGTCGAAGGCCGCCGGCTCGACGTCCTCCTGGTTGGCGAAGGCAATGCGGTGGTACGGGGACGGCTGCCCCATGATCGCCAGGGCGAACTCGTCCTCCTGGGGCCGATCCCAGCCCATGTCCATGTTGTCCATCGGACGATGCGACGGGATCAGGATCTTGAGGCGCCGGAAGATCGGGCCGCTGACCAGGAAGTCGTCCGGGGTGAAGCACTCGCAGGTGTTCGGGGCGCGGTGCCGCTCGTCGAGGATCAGTAGCTCGTGCAGCAGGGTCGTGCCGGTCCGCCAGTGCCCGATGACGAACACCGGGGCCCGGATCTCGGCCCTGGCAATCGCCTTGCGGAACCAGAACCGCTCGATCGGACTCATGACGGAGTGGAACAGCCCCAGCGGACCCATCAGCAGCGCCGTGTGCCACTGGCTGGGATGGACGGCGAACCGGTGCCGGGCCAGCATCGCGAGCCAGGGGCCCAGCCGCATCCCGATCCAGCAGCGTGCCGCCCAGCTTCGTCCCCGCCGTGCCTCGGAGCCTGCCATGCCTGCCGTCCCCTTCCTGATCCGGGCGGTTCGCCTCAATTCTCCATCTTGACACCTGGGCCGCCCCCGGGCAAGTCGTGCCGGGGCCGCGGGCGACCCCGGAGGCGTCAGGATCGTACGCGAACTGGCAGCACAATCGATGCCAGAATCGCAGTCCAGGGCGGCTGGCGATCTGGCGCCGGCCGGGCAAGGCTGGCGAGATGGCGAGCCTGAGCGGCCGGTTCAGCTGATCAGGCGGTCGACGACCTGGCCGGCGACATCGGTGAGGCGGAAGTCGCGGCCCTGGGAGCGGTAGGTCAGGCGGGTGTGGTCGAACCCGAAGAGGTGCAGCAGGGTGGCGTGGTAGTCGGGGATCGCGACCGGGTCGGCGACGACGTTCCAGCCCAGCTCGTCCGTCTGCCCGATCACCTGCCCCCCGCGCACGCCGCCGCCGGCCATCCAGAGGGAGAAGGCGAACGGGTGGTGATCGCGGCCGGTCACGCGGTCGTATCCCTTGCGATTTTCGCCCAGCGGCGTGCGGCCGAACTCCGAGCACCAGAGCACGAGCGTGGTATCGAGCAGGCCGCGGCGGTCGAGGTCCTTGAGCAGGGCGGCGACCGGCTGATCGACCAGGCCGGCGTTGTACGCCAGCTCGCCGTCGAGGTGGCTGTGCTGGTCCCAGGAGGCGTGATACAGGTTCACGCACCGCACCCCGCGCTCGACCAGCCGGCGGGCGAGCAGACAGTTGCGGGCAAAGCGGGAGTACACCCCCGGGGCCGCGCCCCGGCCGCCGTCGGGCGGGTCGGGACGGTCGACGCCGTAGAGGACGCGCGTCTCGGCCGATTCGCCGGCCAGGTCGATGAGTTCCGGCGCGGCCGCCTGCATGCGACCGGCCAGCTCGTAGGCCGCGATCCGCCCCTGGATCTCGGGATCGCCCGAGCGGGCCAGCCGATGGGCGTTGAGCGCCCCGATGCTCTCGATCGTCCGGCGCTGCAGGGCGGCGGAGACCCCGGGCGGGTTGCCCAGGTGGAGGACCGGGTCGCCCTGATCGCGGAACAGCACGCCCTGATAGGGCGTGGGCAGGAACCCGCTCGACCACAGCGAGGCGCCCCCGCTGGTGCCGCGACCGGCGGTGAGCACGACGTAGCCGGGCAGGTTCGCGCTCTCGGATCCGAGCCCGTAGTTCAGCCACGAGCCCACGCTGGGCCGGCCGGGCAGCGGCGAGCCGGTCGTCAGCAGGAGCTGGCCCGGATGGTGGTTGAACTGGTCGCTGTGCATCGAGCGGATCAGGGCGATCCGGTCGGCGCAGGTGCTCAGGTGCGGCAGCAGGTCGGACAGCTCCATGCCGCACTCGCCGGCGGGCCGGAAGACCCTCGGGCTGCCCATCAGCCGCGCGGTCTCCTTCTGGAGGAACGCGAACCGGACCCCCTTGGTGAGCGAGTCGGGCAGCGGCTGGCCGTCGAGCGCATGGAGCCTCGGCTTGGGATCAAACAGGTCGATCTGGCTGGGACCGCCCTCCAGGAAGATGCAGATGCAGGCGGTCGCCTTCGGGGCGAAGTGGGGGGACCGCGCCGCCAGCGGGTCGCGGCCCGGGGACTCGGCGGCCACCAGCCGGCCCTCGTCGCGGAGCAGTCCCGCCAGCGCGAGCAGGCCGATCCCGCTGGCCGTCGACGTGAGGAACTCGCGGCGGCTCCGGCACAGGGCCGCGCCGAGCGGATGGCCGGCATCGAGAGCGGCGAATTCGTGCATAGGATCGCTCACGGGCGGGTCACGAATTCGTCCAGATTCAACAGCGCCCGCGCCACGGCCACCCACGCCGCCCGCGCGGCCCCTGCGGGTGCCGCTGGTGCTTCCCCGAGCAGGGCCCCGGCCGCCGCCGGATCGGACTCGAACGTGGCCCTGGCAGAGTCCAACAGCGAGCGCAGGAGGGTTCGCTCGGCCGCGTCCGGCGTTCGGTTCAGCGTCAACCGGACGGCGTGATCGATGCGGGCGCCGGGATCGTCGCCGGGGCACTCCGTGGCCAGCCGGCGGGCCAGCGCCTGGGCGGCCTCGACGAATACCGGATCATTGAGGAGCGTGAGGGCCTGGAGCGGCGTGTTCGAACGATCGCGGCGGGCAAGGCACTGGCCGGCATCGGGGGCGTCGAAGGTCGTGAGCATGGGATACGGTGCGGTCCGCTGGAGCCAGGTGTAGAGGCCCCGACGGTACCGGTCGGGGCCCTGGCTCGGTTGCCAGCGGGCGCTGCCGGCGTAGGTCAGCTCGGCGATCCCGGCCGGCTGGGGCGGCCAGACGCTCGGACCGCCGATGCGAGGCGCCAGCAGCCCCGACGCCGCCAGGGCCAGGTCGCGCACCACCTCGGCCTCGACCCGGACCCGCGCCTGGTGCGCCAGCAGGACGTTGCCGGGATCGCGGGCGAGCTGCGAGGGCTCGGCCTCGGTTGCCTGCCGGTACGTGTGCGAGCTGACGATCCGTCGGATCAGGGCCTTCGTGCTCCAGCCATCGTCGCGGAACGCGACGGCCAGCCAGTCGAGCAGCTCGGGGTGCGAGGGGGGTTCCCCCCGGACTCCAAAGTCGTCGAGGGTGCGCACGATCGGCCGGCCGAGCAGGTGGCCCCAGACGCGATTGGCCGCGACCCGGGCGGTCAGCGGGTGCGCGGGATCGGTCAGCCAGCCGGCCAGGTCGAGGCGGTCGGGCCGCACCGCCCGTGCTCTCAGCGACGGCAGGCTGGCCGGGGTGTGCGGGGCCACCGCGTCGCCAGGTCGCAGGAAGTCGCCCCGGATCAGGACCTGGGTGGCGCGGGGCTCGGGCGGTTCGAGGAAGGTGCGGATCTTGCCGCCACCCTCGGCGGGCACATCCACCTCGTTGGCCGGATTGAAGAAGGCGAACAGGCCGTAGTACTCGGGCTGGGAGATCGGGTCAGACTTGTGGCTGTGGCACTGGGCACAGCCGACCGTCAGCCCGAGCCAGACGGTGCCGGTGGTGTTGACCCGATCGACCACGGCCTTGACCCGGAACTCCTCCGGGTCGACGCCCCCCTCGGTGTTCGTCAGCGTGTTCCGATGAAACCCGGCCGCGACCCGGTCCGCGTCGCTGGCCCCCGGGAGCAGGTCACCGGCGAGTTGCCGGGCTGTGAACCGGTCGTACGGCAGGTCGGCATTGAAGGCGGCGATCACCCAGTCGCGGAAGCGGTACGCCTCGGGCCGGGGTGCGTCCTTCTCGTAGCCATCGCTGTCGGCGTACCGGGCCAGGTCGAGCCAGTGGCGTCCCCAGCGCTCGCCGAAGTGGGGCGAGGCGAGCAGCCGATCGACCTGCCGCTCGAAGGCGTCCGGGCGCTCGTCCTGGTCGAACCCGGCCACCTGCTCCGGGGTCGGGGGCAACCCGGTCAGATCGAGACTCAGCCGACGCAGCAGGGTGGCGCGGGCGGCCTCGGGAGCCGGTGCGAGACCCTCGGTGTCGAGCCGGGCCTGGACGAACCGGTCGATCGGGCTCCGGACGCTCGCGGGATTCCGGACCGCCGGCAGGTCGGGTGGCGTGGGAGGTCGGAAGGCCCAGTGCTCTGGAGTGGCTGCCCCCTCCGCCAGGCGCTCGGGCCAGGCGGCCCCCCGGGTGATCCAGTCTCGGAGCCGACCGACCTCCTCGGGGCTCAGCCGCTCGCCGCGCGGCGGCATGGCGACGGTCGGGTCGTCGGCCGTCACCCGGGCGATCAGCTCGCTGTCGTCTGGCTGGCCGGGCACGATCGCGGGGCCCGAGTCGCCGCCGACGAACGCCTCCGCACGGCGGTCGAGCCGCAGGCCCCCCCGGCGCCGCTCGGGTCCATGGCACGAGAGGCACCGCGTCGCCAGCAGCGGCCGGACGGAGCGTTCGAACTCCGCCGCGGCGGCCACGGCAGGCTCGTCGGCCCGTGGGGCCGCCGTCGAGATCAGGGCGAGCAGGGTCAGGAGGCCGGGAACCATGCGGAATCCCTCCGCGGCCCGACGATCGCCGGTCCCGCATGGCCCCAGTCTCCCGGCGCCATCGGGGCGTGTCAAACGTCGGGTGCCGTGGAGTCGGCCCGGCGAGTCGAGAAACCACCGGGTGGCCTCCACTCGGGTTTGACGGCCCGGGTGCCGCCCCTTATTGTCGAGCCGATGACCGGGTCGACGTGATCATGACGTGTCGCGCAATCCCCGAGCCGGCCGGCCACCGCGGGCAACGCTGCCCATCGGGCCCGAATTCGATCGCCCCCTTCCCTGACTCGGAGAACGTCATGGCCTTCGCGCTCGACGCCGAACTGCTCCGCAAGATGGACGCCTACTGGCGGGCCGCCAACTACCTGTCCGTCGGCCAGATCTACCTGCTGGACAACCCCCTGCTCCGCCGCCCGCTGGAGCGCTCGGACGTCAAGCCGCGGCTACTGGGCCACTGGGGCACCACGCCGGGGCTGAACTTCTTGTACGTGCACCTCAATCGCGTGATCCAGGAACGTGACCTGGACGTGATCTACGTCGCCGGCCCCGGCCACGGCGGCCCCGCCCTGGTGGCGAACGTGTACCTGGAGGGGACGTACACCGAGGTCTATCCGAGCATCACCCAGGACGAGGCCGGCCTGAAGCGGCTGTTCACCCAGTTCTCGTTCCCCG
>CAZUZD010000003.1:0-66753 GCA_964624465.1 uncultured Isosphaeraceae bacterium
AGCATGGCCGTGCTGGAGGCGCTGGCGGCGCGGCGGCCGGCGCTGATCACGACCGCCTGCCACTTCCCCGAGCTGGCCGCCGTCGACGGCGGCGTCGTGGTCGAGCCGGATGCCGAGGGCGTGACGGCCGGCCTGCGCGGGCTGCTCGAACGCAGCCCGGCCGAGCGGGCCGCGCTGGCGGGCCGGGGCCGGGCGCTGGTCGAGACTCGGTACACCTGGGCCCGCCAGGCCGAGCGACTGGCCGCCGTGTACCGCTGGGTCGCCGGCGGTGGGGCCCGACCCGACGCGGTGGTGACGGCCGGCGACGCCTGACCGCACGGAATGCCGATGGGTGGGCTGCTCGACCCGCCCCGACCGAACGATGACCCGCCCGGAGCGCCCCGGATGCCGACTGCCCCGACGATCCCGAGTGACCGCCCGTCGCGACCCGCCGCGCGGGTTGCGGGCCGGGCGCCCGTGAGCGTCATCGTGCCCGTCAAGAACGAGGCCGCCAACCTCCGGCGCTGCCTGCCCGCGCTGGCCTGGGCCGACGAGGTCTACGTCGTCGATAGCGGCAGCACCGACGCCACGGGCACCGTCGCCGCCGAGCATGGCGCCCAGGTCGTCCAGTTCGCCTTCAACGGCACGTTCCCAAAGAAGAAGAACTGGGCCCTGGAGCACCTGCCGTTCCGCAACGACTGGGTCCTGATCGTCGACGCCGACGAGGTGGTCCCGCACGAGCTGGCCGAGGAGATCGCCCGCCGGACGGCGGCCGACGAGGCCGACGGGTTCTACCTGAACATGAAGTACTTCTTCCTGGGCCGGCGGATCAAGCACTGCGGCTACAACGAATGCTGGAACCTCCGGCTGTTCAAGCACCGGCTCGGTCGGTACGAGCGCATCCCCGCCGCGCCCGGGTCGACGGCCGGCGACAACGAGGCTCACGAGCACGTCGAGCTCCAGGGCCGGGTCGCTCGCCTGGTCCATGAGCTCGATCACTACGCCTACCCGACGATCTCGTCCTGGATCGAGAAGCACGACCGCTACGCCGGCTGGGAGGCCGAGAACTACGAGCGGTTCCTGAGCGAGCCGATCCCGAGCACCATCGGCGCCGGCAAGCGGTTCAAGCGCTGGCTCAAGAAGGTGTACCTGCGGCTGCCCCTGCGGCCCGCCGTGCGGTTCGTGTACGCGTACATCTTCCGACTCGGGTTCCTCGACGGCCACCCGGGCCTGATCTTCTGCCTGCTGCTGAGCTTCTACGACTTCCTCTGCGGCGCGAAGCGCTACGAGTTGCAGCTCTCGCGCCGGTCGGAGCCCTCGCGGCCGGCGTGATGCGGCCGCCCCGGCTCGTGCCGACCGCCGGTCCGGAGCCGGACCCGCGGGCCGCCGGCCAGGGCCTGCTCGTAGGCGAGCTGGAGTGACCGGGCCTCGACCTCGGGATCGAACGCCTGCCGCACCCGGTCGCGACCCGCCTGCGCCAGCCGGGCGGCCAGGTCGGGATCGGACAGGAGCCGACGGATGGCCGCGGCCAGCGCCTCGGCGTCGTCGACCGGCACCCGGAGGCCTGTCGACCCGTCGCGGAACCAGTCGTCGAGGCCGCTCACCGCCGTCGCGATCGACGGCAGGCCAGCCGCCAGGGCGCGGGCCAGCTCGATGCCCGTCGTCGGATGCTGGGTCGTGAGGCAGAAGACGGTGAGCACGCTCCAGTACGGCTCCATCCCCTGTGCATCGGAGGCGAAGGAGAGCCGGTCGGCGATCCGGAGCCGGGCCGCCAGCCGCCGCAGCGAGGGCTCGCCGGGCCCGCGACCCACGATCAGGAACTCGGCGTCGCAGCCGGTGTCGAGCACGCTGCGCGCCGCATGCAGGAAGCTGACCAGGCCCGATCCCGAGGCGAGCGGCCCGCAGGCGCCCACGACCGGCACGCCCTGGCGGCCGGCCTGGGGGGCGCCCTTCGGCTCGACGGCCGCGATCCCAGGCCGGATCACCGTCACCGAGCCGGTCGGCAGGCGCAGCCCCTCTACCAGGTCGCGTGCCAGGTCGTCGCCCGTGGCGATCACGCCGCGACACCAGCTCCGTTGCAGAGCCAGGCGCGTGCCCGGTGGCAGGAACGAGTCGACCGTCAGCAGGTAGGGGATCGCCAGGCGATCGGCGAGGGTCAACGCCACGTTGGCCACGCCGGGGTGACGAGCGTGCAGCAGCCGGGGGCCCATCGCTCGCAGCTCGCTGACGAGCCGACGCAGGTGCCACCATCGGGTCCAGCGGCATTCCAGGCACGGCAGCTCCAGCACCGGCCCGACGAGACCGGTCGCCCGGGGCGCGCCGGCCGCGGGCCGTTCCGGGCGATCCGTCACGAGGATCACCGAGGTCCCCTGGGTCTCGAGCCGGCGTCGGAGCCCGTCGAGCGCCTCGCGATCGTCCGGGGCCATGGGACTGGCCAGGATCACCAGATTTCCTGCGGCCGCAGTCATGGGCACCCCGCGTGCTAGCGGAGAGGGAGTCGGGGCCGAGCCGGCCCGCCACGTTCACGTCACGTGACCACGGTCCGGGGGCGTCCGGCGGTCGCGCGGCACTCTAGCAGAAGCTTCGAATCATGGGGACGGGAATCGTGGGAAGTGAGCAGGCGGCGCCGGGAGCGGGTCGTTGGAATGGCTGGCCGGGGGTACTATACTGATCTGACACGCTTCTGACGGCCCGTCGCGGCCCGTCACGATCCGGGCCCGCGGTGCCGGCCGGCCCCCTCCCGCCCCCAGTCGTCTCGACTCCTCAAGGATCGCGCATGAATGTCAACGCCCACGCCGCGGTTGCCAGTGCGCTCACGCCCGAATCCCAGGCGGCCCTGGGTCGGCTGATCGACAACATCGGCACGGTGGTGCTCGGCAAGCCCGACGTGATCCGCCTGGCTGTCGTCGCGTTGCTCGCCGAGGGGCATCTGCTCATCGAGGACGTCCCCGGCGTGGGAAAGACGCTGCTCGCGCGGGCCCTCGCCGCCAGCATCGACTGCAGCTTCCGCCGCATCCAGTTCACGCCCGACCTGCTGCCGTCGGACATCCTGGGGTCCAGCGTCTACAACTCCGCCTCGGGCGAGTTCGTCTTCAAGCCCGGCCCGATCTTCGCCAACGTGATCCTGGCCGACGAGATCAACCGGACCACCCCTCGCACCCAGAGCGCCCTGCTGGAGGCGATGAGCGACCGGCAGGTGTCCGTCGAGGGCGCCACCCACCCGCTGGGGGCGCCATTCCTGGTGCTGGCGACCCAGAACCCGTACGAGTTCGAGGGCACGTATGTCCTGCCCGAGAGCCAGCTCGACCGGTTCATGATGCGGATTCGCATGGGGTATCCGATCCGGTCCGAGGAGCGGAGCATCCTGACCAGTCACCGGTCGGGCGAGCCCGTCGAGGTGCTCCAGCCGGTCGTGACGGCCGCCCAGATCGTCGACCTCCAGCGCGCCGTCCGGGCCGTGCGCGTTGACGCGGCGATCGCCGACTACCTGCTCGATATCGTGCACGCCACTCGCGACACCGAGGACCTGCACGTCGGCGTGAGCACCCGCGGTGCCCTGACTCTCTACCGCGCTGCTCAGAGTCTGGCCCTGGTCTCGGGCCGCGACTACGTGGTGCCCGACGACATCAAGTCGCTGGCCGCCCCCGTGCTGGCCCACCGCGTGGTCGGCAAGTCGTTCCTCCAGGCGGGCGAGTTCGGCGCGGCCGAGGCGATTCTCCACGACCTGATTGAGCGGACCCGGGTCCCCTCCTGAGCCCGGCCGTCGACGCCACCGCACGCCACTCCCCCACGTCCTGACGCACCATCGCACGGCCGCCATTCCCGAGGGGATTGCGGCCGATCCGATCCCACCCGGGCGGGCCCGCCGATGCCACGACGTGACCACCCCCGCGGCGAGCCCCGGACGCGAGGGACTCGAACCGGTCGACTGGCCCGGCTGGGCCGGATCCTGGGCCGGCTCAGGCCCAGTGAACGTTCCCGGTGGACCCGGGCGGGGCTCGGCTACCTGGCCGTCTGGCTCGGGCTGTTGCTGACCGGCCTCTCGCAGCAGATCAACCTGCTGCTCCTGACCGCCGGGCTGGCCGCCGGCCCGCTGGCGGCCTCGTTCGTGCTGTCGTCGAGCAGCCTGCGCAAGGTGCAGGCCAACCGGCGGATCCCACCCTACGTCTTCGAGGGCTCGCCGCTCCAGATCGACTACAGCCTCGAGAACGGCCGCCGCCAGATGGCCGCGCTGGCACTCGAACTGGTCGACGAGCTGGTGCCACTCGACCGCCTCGTGCCGGGCGCGGCTCGGGTGGTACCGCGGGTCCTCTTCCAGCGCGTGCCGGCGGGCCAGACGGGCTGGCTCCGCTGGCAAGGGCCGAGTCCGGTGCGCGGGCAGTATGGGTTCAGCCGGGTGGATCTGATCACCCGCTCGCCGTTCGGGCTGATCGAGCGTGACGCGATCCGCGACCTGCCCGGGTCGGTGCTCGTGTACCCGAGACTCGGTCGGCTCAGCCGTCGGTGGCGGCAGATCCAGCGCGAGTCGACGGAGACGCGCCGCGGCCATCGACACGACCGCTCGGCCCAGCAGCAGGAATATCAGGGGCTCCGCGAGTACCGACCCGGTGACAGCATGCGCTGGATCCACTGGCGCACGACCGCCCGGCTCGGGCAGCCGATGGTCAAGGAATTCGAGCAGCAGCATGATCAGGAGCTCGTGCTGCTCCTGGACCCCTGGCTCCCGCGCACCAAGGTCACGAACGAGGAACGGGCCAACCTGGAGACCGCGATCCGGTTCGCCGCCACCGTCTGCTACGACACCTGCCAGCAGCCGGGCCGTCGCCTGCTGCTCGGCTGGACCGGAGCGACCCCGGGGCTTCGCAACGGGCCCGCGTCGGTGAAGCTGGTGCACGAGATGCTCGAGTCGCTGGCCCTGATGCGCGGCACGCCGGAGGGCCGGCTGGCGACACTCCTCGACCTGCTGCCGCCGGCGCTGGTGCGGGAGGCGCTGATCGTGATCATCGCCACTCGACCGGTGAACCTCGCCGAGGAGATCGCCCGCTCGCCGCGCCTGGCCGAGGCCAGCCACCGCGGTCTGGCGGGCCGGCTGATCGTGCTCGACGTCTCTCGCGGCGATCTGACCGGCCTCTTCGAGGAAGACGGGGCCTCGGCCGGGATCGTCGCCGAGCGGCACCGCCTCGACGGCCGCGGCCCTGGCACCGACGGCACGCCCATCGCCCCCGGCTCCGCCCCGACCGCCCCCGAATTCTCGAGCATCGACGACCAGGGCCACCTTCGGCTCGAACCCACGGGAGCCGAACCGTCATGAGGCTCGAACGGCTCTACCGATTCAGCCTGTACCTGATGCTGGTGCTCGCCACGCTGATCCTGAGCGTGGACGCCAACCAGTACAACCGCTTCGCGCTGATGTATCCGCTGCTGGTGGGTGTGGCATGTGCCCTCGCGTTCGTCTCCGTCGACCTCGACCCCCGCCGCGGGCTGAGCCGCGATCTGGCGAACCTGCTCGGCCTGGCATCGTTCGTCATCGCCATGATGGAGTACTGGTCCAGCCCGGAGATTCTCGCGCTGGCGCTCGGGCACTGGCTGGTCTATCTCCAGCTGATCAAGGTCTTCCTGCCCAAGACGGTCGAGGACGACTGGTTCCTGTTCTTGCTCGGGCTGGTCCAGGTCGTCATCGGCGTGTACCTGAGCCAGAGCGAACGTGTCGGCGGCCTGCTGCTGGCCTGGGCGGTCACGTCGCTCTGGACGATGGGACTGTTCCACCTCCAGCGCGAGACGCGCCGGGCCATCGCGCCGGCCCTGGTCACGATCACCCCGGCGGCCGATCGGCGACACCCGTATCCCGGCCTGTTCAACGCGGGTTTCCTCCTGACGAACGTGCTGGTCGCCGCCACCACGCTGGCGCTGGGGGGACTGATCTTCCTGGCCATGCCGCGCTGGAACTCGCGATCGGCGCGCGGTCCGAACCCGGCAGGCACCAAGCACCTGACCGGATTCAGCCCCGAGGTGCAGCTCGGCCGGATGGGCGAGATCCTGGAGAACGACGCTGCGGTCCTCTCGGTCGAGACCCTCGATGCCGAGGGGCGCCGGATCCGGCCGCCGGAGGACATGCGCTGGCGGGGCGTGACCCTGGGCGATTACGAGGCTGGCCGCTGGCGGCGGCTCTCCGGCGACTACGTCGGCCTGCGTCCGGGCCGCCTGGCGCCGCCGGCCGGCACCGTGGTCACGACCCAGAAGATCCGCCTCGAAGCCTCCGAGAACGAGGTCCTCTTCGCCCCCCGGCCCATCTACGAGGCGGCCAGCCGGCGCGGGGATGAGATCGGGCTCGATGTCCAGGACGGGACCATCTACCGCGCCGGCCTGCGCATTGACCACGATTACGAGGAGCCGACGACCACCGCCAGCGGGCCGTACGAGTACACCGTCCAGTTCGGCCCCGAGGGTTTCCCGCAGCCCGCGGAGCGGTTCCCCGACCTCCGGCTGCGGGCCGAGCTGACGAGCCTGCCCCGCGCGCTCTCCGAGCAGCTCGCCCCGATCGCGAGCCAGGTGCTGGCGCAGGAGGTCGAGGCGGCGCCCCAGGTGCGTGCCCGTCGCCTCGAAAGCTGGTTCCGCGACTCAGGCGTGTTCGCTTACACCCTGACGATGGCCCGCGTGGACGACGAGGTCGATCCGGTCCTCGACTTCCTGGTCAACCGCAAGGAGGGTCACTGCGAGTACTTCGCGAGTGCACTCACGCTCCTGCTGCGCTCGCAGCAGATCCCCGCCCGGGTCGTCAACGGCTTCAAGGGGGGCGACTGGAACGAGCTGCTGGGGATGACCACCGTGCGGCAGAAGCACGCCCATAGCTGGGTCGAGGCGCTGGTCGGTCGCGACGCCGGCGGTCGGCCCGCCTGGCTCGTCCTCGACCCGACGCCGGGCCTCCAGCGCGAGCAGGTGGTGGCCCAGGTCGGGGGGCTCCAGCGCCGCTTCCGGGGCCTGAGCGATGCGTTGCGCTACATCTGGATCTTCTACGTCGTGGGCTTCGACCAGGAGCGGCAGCAGTACCTGATCTACGGCCCGGCCCGCCGGTTCGCCGCGTCGGTCTCCGAGGGCTTCGGGATGCTCCGCGAACAGGTCCGGGCCTGGCTCTCCGGCCTGCTGCACTTCGACAGCGCCCGCGAGTTCTTCAGCGTGCGCGGGTTCGTCGTCTCATGCGGCACGATGCTCCTGCTGGTCGGCCTGTTCCGGGCTGGGCAGTGGCTCTTCGGGCGGCTCTATCGCCGGTTTGGCGGGGCCGTATCCCGTGACAACGCCCAGGGCGTGGGCGTGGTCTTCTACCATCGCCTCCTGCGGCTGCTGGCGGAGACCGGCCTGGAGCGGCCCGCGTCCGAGACGCCTCGCGAGTTCGCCCGTCGCGCCGCCACCTTCCTTGGGAACCGCCCGTCGGTGGCAACCGGTGAGGGGCTCGCCGCGGTCGAACGAGCCCCGGACGGCGAGCGGCTGGAGACGATCCCCGGCGAGGTGGTCGAGGCGTTCTATCGGGTCCGGTTCGGCGAGCAGGACCTGGACGCCGCCGCGATCGAGCGGCTCGAAGCCCGCCTCGATGCCCTGGAGGCCGGCCTGCGACCGACCCGAGGCTGAGAAACCCGCCCGGGCGGACGTCAGGAGTGTGGGCGTTTTCCAGCCCGGCTGGTTCGCGGCCACCGGCAAGTTTCCTGGACCGCGCAAGCGAACGGGCGGGGCCATGAGGCCCCGCCCGTTCGGGTTTGCACGCGAGTCAAATCGGTTCCGGCCCGCCCGGGGTCAGGGAACCTGGGCCGGCAGGTCCTCGCCCGGGTTGACGACCTTGGTCGGGTTGGCGACCAGGATGCGGTTCCCGAGGGCGATGTAGTCGGCGATGATCCGTGCGATTTCCTGGTTGTGGTGGGAGTCGGCCTCCCACGCCTCGGTCTTGGCGTGACGCCCGCCCTTCTTCTTCTCCGGCTTCGGCTTGTCGGCCTGATCGGAGCGGACCTCCTCGCGGAACTTCTCCTCGTTCAGCGTGATCTCGTGGCGCTCCTTGCGGGCGATCAGCTTCTTGATGATCCGGTCATCTTCCTGGAACTTGGCATCGGCCGTGCGACGGGCCTCCGACCGCTCCTGGAGCTTGGCGATCAGGTCGGACGGGACCCGGTTGTACATGTCGTGCGACAGGGCCGGGACCTTGTCGAACTCCAGGGCCGAGTCGCTGCGGCCCTCGCCGAAATCGGCGTGGTCGCGGGCCGAGGGGATGTGGATGTCGGGCTTCACGCCCTGGATCTGCGTGCTCTCGCCGTTGGGGCGGTAGAACTGCTGGATCGTGAGCTTCAGGGCGCCCAGGTTGGGCAGCTTGGCGTTGCGGCCGAACTGCTCGTTGAGCGGCACGATGCTCTGGACGGTGCCCTTCCCGAAGGTCGAGCTGTCGCCGATGATCAGGCCGCGGGCGTAGTCCTTGATCACGCCGGCGAAGATCTCGCTGGCGCTGGCGCTCGACTTGTCGATCAGGACCGCCATCGGGCCATCCCAGGCGGTGCCATCGTCGTCGTCGTCGAGGTGCTTGCGGCCGCTGGCCTCACGCACCTGCACGACCGGGCCCTTGTCGATGAACAGCCCCGAGAGGGTGATCGCCTCCTGGAGCAGGCCACCGCCGTTGCCACGCAGGTCGATGACCACGACCTCGACGCCGTCCTTCTTGAACTCCTCGAGCGCCTTGCGGACGTCACGGGTGGCGCTGACGGCGTCCGGGTCGCCGTTCATGACGGCCATCGTGTCGCCGTAGAACGCCGGCAGGTTGATGACGCCGACCTTGACCGGGGTTTCGCGAGCGTCGCTCTTGGCCTCGATGATCTGGCTCTTGGCGTGGTCGCCCACCAGCTCGATCTTCTCGCGGGTCAGGTCGTAGACCTTCTCTTCCTTGGTGCCGGCCGGCATCACGATCAGCTTGACGTGCGTGCCCTTGGGGCCGCGAATCTGCCGGACCACGTCGTTGAGCTTCTTCTCGACGAAGTCCACCCGGGTGCCGTCGTCCTTCTGGAGGCCGACGAGCTTGTCCTCGTTCTGGAGCCGGCCGTCCTTGTCGGCGGCGCCGCCGGGGACGACCTCCTTCACGACCGGGTAGCCGTCCTCGACCATCAGCGACGCACCGATGCCCTCGAGGGACAGGTGCAGGCCCTGGCCGATCATGTCCTCCAGCGACTTGGCGTTCATGTAGCTGGAGTGCGGGTCGATCGCCGTGGTCATGGCCGAGAGGTAGACTTCCAGCAGCTCGGAGGTGTCGAACTGATGGTAGTAGCGGTTCCGGTCCTTGTACCGGACGGCCAGCTGCTCGACGGCCTTGGCCTCGTCGTCCTTGTCGATCCGCTTCTGGAGCAGCTCGAGCTTGATCAGCTTGCGGAGACGATCCTTGGCCTCGGTGGCGTCAGCCGGCCACTCCAGACGCTTCGGGTCGTCGACCATCGACTCGTCGATGGCGAAGTCCGGCTTCTCCTTGAGGATCGCCAGCGCATCGTCCATCCGCTCGTTGGAGCGGGCGAGGAAGCGGTCGAAGACGAGCTTGGCGAACGACAGATCGCCCTTGTTGACCAGGTCGTCGAGCCGGTCGTCGTACTTGCGGAACTCGTCGACGTCGGCCTTCACGAAGTAGTACTTCAGCGGGTCGAGCATCTCGAGGTAGTTCTTCAACCAGCGCTTCGAGATGGCGTCGTCAATCTTGGGCTTCGAGAGGTGGCCGCGCTCCAGCAGCATGGCCACGATCTTGGCCGTCGCCTCGTCGACCGGCGAGGGCTTGATGGCCGGCGCCTGGGCGCCGAGGAAGGCCGCGGTCACCGCCAGGACCCCGCCGGCGGCGAGCCGGCGCGAGGGTCGTCGGAACGCGATTCGACGCATAGTGTGCTTCCGTGTCGAAAAGTGTGACGCTCGGATCCGGGCCGCGTCGGGGGGACCAGGTCAGCATAACCCGGGTCCAGGCCACGCTCAAGGCGTCCGGAGAGGGTCGATCCAGCCCGCAGGGCGCCCGGCAGCCTAGCAATTCGCCCCCGGGCGTCTACCGCAATTCTACGCAGCCGGCAGCCCACGGTTCGGTCGATCCCTCGATTTGGCCCAAGATCCGGCGCCCGGGGCCTCGGAACCGGGGACGCGGCTCCGGCCGCGAAATCTCGGTCCGGCCCGGAATCTCTCAAGTTCCGCCACCACGCCGCCGATTCCGGAGATACGACACCCTCGATCGACACCACCGACCGGACGATGCGCCAGGCAGCCCACCATGATTGAGCGTCCCGGGGCCACCTTTGCCCTCAGCCTGCTGATCCTCCTCGTCGCGGCCCTGGTGCTCTACCGCAAGGAGCCCCCGGACCGGTCGGCCGAGGCGGTTGCGGCCGCGGCCTCCAACGCGTCCGATCCGACGCCGTCCGCGACGGCCCCAGCCCCGACGTCCCCTGCGCCGGCAGTCCCGGTGGCCGCGACCTCCACCACTCCGTCGCCGGCGGCGCCCCCGGCCCGAGTCGAGCCCCCCCGGCCGACCCCGGAGCCTGCGCCGGTCCTCGCATCGGAGTCTGCCGCCGTCGCGGCCGCGGCCGCGGGCGCGCTCGTGCCGGCTGCTGCCGCCAGTGCACCGCCGGAGCCGACCCCGCCGCAGCCCACGTTCGGCGTTGCCTGGCCGGGTGGTCATGATCCGGTCGCCGCCGTCGCCGAGCCGGCCCCGCCGTCGCTGGCCCCCCCGGCCGGATCCGGGACAGTTGCGGCAGAACCGGTCGTGGTCCCGAGCCTGGTCGGGGTCCGTGGGGCCACTCCGACACCAGAGGCTTCCGCGTCGCCCACGATCGGTCCGGCGGCAGAGAGCCCGCCGATCTCACGCGTGCCCACCACGCCGCTGACGGCCGTCCACGAGGGAGAGACCCTCGCGGACGTCGCCGAACGGGTTTACGGGTCGACCCGGGCCACCCACTCGCTCTGGCAGGTGAACCGCGATGCTCTCGATTCCGACGTTCAGCCGCTTCAGGCAGGGATGGTGCTGCGGACGCCGCCGCTGAGTCACTGACCGGGGCCGGGCAGGGACGCGCCCACCTGCGCCGCCAGGATCGTCAGGTCGTCGGCCAGCGGCTGCTCGCCGCGAAAGCCATCGAGGGCCAAGCGCAGGCGAGCCACGACCGCCGCGGCCGAGGCATCGCCAGTCCGGGCCAGTTCGGCGGCCACCCGCTCGCTCCCGAAGAGGCGGGCGTCGGGGTCGTGGGCCTCGGTCAGGCCATCGGAGTAGAGCAGGATGCGGTCACCGGGCTCGAGTGCCACCTCCACCGCCGCAAACTCGGAGCCGGAGCGGGTGCCGAGTGGGGTGCCGCCGGCGTGCAGGGGCATGACCACGCCGCCACGTTCCAGCAGGATCGGCGGGTGGCCGGCCAGCGTGTAGTGGAGCCGGCCGGCCCCCGGATCGACCAGGCAGGCGGCCGCGGTGACGAACCGATCGGCGAAGAGCCGCGAGACGGCCACGTCGAGCCGGAGCATCAGGCCGGCCAGGTTGGGAGCCCCGGCCAGGTGTGCCGTCAGGTTCCCCTTGAGGGTCGAGGCGACCAGCGCGGCCTGGACGCCGTGGCCCATGGCGTCGGCCAGGAACAGGAGGGTGCGGCCCTCGCTCATGGGGATGATATCGAAGAGATCGCCGCCCACCTCGGTCGCTGGCTCGTAGCACCAGGCCGTCGCCAGCCCCGGGGTGATCGGCGGTTCCTGGGGCAGGAGCATCTGCTGCACCTCGGCCGCAACCCGCAGCTCCTCGGCGTGCTTGTCCAGCTCGGTCTGGAGCCGCTGGGCCGTCTGCTTGAGGTCGTCGCGGGCCCACTTCAATTCGCGCTGACCGGCCAGCCGGGCCAGCAGCACCGGCAGGTTGATCGGCTTGGTGATGTAGTCGCTGGCCCCCAGCGCCAGGCCCTCGACGATGTCCTCGGTCTCGCCGCGGCCCGAGACGAGGATCACGGGCAGGTCGGCGGTGGCCTCGGAGTCGCGGAGCCGACGGAGCACCTCCAGGCCGCTCGGGGCCGGCATCATCACGTCGAGGAGGACGAGGTCGGGCGGCTCGTCGGCGATCGCGGCGAGGGCCGCGCCTCCACCATCGGCCCCGCGAACCTCGTAACCCAGTCGCCCGAGGGTCCGGGTGAGGGCCTCGACATTCGAGAAGTGGTCATCCACCACGAGCAGGCGGGTGGGCCGGTCGCGGGTGATCGGGTCGATCGTGGTCAGCCTGTCCCGGCCCGGCGATGGGGGTCGCGGGAGTGGCGACGGAGGGGAGACCAGGGTCAGTTCCGGGGTCGAGCGCGGTGGCTCGACCGGTTGCGGGTGCGCCATGGCCAGGGGTCTCGCGGGGGTGCTCCGTCACCGTCCGGACCGCGGCGGGGGAGCGCCGACGAACCGTTGTACCGGGGCGGGCCCGGGTTTGCGGGGCGGGAGTGAACGCTCGGACGCCGGCCGCTCGAGCCTGGGGCGCAGGCGGACCCGCGCACCGCTGCTCCGATGCTGTGCAAATCCCGGTCCAGAATCCGCCAGGGCGGGCGGGAGCCCCCGCGGCTCGGGGCGGCTAGCGGCCTGATCCGGCTGCGGCCGGGGCCGCCGGTCGGATGGAGCGAATGTAGGCGAGCAGGTCGGCCATCGCCTGGGCGGGGATCTCCCGCTCCAGACCTTCGGGCATGAGTGACTGGCCGCTGGCGGCGATGCCCTCGATGCGGGTGCGGGGGATGACGTCCTGCACCCCTTCGGCGCGTCGGAGGGTGAGGGTGGTGGCTGACTCGGCGGTGATCACGCCCGTGAGCACGCGGCCGTCGTCGGTGGCCACCGAGTAGTTCTGGAACGTCGGGGCCACCTCGCGGTTCGGGTCGAGGATGTGCCCGAGCAGGTCCTCGGCCGAGCGGCCCGAGACGGTGGCCAGGTCGGGGCCCACGTCGTGGCCGAGGCCGTCGGCGCGATGGCAGGTGGCGCACTGGGCCTGGAAGACGGCCTTGCCCGCTTCGGTGCGGCCGGCCAGGTCGAGGGCAGGCCGGTAAGCCGCGACGACGGCCGCACGGTTGCCGGACGCCTCGGGACCCAGCAGCGCCTGGGCCCGCTCGCGGATCGCGGCGTCGGCGTGCTGGCGCAGGGCCTGAAGCCGGGCGGGGTCGAGATCGGCGCGACCGACCCCGCCGCTGGCCACGCCGTCAAGCAGGGCGCCCACCCGATCGGGCCGCGCGAGCAGCGCCTCGGCCGCCTCGCGCCGCAGCGCGGGGGTGAGGGACTTCCAGGCCTGCACGATCAGCGGACCGACCGCCGGTCCCGGCTGCTCGGCCAGCGCTCGCAGCGCCGCCAGCTGCACGCCCGCCGGCTGGCGGGCCTCCAGCAGCGGGGGCAAGAGCGCCAGCGCCCGATCCGACGAACCCAGCCCGACCAGCGCGATCGCCTCGACGCGGGGTGACTCGGCACCGTCGGCGGCCGCCACCTCGGCGGCCCTCGCGAACTGGGGCGCCAGGGTCGACCCGGCCGGACTGTCGAGCAGCTTTGCCAGCGATCCCCCCGATCGACGCGTCCCACGGCCCAGACCCAGCAGGATCGAGCGCACCACGCCGGGGTCGGTGTCGGCCGCGACGAACTCGTGCAGGAACCGCGCGGTCGCTTCGGCTCGATTCTCGGCGCCCAGCAGCTCGGCGAGCTCGCCGAGCCAGCCCGGACCCGCGGCTGTGGCGATGACGCCGCGGCGGGCGAGGGCCGTCGCGAACCGGTCCACCCGGCCGGCAAGGCCCGTGAAGATCGCGGTCCGGGTCCAGCGGTCCGCCCCGTCGCGGGCCGCGATTGCGGCGAGCGCCGCCAGGGCCTCCTCGCCGGCGACGGATCCGAGGGAGAGGGCCGCCTGGAACCGGACCATGGCGTCGGGGTCGTCGGCGAGTCGGGCCAGGGGGCCCACCCGGACGGAGTCGGCGGCGGCGATCGGTTCGTAGAGGCGCGCGGCCCGCTCGCGCACCCGGGGCTCGGCATCCGCCAGCGCGGGGGTCAGGTCGTCGGCCGTGACGACGCCGAGGGCATCGAGCGTCGCCAGCGCCAGCAGGCGGCCTTGAGGGGTGCGGGCCGAGCGGCTCAGCGCGCGGATCGCGGGCACGGAGGCCGGGTCGCGACGCTCGATCAGGAGCCGCTGCGCGGTCTCGCGGGGCCAGGCGTCGGGGTCATCGAGTCGCGCCACCAGGTCGGCGGTGGACGCGTGGGCGAGCCGGGGGCCGGGGCGGTGCTGGAAGCCGTCGGGCACGAGGTGAAAGAGTCGGCCGCGATCGTGGCCGCTGGTCAGGTCGAGGTGCTGCTTGATCGGCTCGGGGATCGACCACGGGTGCTCGATCGTCTCGCGGTACATATCCAGGATCAGCAGCGTGCCGTCGGGGGTGTTCAGGAAGTTCACTGGCCGGAACCAGTTGTCGGTCGAGGCCAGGAACTCGACCCCCGCATCCGCCCGCTCGGCGCGATAGATAGCCCCGTCGGTCGTCAGACGTTTGCGGTGAACCAGGTTGCCGCCCACGTCGCCGATGAAGGCGTTGCCGCAATACTCGGGCGGGTAGGCGGTGCCCCGGTAGATTGTGACGCCGGTGGCCGAGGTGAAGAACCCGGTGGCGACCAGCTCGCTGGGCGGGGCCCGCTTGACGAACTCGGGGTCGGCGGCCCGCTGGCGGGTGCGGACCAGCCGCCAGGGCTCGGCCTCGCTGATCCGGAAGACGGGGCCGGCTCCACCCTCGACGGCGATGTCGACGATGGGCGCCGGCGCGGCCAGGGACGGGTTCCGCTCCAGGTACCGCGATTCCATCACGATCTGGCGGATGTGGTTGCTGTTGCTGGAGACGAACCGGTGGCCCCAGTCGTCGAAGGTGTGGCCGAACTGCCCGCCGCCGGAGATCGCCTCGAAGGCCGAGCCGTCGGGCCGGAACCGGAAGTCGCGGCCCCGCACCGAGACCGGCTTCAGCTCCGGGCGGCCGGGTGCGGTGATGTCGCCACCGTTGCCGCCCGAGGCGCCGTAGACCCAGCCGTCGGAGCCCCAGGCCAGGCCGTTGACCAGCGCCTGGACGTTGCTGGTGCCGAAGCCGGTGAACAGGACCTTGCGGGTGTCGGCCACGCCGTCGCCGTCGTCGTCGCGGGCGAAGAGGATCTCGGGCGGCACGACGACCAGCACGCCGCCGTCGTGGGGCAGCACGCTCGTCGGCCAGCTCAGGCCGTCGAGGAAGGTGGTGCCGTGGTCGAAGACCCCGTCGTCGTCGCGATCTTCGAGCCGCCGCACCCGGCCGGTCGGGACGTTCTCGGGATACGGATAGCCCCGCATCTCCACCACGTAGAGCCGGCCGTCGGCATCGAAGGCGGCGGAGACGGGGTCGGTCACCAGCGGCTCGGTCGCCGAGGGGATCAGGCGAAAGCCGGCGTGGAGCCGGAACGTGGCGAGGGCCCGGGCGGGCTCGGTGGCAGGAATGCGTGGCAGCTGCTTCGCGAGGTCGTCGCCGTCATCACGGGGCACGGTCAGCAGCGCCAGGGGCAGCAGCAGCGTGGCGGTCGCGATGCGTGCGAGCAGCATCATCAGGTCGTCTCGCCGGGGACGCGGTGGGGCGGGTGGGCAGGCAGGGCCCCGATTCTAGGGTCCACGGTTGCTCGCATTCAACAACGTGCCGGTTTCCACATCGTGCGAAAACACCATCGGCCGACCACGCCGGCGGGGCGAGGTCGGCCGTTGTGGAGTGGTTCCGACCAGCGAACTCGGATCCGGAATCAGCCCTGGATGGCGTTCGTTCGGCCCAGGGCGATGTCGAAGTCGCCGACGGAGGGCACGAGCATGGCGAGCAGGAAGAAGCCGTACACCCCCATGCTGCACAGGAACGCCGCCAGGAAGTCGCCGTTGATCAGGCTGATGATGCAGTAGAACGACCAGAACGGCGTCAGGATCGCGACCAGGGCGATCGCCTGCGACGGGTTCCGCGATCCCAGCGACCCGAACAGGGCCACGCTGCCGGCGCCGATGAAGATCATGAAGCTCAGCAATTGCCGGCCGAACTCGCGGTCGCTGAGGATGATCAAGAAGGCGCAGATGCCGATGCCGACCATCAGGAAGAAGATCGTGCCCAGGCTGTGCGCCACCGCCACCCGGCTGTTCGTGTAGGTGATGGCGGCGTGCAGGCCGAGCATGGCGGCGAAGTGGCACATCAGCAGGAAATCGATGATGGCGAAGATCGTGCTCTCGGTGTCCATGTACCCCCGGAATCGGAGGTAGACGGCCCAGAGGATCGGCAGTGCGATCATCTCCTTGCAGTTGTAGAGGGCGCCGTAGAGCTTGCCGTAGATGAACTGCTTGGGGCTGAGCTCGGTGACCAGCAGCAGGTCCAGGGCGCCGCTGTCGCGCTCGCTCGTGAGCGAGGTGACGCCCTGGGCGTTGACGAGCAGGAGCGAGAGGATGGCCAGGGCGATCGGGATCATGGCCAGGTTGGTGGCCAGCGGCGAGGCGACGCCGGCCGAGAGGCCGTGGAAGGCGGCCACGCCGATGGCGAAGATCAGGGCGTAGAGGCCTTTCACGAACAGCGGCCGGGTGCCGTAGGCCCGGGTCTTGAGTTCCCGCCAGAGCACCGCGTTGTCCCAGGGACGCCGGTAGGGCCGGGCGGTCGGAGCGACCCGCCGGTGCGTGCGCCTCGGCACGTTGAGCGCCCCCGTGGCGCCGGCTTCGTCGCCGCCACCGTCGCCGATGGCGGGTGGCTCCAGCGTCGCCGTGCGGCCACCGGAGTTCGCCGCCGACCATTCGCCGGCCGTCTCACCGGCCGTCGCCGGTCGCGAGCCGCGGGCCATGGCGAGGATCTCGCGGCCGGAAACCTGCTCGACCTCGCGGATCTCCTCGACGACCTCCTCCAGGCCCTCCTCCCGCTGCTCGCGCGGCTCGCTCCGGCCGGGGTTCCAGCGCCGGAGCATGTAGGTGCCGAACGCAATCAGCGCGGTGGCCAGCGAGAGCCGCAGGCCGATGTACACCAGGCTCGAGGTGCGGATCGAATCGACCTGCTCGGTTCGGGGATACAGCACCGCGAGCGTCGCCCGGTACGGATTGAGCGCCTCGACCAGCGAGACCCCCATGAGCCGCAGATCCGGGAACAGGGTCGCGACCGCCTCGACAGCCACGATCGAGAGCACGACGAACAGGATCGTCAAGGAGACCGACTGGAACGTCCGGTCCCGCCACAGGGCGATCAGCAGGCCGATGGCCCCGCCCGCCAGCCCCGAGGCGATGGTGACGGCGTACAGATTCGCCACCTGCCACATCGAGATGCCGCCCAGCAACGCACACAGGCAGAGCACCGGCAGTCCGGCGACCAGCACCGTCAGGATCATGACGAAGCTGGCGGCCAGCTTGCCGAGCACGATCTCCAGGTCGCTCAGGTCGGTCATCAGCAGGAGCAGGAACGTCCGGCGGTCCTTCTCGTGCGAGACCGCCGTGGCGGCGCTCAGGGGCGCGAAGAACAGCAGGAAGGTGAGCTGAAGCAGCGAGAACAGCAGGTACAGCACGCTCCCGAACCGGGCCAGGACGCCCACCTGCTGGACCTCGCGCCAGCCGACGAGCGACTGCCAGGCGGTCCACATCAGGATGAACATCCCGGTCGCGAACGCGGCACGCAGGATGTAGAAACGGACCGGACGAGGGGCGGTGAGCACCTCACGCGCAATAATCGGGCCGGCGAACAACGCTGATCCTCCCCCGGCGGGCCGTCGGGTCGGTCCGGTGGCGGCGCGGGCGGTTGCGGGTCTGAGCGGGATGATTCGATCGAGGTCAGGACGTCGTCCAGCCGCCCCGGGCTGCCTGATCGGCACACCCGGACGCGGGGAATCGACCCTCGTCGCCAAAATTGTAGCAGAGGGTCACGACCGATCCCAGCGGCGGACGATCCCAGTTCGCGGGGGGCCCCGGACCGGAGTCGAACGCCACGGCGATCCTTGACATTGGCGGGGTGGACTTCGATATTGAAAGCATCCCCTCGTGCTGCCTCCCGGTCGGCCCCGCCGTCGACCGGGGCCCGGAGTCTTCCCGCGTGGCCCGTCCGGCCCCGATCCGCTGGGTCCGACCGACGCTGCCCGTCCTGCTCGGACTGGCGGTGCTCGTGCTCGGTGCGTCCCGCGCCCGGGCGGCCGGCTGCCACGTCGACGAACGCCCGACGCTGGGCCTGACCGGGGCCATTGACCTGACCGAAAATCCCGGCCAGGAAACGGGTTTTGACGCCGGGCCTTCCGGCCAGATTGCCCCGCATCCCTGTGAGGGCGAGTCGCCCACCACTCCGACGCGGACCGCCCTGGCGCCGGCTCCGGCCGTCCTGGTCAGTCCGCGGAACCTCCCGCAACGGGGGGCGTCGCGGTGGAGTCCCGAGTCGACCCGCATCCGACTGCCGGATTCCTCGCCGGCCACCCCCGAACGACCGCCACGCGACTGAGGGTCCGCCGGTCCGCCGCAGTCATTGCGCGGCCTGGATTCGACTCCCGCGTGCGTGCGATCAGAATGCCGTGACCGAGGCCTTCCGGCCGATCGGTCCGTCCGGTTCGGGTTCCAGACCCGGTAGGGGGATGCTGCGTGTCGAGCCGTGGTTCGGCCGTCGGATGGGGACTTGCGCTCTTCGGCCTGTTGCTGGGTGCGCCCGGCTGCTCGGGTCCGCCGCCGCTCACGGCGGCCGGACTCGGGACGCTGACGCTGCCGGCCGGCTGGACCGCAGCCGACCCCTCCGCGTTCGTGGTGCCTGGTGAGCCCCTGGCGGCCTGGCGCGGTCCCGAGGGGGCCAGCCTGGTCATCTTCCGGGACCTCTGGATCCCCGCCCCCCGGCCCGAGGCGCTGGCCATCGAGCTGGCGGGTCGCTACCGGAATCTGCCGGGTGTCACGGTCGCCAGCGAGTCGGTCGAGCGGCTGGGCGGCCCCGAGGGCCCCGAGGTCGCCAGGGTCGAGGTCACGGGACCCGGCACCGGTGACACCTGGGTGGCCCTGGGAACGGACGCCGGACGACTGGTCGCCCCGCCTGGCCGGACCCTCGTGCCCACCCGCCGGATCGCCCTGGGATGGCCCCGGGCCGACAGCACGACCTGGATGTACTGGCACTGCCCCGAGTCCGGCCGCGACCAGCTCGCCCAGGCTCTGGACGCCACCCTCCGCTCCCTCGCGCCCGCGGCGCGCTAAACGCGGCCGGGAACTGGGCACTGACCCGGCACGATCACTCCAGCGTCCCAGGGCGATCCGTGCTCCTTACCGGGCGAGGCGATCGCCTGTTACGTCCGTCTTCGCCGCACTCTCGGTTCCTCATCCGTCCATTCCTCATCCTGGTTCGAGCCCGGATCGCAAGCCCTTCGATCGGGTTTGGAGTCGGGCTGTACCGCGGCCCCGGACGATCGCTCCGGGGCGGGAGGCTTCATGTCCTCGACCGATCCCACGCCACCGTCTCCGACTCCGCCGCGCCCCGCGCCGATGCGCGACCGGCGCGGGCGGGCGTACACGCCGGCCATCGGGGCCCGGCTCCGCCCCTTGCTCTGGACGATCCTGATCGGGTTCGCCCTGCTGCTGGCCAATGGCGTCTACCTGGCCAGCGTCCGCCTGGCGGGCTGGCTCCAGGGCACGCTCCAGGAGACGTATTTTTCCCTCTACATGCTCTACTTCCACGTCGCCCTCGGCGTGCTCGTGGTCGTCCCCTTCGTCGGGTTCGGCTGGGCCCACCTGGCGACCTCGTGGAAGCGCCCGAACAAGAAGGCCATCCGCAACGGTCTGATCCTGCTGGCCGTCAGCACCATCGTGCTGATCTCGGGCTTCGTCCTGCTGCGGCTGGAGCTGCCGTTGCGGTCCCTGAGTAGCGGCCGGCTGCCCGACCTGAACCTGGTCGTGCGCGACACCAGGGTCCGGAACGTCGGCTACTGGCTGCACGTGCTCCTGCCAGTGGCGGCGATCGGCTTCTACCTCCGGCACCGCCTGGCCGGTCCGCCGATCAAGTGGCACTACGCGCGGATGTGGGCCGGCGTGGTGGGCGTGTTCATCGCGGCCATGGCCGTGTTCCACACCCACGACCCCCGCTCCAGCCGGGTCTCCAGCGACCCCCGCTACACGTTCCCCTCGGAGGCAAAGCTCGCCGGCGGCAAGCTGATCTCCGAGAAGTCGTTGATGAACGACGAGTACTGCATCAAGTGCCACAAGGATGCGTACGAGGGCTGGTTCCACTCCTCACACCACTTCAGCTCGTTCAACAACAAGGCGTACGCCTTCAGCGTCCGCGAAACCCGCAAGGTGTCGCTGGAACGCGACGGCGACACCCGCGCCGCCCGCTGGTGCGCCGGCTGCCACGACCCGGTGCCGTTCTTCTCGGGCGCCTTCGACGACCCGAACTACGACGACGTGAACACGGCCAGCAGCCAGGCGGGCATCACCTGCACGGCGTGCCACGCGATCACACACGTCAACAGCACCCGTGGCAACGCCGACTACACGATCGAGGAGCCGCAGCAGTACCCGTTCACCTTCAGCGAGAGCCCGTTCTTGCAGTGGGTGAACAACATGCTGGTGAAGGCCAAGCCCGAGATGCACAAGCAGACCTTCCTCAAGCCCGAGGTGCACCAGAAGGCCGAATTCTGCTCCACCTGCCACAAGGTGAGCCTGCCGTACGCCCTGAACCACTACAAGGACTTCCTCCGCGGCCAGAACCACTGGGACACGTTCCTGCTGTCCGGCGTGGCCGGCGGCGGCGCCCGCTCGTTCTACTACCCCGAGGTGGCCAAGACGAGCTGCACCGAGTGCCACATGAACCTGGTCCCCTCCGACGATTTCGGGGCCAAGGACTTCGACGGCAAGGGCGGCCTCAAGATCCACAACCACCTGTTCCTGGGCGCCAACACCGGCCTGGCGACCCTGCGAGGCCGCGACGATATCGCCGCCCAGCACGCCGGCTACCTCAAGGACAAGAAGGCCCGCATCGACCTGTTCGCCGTCCGCGACGGCGGCTCGATCGACGACGAGCTTCGGACGATCCGGGTCGGTGGGGCCGAGAAGGTCCCGACCCTGGAGCCAGGCAAGTCGTACCTGGTGGAGACGGTCGTGCGGACGCTCGGCGTCGGCCACCCGCTGACGCAGGGGACGGTCGACTCCAACGAGATCTGGGTCGAGCTGATCGCGAAGTCCGACGGCCGGATCATCGGACGCTCGGGCGGCATCGGGGAGGACGGGACCGTCGATCCGTACTCCCACTTCATCAACGTGTACATGCTCGATCGCCACGGCAACCGCATCGATCGCCGCAACCCGCAGGACATCTTCGTCCCGCTCTACAACAAGCAGATCCCGCCCGGCGCCGGGCAGATCGTGCACTTCGGGCTCACCGTGCCCGAGGGGCTGAAGGGCCCGATCGAGCTGGAGGCGAAGCTCAACTACCGCAAGTTCGACAAGAAGTACCTCGACTACATCTTCAGCAAGGAGGGCGCCCGCCCCGAGCTGCCGGTGGTGCTCATGGCCTCGGACCGGGTGAACCTGCCGGTGCAGGGGGGGGCTGCCGCGAGCAACGAGCCGTCGCCCATCAAGGACGAGTGGCAGCGCTGGAACGATTACGGCATCGGCCTGCTGCTCGAGGGCGACGTCAAGGGCGCCCAGAAGGGGGAACTCAAGCAGGCCGAGGAGGTCTTCCGCAAGGTTGCGACCGATTACGACAAGGCCGACGGCCTGGTGAACCTCGCCCGCGTCTATCTGCGGGAGGGCCGCAACGCCGACGCACTCAAGGCGCTCGAGGAGGCGACCCGGAAGAAGTTCGCCGCCCCCTGGGTGATCAACTGGCTGGCCGCGCAGGTCTCGGAGCGCAATGGCGAGCTGGACGACGCGATCGCCAAGTACAAGGCGGTGCTGGAGACCCGGATCGGCGAGCGGAAGTTCGACTTCAGCCGCGATTTCGAGATCATCAACGCCCTGGGCCGGACCCTCTGGGGCCGGTATTTCCAGGAGGAGCCCGGCAGCGCCGCCCGCAGCGGTCTGCTCGACGAGACGATCGCGACCTTCCGCCGCACGCTCGACGTCGACTCCGAGAACGTCGACGCGCACTACGGCCTGGGGATCGCGTACAGCGAGCTGGCTCGCACCCACGACGCCGTCCGGCCGGCCGCGACGGCCGCCGACCCGGCCGAGGTGACCGCCGAGGCCCTGGTGGCGCTGGCCGATCGCTCGGTCGACGCGAAGCTCCCCCTCGCCGATCGGGCCGAGGCGGCCCGCAGCCTGGCCCGTGCCCTCGATCGGTTCCTGACCAGCCCACGGCCCGAGTTCGGCTCGCGGCTGACCCCGATGCACCAGATCGTGGCGAAGCTGGCCGGTCCGTGTGCCAGCGAGACCGACGGGCCGACCCGCGCGGCGCTGGCGGCGGCGCTGGCGGCGACGCACAAGACCATGCACTTCCTCTACAAGCCGGACGAGACGGCCGAGGGCGTGGCCCAGAAGAACGCCCGCCAGAACGACCCGGCTGCCAACCTGAACGCCAACGCGGTCGTCATCCACCCGATGCACCGCGACGGGGCGCCCGGCCTGAACCCGAAGCCGGCCGAGGCGCGTGCCGTCGAGGTCGCCCCGCCGGCCCCCGCCGCCGATGCCGCGGCGGTCGCCCCCGTCCCTGCCGTTGACACCGATCCGACGCACACCCGCCGGGAGGCCCGCCGATGATGCCCCGTCCTCACTGCTTCGGCACCGCCGCCGGGGCGATCGTCGCGCTGGCGTGCCTGGCGACCGGCTGCGGGAACACCGCCACGCCCCCGGTGGTCCCCAAGGCCGAGGCGCCGGTCGCGCCCCGCACGACCGAGGCGGCGACGATCCCCGACGTCAAGTTCGTCGACATCACCGAGTCGAGCGGCCTGACGTTCGTGCACGAGAACGCCATGGCCGGCGACAAGCTGCTGCCCGAGACCATGGGCTCCGGCTGCGCGTTCCTGGACTACGACGGCGACGGCGACGCCGACCTGCTGCTGGTCAACTCGAAGCCCTGGTCGGCACCCACCGACGCCACCGCCAGGGCCGCCACGCCCGCCCTCTACCGCAACGACGGCCAGGGCAAGTTCACCGACGTGACCGCCGAGGCGGGACTGGCCATCGAGCTGTTCGGCATGGGTGTGGCCACCGGCGACTACGACAACGACGGCGACTCCGACGTCTACCTGACCGGCCTGAGCGGCGGGCACCTTCTGCGCAACGACGGCGGCAAGTTCGCCGATGTCACGACCGAGGCGAACGCCGGCGCCAGCCAGGGCTGGCTCACCAGCGCAGCATTCTTCGACCTGGAGAACGACGGCGACCTGGACCTGTTCGTCTGCAGCTACGTCGAGTGGTCGGCCGAGTTCGACCGGGCCCAGGCCTTCCCGCTGGCGGGCGTGGGCCGCGGCTACGGCCCGCCCAAGGCGTTCGGCGGCACGTACTGCGTGCTGCTCCGCAACGATGCCGGCAAGTTCACCGACGTGAGCGCCGAGGCCGGCGTGCAGGTCCGCACCTTCGACGCCCAGGCCGCTGTTGCCAAGTCGCTCGGCGTCGCGCCCTGGGACATCGACGGCGACGGCCTGGTCGACCTGACGGTGGCCAACGACACGACCCCCAACTTCCTGTTCCACAACCTCGGGGGCGGCAAGTTCGAGGAAGTGGCCACCGTCTCCGGCGTCGCGTTCGACAGCAACGGCTCGACCCGGGGCGCCATGGGCATCGACTGGGCCCACTTCCTGAACGACGAGACGGTGGCGCTGGCGATCGGCAACTTCGCCAACGAGATGACCGCCCTGTACGTGAGCGAGGACCCCGCCCGGCTGCTCTTCAGCGACCAGGCGAACCTCTTCGGCCTGGGCGCCCCGTCGCAGCCACCGCTGAAGTTCGGGCTGTTCTGGTTCGACTACGACCTGGACGGCCGCCAGGACCTGCTCACGGTCAACGGCCACCTGGAGTCGGACATCGAGAAGACGCAGGCGTCGATGAGCTACGCCCAGGCCCCGCAGCTCTTCTGGAACACCGGGCGCCGGGGGCCGAACCTCTTCGCCCTGGTGGGGCCGGCGAAGGCGGGCCCCGACCTGTTCCGCCCGATCGTCGGTCGCGGCAGCGCCTATGCCGACATCGACGGTGACGGCGACCTGGACGTCGTCCTGACCGCCAACGGCGGCCCGGCGCGGCTGTACCGCAACGACGGCGGCTCGAACCACCGCTGGGTCCGGCTGAAGCTCGTGGGCCGCACGCCCGGGACCAACCGCGAGGCCATCGGCGCCCGGGTGTCGCTGAAGTCCAACGGCAAGGTCCAGCGTCGGCAGCTGTTCCCGGCCAAGGGGTACCTGTCGTCGGTCGAGCTGCCGCTGACCTTCGGCCTGGGCGCCTCGGGGACGGTCGAGGAGGTCGTCATCCGCTGGCCCTCGGGGCGCGTCTCCGAGTTGCCGACGCTCGAGGCCGGCGAGCTCCACGTGATCGAGGAGCCGGACGGCCCCCGGCCCGATCCGGCCGCCGGCACCGCCGGCTCCCCTTGAGCCCGGGTTCCGGGTCGATGCGATCGGCGGGGCCAGGGTCCCGGAGCCATCAATGGTCCCGGCCCTGGCCCCGTGGCGTTCCAGCTCCGAGGGAGGGCAGAAGTTTGGCTTGATTGACGGAGCGTACGATCGTTAACATCTTGGTCGCCCCGATTGGTGTGGCCGGGTTCCGGTCGCCTGGGGCGCCTGTTCACGGCGTCGTGACGCAGGATTTCCGGCGAGGATCCGTCCATGGATTCGAGCTCCGTCTCCGATCTGCCCCCGCCACAGCCGCCGCCGCCGCCCCCGGATCGCCTCAGTGACATTCCGAGCGAATGGACCGAGGTCATCGAGATCGCCAAGCGACCGTCCTCCGACCCCGAGGCCCGGGCCAAGCAGGCGCAGCTGCTGGAGCAGTACGGCCCCGCCATCCAGCGGTATCTCTACGCCGCGCTCCACAATCAGGATGACGTTCGCAACGTGTTCCAGGAGCTGGCCGTCCGGCTCGCCGAGGGGAAGTTCGGGACCCTGGACCGCACGCGTGGCAAGTTTCGCCGGTATCTCAAGACGGTCCTCTACCGGCTGGTGATTGACCACTACAACCGCAAGGCGATCGAACCGATCGCGATGCTGCCCGAGGAGCTGGACCCGGCCGCCTCCACCGAGGTGCGGGTTGACTCGGCCGAGGAGCAAGCCGCCCGCTTCTGGCGCACGTTGATCCTGAACCGGTGCTGGCTGGAGCTCAAAGCCTACGAGGAGTCGCGGGGCAAGCCGTACTACTCGCTGCTCGATTACAAGATCAAGCACGACAAGGTGCGCGCACGGGTCATCGGGCGGGTGCTGGCCGACCGGCTCGGCGGACCGAAGGACGAGCAGCAGGTGCGCAAGCTCCTGCTGCGGGCCCGCCGCCGATTTGCCAACCTGCTAATCGACGCGGTCGAGTCCACCTTGCGGGACCCGACCTACGAGGAGCTGGAGGCCGAGATCATCGACCTGCGGCTGCACAACTACGTGGGCAAGCACCTGGCCGAGCGGCGCCGGTGAATGGATCCGGCCGGCATCCGATCCGCGTTCTTGAACCGCCCTGGTCAAGACCGAGGTCGGCCCCGCCTGTCGTAGGGGTCACGCGGGTCGCCGGGGACCGTCACGGACCGCGTTGACTTGCCTGTCCCGGAGCCGTGATATAATCCCTCTGGCGGGCCGAAGCGTGACGAACGCCCGGGCCCGTCGGCCGACCCTCGACACCATTCCCAGGCGGGTGCCTTCACCGGTCCGGGAGTTACTCGGGTCCGTCGCGCCCCGCGACCTGTCAGACTTCATCGAACGCTGCACCCAGGGAGCGGAGTGCGGACGGATCTCCGTCGCTTCGGGTCGGCATCGCCACGGCGATGAGCCGGTCCGGGCCTGGTCGGGGTGGCGGCCGTTGCTGCTCCCCGCTCCCGGACCTGGCGCCGCTCACGCCACATGCCGGGACGAGCACCGCCGGGCGGTGTCGCGATTCGATCCTCCGCCCCGCCATCAAGGCTCGGTAGGTGGGAGGACCCGTCGCGATGCCCCAGCGACCGCACCCTGCTCGATACGCCCCCGTGCTCGCGGCCTGGATGCTCGGCCTCTCGTCCTGGCCCGTCACGGCCCGGGCGCAGGTTCCGGACGGTCCCCCGTTGACGGCCCCGCTGGCCGGCCCGGGGAGCCCAGTCGTCACCCCGTCGACCCCCAACGTCAAGCCGGTCGCACCGGCGCTGGTGCGTCCCGCCCCCGGACTGGCCTCGCCGCCAGTTCCGACCACCTCGGGCACGGGCTCCGTCTCGGCGGTGCCCGATGCCGAGGCCGAGACCGCCCTGGCCCAGGCGCTCGAGCTGGAGCGCCAGTTCAAGTGGTCGGCGGCGATGGACGTGTATGAGAAGGCGCTGGACCGCTGGCCGGCCCGCGTCGACCTGCGGCACCGGCTCCGACTCTGCGAGACCCACTACCGGCTGAACCGCCGCTACCAGGACCGCAGCTTCCGCAGCGTGTTGCTGCGGCTGTCGCAGAATCAGGCGATCGACCTCTACGACGAGATCCTCGAGCGGATCCAGTCGCACTACGTCGAGCCGATCTCGTTCGTGCCCCTGCTGCGCCGAGGGCTCGACAACCTGGAGGTCGCCCTCCGCGACGCCACCTTCCTCAAGACCAACCTCCCGGGCGCCGAGCCCAGCCGGGTGCAGGCCCTGCGGCAGTGGCTCACCGGTCGCCGGGAGCAGCTGGCCGCGGGCGACCGGATCGAGGTCCGGGCCTTCATCGCCGAATGCTGTGCGGTGGCCGGCCAGTCGGTCGGCCTGACCCCCGCCGCGGTGGCCATGGAGTTCGCCTATGGCGCCTGCGACTCGCTCGATGACTACACGGCGTACCTGAGCCCCGATCGCCTCGACGACCTGTTCGCGGTCATCGACGGCAACTTCGTGGGCCTGGGCGTCGAGCTCAAGACCGACGACCAGGGGCTCAAGCTCGTCGGGGTGATCCCCGGCGGCCCCGCGGCCGAGGCGGGGCTCAAGGTGGGCGAGAAGATCACGAAGATCGGCGGCCAGTCGATCGCCGGCCTCGGCCTCGACGAGGCAGCCTCGAAGCTCCAGGGTGCGGCGGGCACGGCCGTCGACCTGGTGATCCTCGACGCCGGCGGGACGAGTCGCGCGGTGCGGTTGCCGCGGCGTGAGGTCGAGGTCAAGAGCGTCACGGCCGCCCGGATCGTCGACCCGGCGGCGGGCATCGGCTACCTGCGGCTCGACGGCTTCCAGAAGACCTCGACCGATGAGCTGCGGTCGTCGATCGCGGTCCTCCAGCAGCAGGGCCTGCGTTACCTGATTCTCGACCTGCGCGGCAACCCCGGCGGCCTGCTGGACGTGGCCGTCGAGATCGCCGACGAGTTCCTCGAGAGCGGGGTCATCGTCTCGACCCGGGGCCGGGCCGTGAACCAGAGCATGGTCTACCGGGCCCGCCCGGGAGCTGCCTGGCGGATGCCGGTGGCCGTCCTGATCGACCACGACAGTGCCAGCGCCAGTGAGATCCTCGCCGGGGCGCTCAAGGACAACCACCGGGCCCAGGTGCTCGGCGAGCGGAGCTACGGCAAGGGTTCGGTCCAGAGCATCTTCCAGCTCCGGACCGCGCCGGCCGGCCTCAAGCTCACCACGGCCAAGTTCTACTCGCCGCTGAACCGGTCCTACAGCGAGCAGGGGGTCGACCCGGACATCCAGGTGCGCACCGCGCTCAAGCCGCCGGCCGACGCCGCCGGCCTGCCGGCCCCCGAGCCGGCCGAGAACGCCGCCGAGCGGCTGGGCAAGCCGGAGACCGACCCGGTGCTCCAGCGGGCCATGGCCCAGGCCCGCCGGCAGATCACGGCCCGCTGAACTTCCGACGAACCGCACCGTCCGATTCCCGGACCCGGCCGGGGACGCTCCCAGGAGCGATCCCCGGCCGTGGTCTTGGCGGCCGGCCGGGCAGGCCGCACAATGGTCGCAGCAGCGGCGGTCCGATCGAGCGGCCAGGTGGCCGCCGTCGGCCACCCGGGGCCCGAGGCACCTCGCCCGATGGCGGACGGAACCCGACGCGGCGCGCAGCTGAGCCCGACGCCCGCCTGGACCACGATCACCGACGCCCCCCTCAAGGGCTTCTGCCTGGCGCGCGAGGCCAACCTCCTGCTCGCCTGGGACGAGAGCCAGACGATCCACCTGATCGATGGCCAGGGCGCACGCATTCACTCCGAACGCGCCCCCGCGCCCGTGATCGCCTGCAGCATCAGCGACACCGGCACCCTCATCGCCCTGCTGCTCGGCGGCCCGAGGCTGCTGCTGCTCGATCACGACCTGAGCCCCATCTCCGACCGCCCGGCGCCCGGCGGGTCGAACGGCGTCGAGGTCGATCCGCACGGCCGGTTCCTGGCGGTCGGCAGCCGTTCGACCGAGACGACCTTCTTCACCCGCCACGGCCGCGTCGCCGGCAAGCTCGAGACCCGCCAGCCCCTGACCCTGATGCGGTTCGTGCCCGGCTTGCCCGTCTTCCTGGCCGCCACCAGCCTGGGGCACCTGATGGCCGTCGGCCTCGAGGCGGCCGGCTCGGCCGACTCGCTGCGGTTCGAGCCGATCTGGGAGCAACGCCTGCTCTCGAACCTCGGGCGCATCGAGTGCACCGGCGACGGGTCGCTGGTCCTGGCCAGCTGCTACAACCTGGGCCTCCAGCGCTATGATCTGGAAGGGCACAACGAGGGGGCGTATCACCTGGGTGGCACGGTGACCCACGCCGTCCCCGACTTCGCTGGCCGGCTGATCGCGGCGGCGACGATGGAGGGCGAGCTCTTCCTGCTGAACCAGGCCGGCAACATCCGCTGGCGGACGACCCTGCCCCGGCCCGCCAACGCCCTGGCCATCGACCCGCTCGGCCGCGCCCTCATCTACGGCCTGCCGACCGGCGAGATCACCAAGCTCGACATCGAGGCCCGTGCCGGGCATCCTGTCTCCGCTCCGGCCCCGGCGGCTGTGCCCGCCCGTCCAGGCGCTCCGGGCGCAGGCCCGAGGGCCGTGGCGGCGGTCGCTGGCGAGCCGCCCGCCGCGGCGTTCGCCTCGGGCGGCAGCATCCGGTCGCCCGCCTGGAGTGTGCCGATCGCCCGTTCAGATGAGGAAGCGTCCAACGCCGAGCCCGCCGTGCTCGACGAGCCGCCCCGGGTCGCCTGCCTGACCCGGACCAACCGGCTCCAGCTCTTCTCGGCCGAGGGCCAGGCGCTGGGCCAGACCCCCGAGCTCAACGGCGCCGGTCGAATCGTCCGGTCGGCCCCGGGCTGGCTGGCGGCCGCGACCGACCGATCGCTGCTGCTCTACGACGCCCGTCGCAAGGGGGCACACCGGGTCGACCTCAACCTGTACCAGCTCACGCACCTGGAAGTCCGGCCGGATGACTACGGGCTTGCCGTGATCCAGGAGCGGGACCGGCTGGGCCGGGCCACGGTGGCGGGCCGCTGGGTCTGGAAGCATGAGCTCCGCAGCCCGGTCGAGAATCTTGCCATCGGCCCCGGGGCGTTCACCGCCGTGAGCACCGAGGCCGGCGAGCTGCTCGTCTTCGACCCCACCGGCGAGCCGGCCGGCCGCTATCAGACGAGCCCGGCCGAGCCCCTGCTGCTCTGCGAGGCGCCCCCGACGGCCGCGGTGCCCGGCCTGACCTGGATCACCCTGGCCCGCCGGGCCCAGGTGCTCCGGGGTCACCGCGCCGACGGCCGGGTGATCTGGGAGTCGCCCACGCCCTGGGAAGCGTGGAGCCTGCAGCGGGTGGGGGCCCACGCCGTGGTTGCCGCCCCCGACGGACGGGCTCAGGCGTTCGACGTCGCCGGCTACCTCACCGCCCAGGCCCAGGCCGAGTCCTCCCCGTCCGAATTCATCGCCGGGCCCCGGGGTGAGGTCTGGCGGCTGGTGCGCCGGGACAGCCAGCTCCTGTGCACCGACCTGTCCGGCCAGGTCCGCTGGCGCGCCGTCTTCACCGTCACCCCCGGCCCCATGGTCGGTTCCCCTCTGGGCGTTGCCGTGCTCCACGGCCGCGAACTGGCGTTCTTCCCGAACCCCGAATCGCTCTGAAATCCAGGCCCGGTTGCCGGGATGATCAGATCGGGGGAGAATTCTCCATCACAGCCGGCGGCCCCGGACGTATGGTGCATGGGTGATCGCGCTTTGGCTGCGAGCCGGGGGGTGTGGGGGCAACTCGATCCCCTGGGGGGAAGCCTCTGGGGCACACCTTGGCCCGACCGGCGGCGTCTGGCGCAGACCTTGCAGGATCAGGGCCGTCGGATTACGGTAGACGCACTCGACAGCGTCCAGGGAAGGATCCAGATCGACGTCGTCTTCCGTGGCAGAGCCTCATGCCACACGCTGTCGAGTCTGGTCGGTGCCCTCGTCCTGGACGATCGCCCGGTCAGTGGAGCCCGACCCGCGGGCTGGACGCTTCTGGGCACCCGCTCGGTTCCGGCGGGTGTCTCGGTTGGGGAGGTCGGTCATGACTGCTCCCTGTCCCTGCGTGCCCGGCCTCGGGCCCATCGAACGCCAGAGCGTTCATGTGGTGGGCCACGTCGAGGCCTTGAGGCACAAGTGGATCGAGAGCGAGAAGGCGGGCCGAGACCTCGGTGAGTCCGCGATCCTCTCGTGGGTCAAGGCGCACTGGAACGGCTTCCTCCGCGCCCGCTGGATCGAGCACCTCGAAGGCCGGGTCTTCTGGCTCGAACTCGACCACGACGACTTCGGCCTGCTCCAGCAGACCTTCCGGGGCTCGTTGATCTTCGACGAGATCCTCTGGCACCTCAAGAACGGCTGGGAAAACCTCGACGTCATCCTCTGGGCCCGTGCCCGAGCCCTGCCGATGGATGAGGTCCTCGACATCCTCGAGCAGCTCGACATCAACAGCCGCCGCATCGAGTTCGAGCTCGAGAGCCGCCTGCTCCTCTCCGGTTACTGACCCGGATCGGCCCGACCCGGTTCCGTCAGGCACCCTGGAGCCTCACCCCCCGGCATGGCCCTGTCCGGCTGGATCCCTGCAGCGTCGCAGGGATCTGGGGCTGCACCATCAGCCATCAGTCTGCGGGATTCTGCCGCAGGCAGTTGTCGCAACGGCCGCAGGTGAGCGGATCGGCCTCGTCGCCGTGGCCGAAGGCCGAAAGCAGGGCCTGCCAACGGCAGCGTCGGGTCACCGCATAGTCAAGCACCTGCTGGAGCTTGAGCCGATCCGACTCGTCGCGCTCGCGGCTCGAACTCGTCAGGCGCCCGAGGGCCTCGCGGTCCAGGTCCGGCTTCAGCAGCTCGAACCGCCCCCGGCGGTCCTGCGACACGACCCCCTGGGCCACGAGCAGGTTCAGGACCAGCCGGAGTCGCACGGGCGGGATCGGGGCAATCACCCGCAGGGCGTCGAGATCCGGGGCCTCGGCATCGGCCCCGGTCGCCAGCCGCCTCAGGGCGTGGTGGACGTTGACGAGGTCGTTGGTGTCCGGGTACCGGCGCGCCTGGAAGAAGCGGTACAGCCGGGCGTCGTCGGGATGATGCAGCAGCAGCGCCGACGCCGGCGCGCCGTCACGGCCGGCGCGGCCAAACTCCTGGTAGTACGCCTCCAGGGTCGGCGGCAGGTGGTGGTGGATCACGAACCGGATGTCGGGCTTGTCGATGCCGAGCCCGAAGGCGTTGGTCGCGACCATCACCCGCACCGAGCCGGCCATGAACCGCTCCTGCGCCTGGGTGCGGCGGCGGGACGCCATCCGGCCGTGGTAGCCGGCGGCATCGATGCCGCGCTCCGTCAGCCAGTCGGTGAGCTCCTCGACCGCCTTGACGGTGGCCGTGTAGATCAGTCCCTGGCCCTCATGGGCGTCGAGGCCGGCAAGCAGCCGGGTGCGCCGCTGGGTCTCGTCGGCGACCGGGGCCGTGCCGAGGGCGAGGTTCTCGCGGTAGAAGCCGGTGTGCACGACCTCGGCGTCGGGGATGCCCAGCAGCCGTCCGATGTCGCGGATCACGTCGTCGGTCGCCGTCGCCGTGAGGGCGAGCACCGGCGGCCGGCCGAGGTGGTCGATGGCCGCGCCGACGGTCAGGTAATCGGGCCGGAAGTCGTGCCCCCACTGGCTCAGGCAGTGCGCCTCGTCGACGACGATCAGGTCGATCGGGCCCCGGGCGACCAGGCGCTCGCGGAAGTCGGGATCGGCCAGGCGTTCGGGGGTCGCGTAGAGAAACTCCAGGTGGCCGGCGTCGAGCAACTCGAGGGCCTCGGCCCGCTCGGCCGTCGAGAGCCCGCTGTGCAGGGCGGCCGCCCGTTTGCCGCGGGCCCGCAGGCTGTCAACCTGATCCTTCATCAGGGCGATCAGCGGGCTGATGACCACGGTGGTCCCCGGCAGCGCCAGCGCGGGCAGCTGGAAGCACAGGCTCTTGCCCGATCCGGTGGGCATGACGACGATCGCGTCACGGCCCTCGAACGCGGCGGCCGCGGCCTGACGCTGGCCGGGCCGGAACTGGCGGAAGCCGAAGTGCTCGCGCAGGGCGGCCTGGAGCACCCGCCCGGTCTGGGGCAGGGCCGGGGTGGCAGAACTCATCAGGGGACTCCGATCTCGCGGCGTCGCACGGGGCGCGGGCCGGCCTCCGGCCCCAGCATGCCTCCGGCACGCCCGGCCCGGACGCAACTGTCGGGCCGGCGCTCACCAGTACCGCTGCTCGGACCAGGGATCTCCGAGCCGGTGGTAGCCGTTCTGCTCCCAGAATCCGGGCTGATCGTCGGCGCGGAACTCGACGGCACGCACCCACTTGGCGCTCTTCCAGGCGTACAGGCGCGGCACCACCAGCCGGAGCGGTGCCCCGTGGTCGGCCGAGAGCGGCACCCCGTTGTGGGCCCAGGCGAACAGGCAATCGTCGCCCAGGAACTCCGACAGCGGCAGGTTGGTGGTGAACCCCTGCTCGGCATGTACCAGCACGAACTGCACCCCGGGCTGCAACTGCACTCGCTCCATCAGGTCGCGCACCAGAACGCCCTCCCACTGGTTGTCCAGTCGACTCCAGTGGGTGACGCAGTGCATGTCGGCCAGCACGCGGGAACCTGGCAGGGCACGCAGGGCGTCCCAGGTCCAGGACACGGGCGTCTCGACGAGCCCACGAAATTCGAGTGACCAGCGGGCCAGGTCGATCTTCGGTACCGTGCCGGCGTGCAGCACGGGCCATCGGCCAGTCTTGACCTGGCCGGGTGGGATTCGCTGCTCACGGCGGGTATCCGGGCTCACGATCAGCGGCCTATCGTCGCCGGCGCCGGGCCCACCGGCCGACGCCACGGCTGCGGGACTGGGCCGGAGCAGGCTGGCCACGCCCCTGGCCGCGATCCGGGCCAGCTCCAGGGGGCCCGCCGAGAGCGGGCGGCTCGTCGGCGTGGCGTCGTCTGGCCCGGGCGGCGGAGGGCTGGCGGTCATGAAGTGTCTCCAGGTGGCAGGGTTCGGAGGGCCGGGCCGGGCAGGGGGGCCCTGGAATGATCGTAGGCGGCACCCGGGTCAAAGTCGCCTCCTGAAACCGCCGGAACCGCCGATGGGTAGCCACTCCAGCGAAGTCCGTGCGGGATTGCCAGCCAAGGGCCAGCTGTGGAGGCTTCAGGATCATGCCAACGCGTCGCGAATTCCTGGGCGTGGCCGCCGCCGGCGCGGCCGGGGCCGCTCTCGGCCGCGACGCCCGTGCTGACGAGGCCGCCGCGCCGCCGCGGACCGCATACGACGGCCCGAACGTCATCCTCGTTCGCTTCGGCGGTGGGGTGCGCCGGCAGGAGACGATCACGGAGGGGGCCGAGTACGCGCCATTCCTGAAGACCGTGCTGGCCCCCCGCGGCGTCCTGTTCCCGAACATGGGGATCGCCTCCCGCGAGGGGGTGCAGACCAGTCACGGCGAGGGCACGCTCAACATCCTCACCGGCCGCTACGACGAGCACCGCGACGTCGACGGCAAGTTCCTGGGGGCCCGGTTCGAGTCGAAGCTGCCGACCCTGTTCGAGGCCTTCCGGCGCCGCTACGAGATCCCCACCCACCAGGCGCTCATCATCAACGGTGAGGACCGGCTCGACGAGGAGTTCTACTCCTTCAGCAACCACCACCTGTTCGGCGTGGACTATCGTTCGGCCGTGCTGAGCCTGTACCGCTACAAGGTGTACCTGCTCCGCGCCGATCTCCAGGCCGGCCGGTATCGCGGCGAGGAGGAGCAGGCGCGACGGGCGGACCTGGCCCAGCTCGAGCAGGTCGACCGCCGCTCACGCGACGTGCATGCCACCGACCCGAACATCGAGCGCTTCTGGGCCCAGTGGGCCTCGTACTACGGTCGCACCGGCATGATCAACCCGCGCGGCGATCGGCTGCTCGCCGAGCTGGCCGTGCGGGCCATGTCGCAGTTGCAGCCCCGGCTCATGCTCGTGAACTTCAACGACCCGGACTATGTGCACTGGGGGAACAAGGCGCACTACACTCTGGGCGTGACCATCGTCGACGAGTGCCTGCGGCGCCTGCACGAGGCCGCCGAGGCCAACGAGTTCTACCGCGGCCGCACCGTGTTCGTCGTCGTCCCCGACTGCGGCCGCGACAACAACCCGCTGGCCCCGGTGCCGTTCCAGCACCACTTCAACTCGCGGAGCGCCCACGAGGTGTTCTGCCTGGTCAGCGGCCCGGGCGCCGATCGGGGCCAGGTGGTGACCCGAGCCACCGAGCAGTGCAGCGTGGCCCGCACCGTGGCCGGCCTCATGGGCTTCACCATGGAGTTCGCCGACGGCCCGGCTCTCGAGGAGGCGTTCGCATGAGCACCGCCACGCTCGCGCCGGAACCGCTCGCACCAACCCCGGTGGACGGGCCGGACCTCCACGTCACCCCCCGCCGGGGTCGGCTGAGCCGGTTCGCCCGCTGGCTGCTCGGCAGCGTCCTCGGGATCCTGCTCTGCACGACCCTGCCGACGGCGTTGATCGTCGTGGGCTGGACGTTCCGGAGCCTGCGGCGGAACCTCCTGGCCGACTGGGCGCGACGGGCCGGCGCCGAGCTGGACCTGGCCACGCTGGTGCCGGCGCCGCAGCGGGCGGCGTTCGCCGTGAACCGTCGCCCGCGCTGGCTGATCGCCGAGCGGTTCGCCGAACGCCTGTCCGCGCCCACCGCCACGGGCGAGCCGCCCGGTCGGTTCCGCCGGCTCCTGCGGCTGCCAGCGGCCCTGACCGCTGGATTCCGGGCCAACCTCGGGGCCGGGTTGACCGCCCTGGCTTGCACGGCGGTGCTCACCTTGCCGGGGTGCCTGCTCATGCTCGGCGGCTGGGAGTACGGCTGGAACATCTCGTTCTACAAGGGGTACGAGCAGGCGTTCGTAGGCCGGACCGTCGCGTTCGTCGGCGCCCTGATGCTGGCCGCCGCGATGCTCTACGTCCCGGCGGCCTGGGCGCACCTCGCCGCCGCCGGTGAGCCCCGCGCCTTTTTCCAGTTCCGGCTTGTCGGCCGCCTGATCGCGGTTCGACTCGGGGCCTGGACCCTCTACGCCCTCGCCTTCGTCGTCCTGTCGCTGCCGGTGAGCGGCCTCTGGATGGTGCAGCAGGGCCTCCCGAACATCTTCCCCGATCTGGAGACGATGGACCGCGCGGGGCTCGAGGACTTCGCCTTCCGGTTCCGGCTGCTGGCGGCCCTGGTCCTGTTCCCGACGTACGTCGGCCTGCACCGGCTGGCGGGTCGGATCTACGGCGGAGCGGTGCTGGCGCTGGTCGCCCGCGACCCGTCGCAGACCGTAGTCTTGCCGAAGGACATCGCCGGGGCCCTGGAGCAGCTCGGGCTGATCCCCGAGGGTTCCAGCCGTCGCCGGCACCCCGTCCTCCGCGTGATTCTCGGCACCGGCCGGCGCGGGACCCGGGCGGTGCTCTGGGTGGCGTCCTTCCTGATCTGGTTCCTGGTGCCGTTCCAGCTGCTGGTCATGCAGTTCTTTTTCGCCCACCCCTTCCTCGTGTGGCTGAACCCCATGCTCGTGCACCTGCCCTGCCTGCCGATCGGTCCAAACGGCGGCTGAGCGCGGTTCAGCCCCGGAGCGACGCCACCTGGTCGGGATCCACCACCCAGGGGCCCGCCGGTAGCGTTCGGAGGTCGAACGGAGCGAGCCTCGGGAGCGGCTGGGCATCGGACGCCCAGCCGCACGAGGCGGCGATCCAGCCGACGAGCCGTCGGGGATCAACCCCCTCGCTCCGCAGGCTGGAGAGCTTGAGCGACTCGTCGCGCTTGGCCAGCCGCCGGCCGTCGGGGCTGATCGCGAGCGGGACGTGACCGAACCGCGGGGCCTCGGCGTCCAGGGCCTCGTAGAGCAGGAGCTGGCGCGGCGTGCTCGTCACCAGGTCGTCCCCCCGGATCACCTGGGTGACGCCCATCGCCGCGTCGTCGACGACGACCGCGAGCTGGTACGACGGCACGTCCAGCGAGCGGCCCAGCAGGAAGTCGCCCCCGGCGGTCGACGGGTCAAGGGCCGTCGGGCCGCGCACGAGGTCGTCCCAGGCGATCGGCCCCGGTGGCACCCGGAACCGCCAGGCGAACGGCCGGCCGGCCCGTTCCAGCGCCTCGGCATCGGTGGCCGAGCGACCGGCGCACGTGCCGGGGTAGGTGGGGCCCTCGTCCTCGGCGTGGGGCGCCGAGGCCAGCCTGGCGATGTCGGCCCGGGTGCAGGTGCAGGGATACACCCGTTCCGCGCGGCGGAGCACGTCGAGGGCCGCGCGATACCGATCCAGCCGTCGCGATTGCTCGTAGGGTGCGTGCGGGCCGCCGATGTCGGGGCCCTCGTCCCAGTCGAGCCCGAGCCAGCGGAGGTCGGTCACCGCGGCCTCGGCCATGCCGGGTCGGACCCGGCTGCCGTCGAGGTCCTCGACCCGCAGGATCAGGCGCCCGCCGGCCGATCGGGCGGCCCGCCAGGCGATCAGGAAGGTGCGGGCGTGCCCCAGGTGCAGCCCGCCGGTGGGCGAGGGCGCCAGGCGGCCGACGATCGGGCGGGCAGGGGACATGGACGCGTGCCGCCGGGGCCGGCGGGCCAGGGGGGGACAGTGGGCGTGGCCTGCGCGGTCTGGTCCGGCGGGGCGCTGCGTTGTAGAATACGGGACTGCCGTGGTCCCGACGATGTCGATCCGGATGCACCCCGCTCGGGGTGGTCTGCCGGCTCGACCGGCCCGGCCTTGCGAGGAGCTCTCGAGCGATGGATCTGGACCTGAAGCGTGAGACGAAGGCCGTGGTCGACCAGATCGTTAACCTCCGAGACTCTCTTTGACTTCGGCGACAAGCTGGAACGGCGCGACGAGCTGAGCCGCGAGATGGAGGGGCCGAGCTTCTGGAATGACCAGGAGAAGGCCAAGCAGGTCATCGCCGAGCTGAAGACGCTCAACGGCGTCCTCAAGCCGTTCGAGGCGCTCGTCTCGCAGTCCGACGACCTGGGCGTGCTGCTGGAGATGGCCGACGAGGTCGGGGACGACTCGCTCGATTCCGACATCCGCGAGGCCGTGACCCGGGCGAAGGCCGATTTCGAGGCGTTCGAGCTCCGCTCGATGCTCTCGGGCCCCAACGACCACTGCAACGTGTACCTGACCATCCATGCCGGCGCCGGCGGCACCGAGGCCTGCGACTGGGCCGAGATGCTCCTGCGCATGTACATGATGTGGGCCGAGACCAAGCGGTACAAGATCGAGGTGACCGACCGCGAAGAGGGCGGCGCTGCCGGGATCCAGGCCGCGACGATCCACATCCAGGGCGACTACGTCTACGGCTACCTCAAGGGCGAGGCCGGCGTGCACCGGCTGGTCCGGATCAGCCCGTACGACGCGGCCGCCCGCCGGCAGACCTCGTTCGCGAGCGTCGACGTGCTGCCCGAGGTCGATGACACCATCGACATCGAGATCCGCGACTGCGACCTGAAGCGCGATGTGTTCCGGTCGGGCGGCCCCGGCGGCCAGCACCAGAACAAGACCGAGTCGGGCGTGCGGTACACGCACCTGCCGACCGGAATAGCGGCCGAGAGTCGCTCGGAGCGGTCGCAGCACAAGAACGACGCCAATGCCATGGCCGTGCTCAAGGCCAAGCTGATCCGCCAGGAAGAGATGAAGCGCGAGGCCGAGTGGGCCAAGCTCTACGACGAGAAGGGCGAGATCAGCTTCGGCAGCCAGATCCGCAACTACGTGCTCCAGCCCTATCAGCTGGTCAAGGACCTGCGGACCGACTTCGAGTCGACCAATCCGGCGAAGGTGCTGGGCGGCGAGATCGACGGCTTCATCGACGCCATCCTGCGTCACAAGCTGTCCACCGGCGGCTCCACGGGGACGAAGTCCTCGTGAGCGCCGACCCGGACCCGAGGGCTCCCCAGTTCGACGACGGCGACGATCGCAAGACCGTCGCCGTCGCCGACCTGCGCCTCGCCTTCCCCTGGACCGGCGATCGTTGGGCCCACACGCTGGGTCCCGCCGGCATCCCGGACCTGATCCAGACGATTGAGACCGGCGACGACCCCGAGCGGATCGCCAGCCCGGCCTATCAGCAGTTCCACTGGCACGATGGCCCCGGCGCTCCCACCGGCGCCATGCTGGTCGGCATGTCGGGCCCGCACCACTTCTCGGCTGTCTTCGCGCCGGCCGTCCTGCCGACGGGCGGGGTCGAGCTGACCGTCGACGTGGCCGACCGCTGTCGGGAGGCCGTGGTCGCCCTGGCCAGCACCTACCTGCTCGACCTGCCCAGCGGCGCGCTCCGGCACGCCGATCCCGACCGGCTGGTCTGGGAGCTGGACACGCCGGCCGCCGCCGGCACCCTCACGCTGGAGGGTGGGCCCGGCCCGACCCGGCTCAGCCTCTCCGAGGCCGGCCGACGGGGCACCCGGGTCCAGGCGCTCGCCGCCCTGACCCCGAACGACTCGACGCATCGCTGGTTCTACCGCTGGCGCTGGGAACCCGCCCCCCGCTGACGCCGGCCCCACAACTGCGGAACCCCCGCGCCCGCCGCGGACACCGATCGCAACGGAGAGGCAGATGGACGCGCTCAAGAGCACCGACCCCCTGGTCTACGAGGCCATCCAGGCCGAGGCCCGCCGCCAGCGCGACGAGCTGGAGCTGATCGCCTCCGAGAACTACACCAGCCGCTCGATCATGGACGCAGTCGGCAGCGTCCTCACGAACAAGTACGCCGAGGGCCTGCCCGGCCGACGCTACTACGGCGGCTGTGAGCACGTCGACACCACCGAGCGGCTGGCGATCTCCCGGGTCAAGGAGCTCTTCGGCGCCGAGCACGCCAACGTGCAGCCGCACTCTGGCGCCACGGCCAACCAGGCCGTCTACTACGCCGCTCTCGAGATCGGCGACACCGTGCTGGCGATGGACCTGGCCCACGGCGGCCACCTCACGCACGGCATGAAGCTGAACTTCTCGGGCCGCTGGTACAACACCCTCGGCTACGGCCTGGACCCGAAGACCGAGCGGCTCGACTACGACGGCATCGCCCGGATGGCCCGCGAGTCGAAGCCCAAGCTCATCCTCGCCGGCGCCAGCGCCTACTCGCGGATCATCGACTTCGAGCGGATCGCCGAGGTGGCCCGCGAGGTCGGTGCGATCTTCTTCGTCGACATGGCGCATATCGCCGGCCTGGTCGCCGGCGGCATGCACCCCAGCCCGGTGCAGGTGGCCGACTTCGTCACCTCGACCACGCACAAGACCCTGCGCGGGCCGCGCGGCGGCATCGTGATGTGCCGCGAGGCCTGGGCCAAGAAGATCGACTCGGCCGTCTTCCCCGGCCTCCAGGGCGGCCCGCTCGAGCACGTCATCGCCGGCAAGGCGGTCTGCTTCGGCGAGGCCCTGCGGCCCGACTTCCGGGGCTATGCCGCCCAGGTCGTCGCCAACGCGCAGACCCTCGCCGAGGAGCTGATGCGGGCCGGCTTCCGGATCGTCTCGGGCGGTACCGACAACCATCTCATCCTCATCGACATGACCTCGAAGGGTCTCACCGGCAAGATCGCCGAGGCGGCGCTGGGCAAGGCGGGCATCACGGTCAACAAGAACCTGATCCCCTTCGACACCCGCAAGCCGCTCGACCCCAGCGGCATCCGCATGGGCACGCCGGCGCTCACGACCCGAGGCATGAAGCAGGACGCAATCCAGCGGGTTGCCGGCTGGATCGTCGAGGTCCTCGAGGCCGCTGACGACGCCACGAAGGCCGAGCGCGTTCGGCTGGAGATCGCCGAGTTCGCCACCGACTATCCCGTCCCGGCCGACGCGGTTTCTGCCCCCGTCGCCTGATGTCTCAGCCCGGTCCATTACCCCGGAACTCCACGGCCGGACGGTCGCGACGCCAGGCGTCGTCGGCCGCCCGGCCGTTCGCGTCGGGCTCGGGCTCGGGCTCGACCCGGTAGACGGCCCAAGGCCCCTCGGCCTGGAGCAGCAGGAGTGGGCCCGTCGAGTCGGGCTTCAGCCGGCGCGCCAGCACGTGATCGGCCCCCTGGCGGCGGGCCAGGGCGGCCAGGCTGGCGGAGTCTCTCCGGTCATACCCGCGTTCGAGGTCCTGCCGGTCGTCGAGGTAGGCGGTGACGAAGGCGTCCAGCGGGCCCTCGAAGCCGACGTGGTCGCGGAACCGTCCGGCCCAGTCGGCGATGCCCGCCGCCTGGTACGGGCTGCCCGCCCGGTTGAAGGCCAGCGACCGCCGCGACCACAGCCGGAACGTCTTCGGCCCCGGCGGGCCGATGAACACCGCACCGGCCGGAGTGTTCGACCGGCACCAGACGGCCAGTCGCTCGATGGGATCGGTCGGCCGCTCGGCGTAGCGGCAGTGGGCCGCCAGCAATTCGACCCAGGCCGGCCCGCCGGCCGGGACCAGTGCTGGGACCACCAGCGCCGCGAGCGGCACCAGCCAGGCCAGGGCCGTCCAGCGCAGCAGCCGTGGCCGCGAGAGGGTGATCCCGAACCGACCGCGCCAGGACGCCACGATCAGCGCAGCGGCCAGGGCCGCCAGCAGCCGGATCTGACCGGACTCCGTGTCGTGCCTCATCAGAAATCCGAGACCCGCAGCCAGCACCAGGGCGCCCGTGATGAGGCCCAGCCGTTCGCCGTGGCGACGCACCAGGCTCACGGTCAGCTCCGCCAGCGTCACGACCACGAGTGACCAGTCGCCGGTGAGCCCGACCCCGAGGAGCACGGCCCGCACCAGTCCGGAGGTCGTGCCGTCGGTACCGAGCCGGTGCACCCGACCCGAGAGGGCGACCAGGGCCAGCCCCCGCGCCACCGTCGCGAGGCGGAAGGGTTGGAAGAGCGTCACCCCGGGATCCTGGACGACCTCGACCAGCACCCAGGCGGCTGCCAGCCCGGCCAGCGTGGTCACGAACAGGGCGAGGAACCGGGCCCGTGCCGCGCTGGCCGCGTCCGGTTCCGAGTGGCGGAGGTCCCCCGGCCGCAGCCCGACGAGGCCGAGCGCCGCCAGGATCGGGAAGCAGCCCCATGCGAGCCACTGCGGCAGGCGCCAGAGGTGCGGGATCATGTGCTGGGGGCTTTGCAGGTAGGCCGAGACGCGCAGGAACGTGGCTCGATCCAGGCCCTCGAAGAGCACCGTGCGCTGCGACGGCAGCGCCGCCAGCGTGGGCGACATCGCCAGGCCGAGCAGCCCCAGCGCCGCGATGGCCAGCCCGGGGGACACTCCGGTCCACCGTCGCCCCGGGGCCGCGAGCACCCAGCCGCCGCCCACGACCAATGCGAGCTGAAGCCCGAGCGAGGGATGCACCCAGGCGGCCGCCGCCAGCAGGAGCGGAGCTACCCAGACCGCGCGCCGGGGACGTTCAACCACCTCGGCCAGCGCGTTCCAGCCCAGGGCCAGGGCGATGAGGCGGTCCAGGAGCATGGCCTCGAACAGGTGGTTCGTGCCGATGTTCCCCGCCTTCGCCACCAGCACGAGTCCGGCAGCCACCACGCCCACCCAGGGTCCGTCCCCCAGCCACACGGCGCGGGCCAGGCGGTCGATGCCCATGCAGGTCAGCGCGAACGTGGCCACGAACAGGGCGAACAGGGCGGCCGAGAGGCCCATCGGCCGGCTGGTCGCGTCGAGCAGGCTCAGGTAGCCGCGGTGCGGCTGGAACACGTCGAACGCCCGCACGAACGGGTCGGAGGCGTAGAACGCAGCGTCCTGCTGGTGCAGCAGCAGGGGCAGGCGGTAGGCCTGGTCGCCGTCGCGGCTGTGGTAGCCCCGGCCGGTCAGGTACACGCCCAGCAGGAGGAGGACCACCAGCCAGCGCGGGGGTCCCTGGGTCGGCTCCATTCCGATCAATCCCCCGCCCGCGATCGCCCGCCCCGCGATCGGAGGCGTGGCGCGCGGTCGTCGGGGGGCATCATCACCAGACCCCCGGACCCGTCAACCTCAACGCGGCTCGGGCGTGCCGAGGCCCAGCGACTGGAGCTCTGAGGCGGCGTCGAGCAGGAACGTGGGCGAGTCGGGGTCGAGGTTCCCCAGGCGGGGCAGGTTCAGGGTCGGCAGCCGTTGCGCCGTCTGGACCGAGTCGGGGGCCGGAACGCTGGCGCCATCCGGGCCCGGGCCGGGCACCTGGACGGGCGTGCTCCGGTTGGAGGCGCCCGAACCGTCCTTGACCAGCGGCGCGGCCGAGGCATCGGGGGCGCCGGCGGTCGGATCGGGCTGCCAGATCCCTCGTCGCTTCACCTGCTGGATGTACGCCTGAACGATCGGCGAGTTCCAGATCCGCTCGGCCGGGTGGTACTGCGCCGTCCACTGCATCGCCTGCGAGTGCTGCGTCTGCACCTCGATGGCACCCCCGGGCGGGATCCGACCGGGGATGTAGCGAGCGACGCCGGCGGCCACGAACGAGGCGATGATCAGCCCCTTGGCCGCGCCCAGCAGGAACCCGGCACCCTGGTCGGTGCGGTTGGCGTCGTCCGGCTCGCCGAAGGCCGAGGGCCGGCGGCGTCGCAGGCGGATCGCCCAGTTGGCAGTGCCGCTGATCAGCACGAAGCAGGCGACCGTCGCCGCCCACCAGACGAGCCGGTCGAGCACGTCGGGCGCGATCGACGGGAAGAGTTCCCGGGCATAGGGCCGGGCGGTGTCTCGCACCGGATCGGCCAGGAACACGCATCCCACGAGGGCGCCCAGGCCCACGGCCTGCGACACGAACCCGCGGAAATAGCCCCGGATCGCCCCGATCAGGACGATCACGCCCAGAGCCAGGTCCAGACCCATCGGATGTACCCCTTGCCGCTGCAATCGTCTCGGGTGGTCTAACCAGGTGTTCGTCGGCCGGGCGGCGTTCTTGGCAGGCGCGCTCAACCGCTGCCTTGTCCTCTTCGACCGATCCCGCTCCGGAGTTGACCTTTTCTTCCTGGATTGCCCGAAATTCCCCGATCGCCGCCGGCGGCTGGCCCGAAGACAGTCCCCCGGGGGCGTGCTACGATCCTTTCCCGCGCCCGGATCGTACGGGCGTTGGGGCTGCGCCCCGATTCCTCGTCCATCCCCTCGTCTGCCGCGAAACGCCTGATCCGCCCACGCTTTACGACCCGGAGGCCTCATCCATGCTCGGCCCGCGACGGGCTGCGCCGGGGTTCCGTCCCGGCCCGCTGGCCCCATCCCTCGCCCTCCTGAGTCTGCTGGCCCTGGCCGCAGTTCCGCTGTCCGGCTGCAACTCGGACCCGGCCAGCCCGCCGGCCTCCGGGGGCAAAACCGGGACCACCCCGACGACGACCGGCACCACCTCGGCCCGGCCGTCGACGATTGGTACCGGCACCGGGGCCGCGCCGAAGCTCGCCGCCAGCCAGGAGCCGAGCCCGTTCCGGTTCGAGGACCGGCTCAAGGACTCGGGCATCGACTTCGTCCACGTCACCGGCATGACGACCGAGCGCTACTTTCCCACCGCCAACGGCTCGGGCGTGGCCCTGCTCGACTACGACGGCGACGGCAAGCTGGACCTGTACTTCCTCTCGACCTGCTTCCTGCCGCTGGGCAGCCGGCCCGAGGGCCAGAACCGGCTCTATCGGAACCTCGGCGACTGGGAGTTCGAGGACGTCACCGAGAAGTCGGGCCTCGGGTTCCACGGCTTCTGTCACGGCGCGATCGTGGGCGACTACGACAAGGACGGCGACCCGGACGTCTTCCTGGCCACCTACCACCAGAACACCCTGTTTCGCAACAACGGCGACGGCACCTTCACCGACATCGGTCGCGAGGCCGGCGTCGCCCCCAGCGGCTTCCGCGGGCGCATCCTGGGCGGCGGCACCGGGACGGACCCGGTCACGATCGACGCCGTCGACGGCCTGAAATGGCGGGTCAACGGCGGCGAGCCGACTGACGACCTGACCCTGAAGGTCAAGAAGGGTCAGAAGCTCGTCTTCCGCCAGGCTGACAGCCAGGCGCCCCGCGGCCTGGAGCTGCTCGCCAACCCGGGCGCCTTCCTCAAGCTCGGCGAGGCCGACAAGCCGGGCGCCATCCTCCGAGAGGTCGGGCCCGACGGCCCCAGCCGGCTGTATCGTGCCGTGCCGCCGGTCGCCGCCGGGGCCGAGCCCGTCGTCATGGCCGAGTTCGAGGTGGTGCAGGACATCGACCGGCCGCTGGGCTTCGAGTGCTCCGAGCACCGCACCGCCTGGTCCTCCGGCGGCGCCCCGATCGACTACGACAACGACGGCGACCTGGACTTCTACGTCACCAACTACGGCTGGTGGACCATCGAGGAGCATGGCGCCCAGTTCTGCGGCAACCGCGAGCGGAACGTCCGGCAGTACTGCTCGCCCAAGGAGGTGACGACGGTGCGCCACATCCTCTACCGCAACGACGGCGTGCAGGACGGCATTCCCCGGTTCACCGACGTGACCGATGAGGCCGGCGTCAATCGCTCGGACGGCCACGGCTTCGGCGTCGTCGCCAGCGACCTGAACGAGGACGGCCTGATCGACCTCTACGTCGCCAACGACCAGAACCCCGCCTTCAGCTACTACAACAACGGCGATGGTACCTTCACCGACGCCACCGACGTCAACAGCGCCGCCTACGATGAGAAGGGCTCGCCGCAGTCGGGCATGGGGGCCGACTCGGCCGACGTGGATGGCGACGGCAAGCCCGAGCTGTACCGCACCAACTTTGCCAACGAGTACAACACCCTGTACCAGAACCTGGGGCAGGGGATGTTCTACGACATGACCGCCGCCTACGGCCTGGCCGCCGACGCCATGCCCTGGGTGGGCTGGGGCTGCGCCCTGGCCGATTTCGACAGCGACGGCTGGCCCGACTCGTTCGTGACCAACGGCCACGTGGACGACAACTACCACCTGATCGGCATCAACAACATCCCGTACGAGGAGCCGCCGCTGCTGCATCGCAATACCGGCCAGGGCACCGCCCGGCGGTTCAAGCTGGCGAGCAAGGGGGCCGGCTCGTACTTCGAGACCGGCCATGTCGGCCGTGGCGCCGCGTTCGGCGACGTGGACAACGACGGCGACATCGACATCATCGTCAACCACAAGGGCGGCGCGCCCGGCCTGCTCCGCAACGACACCCCGCTGGGGGCGAATCGCTGGCTCCGACTGAAGCTCCAGGGGACCACGGCCAACCGCGACGCCATCGGCACCCGGGTCGAGGTCGTCGCCGACGGCCGCACGATCACCCGGTTCCTCAAGGGCGGTTGCAGCATGGAGTCGTCGAACGACCCGAGGCTCCTGATCGGCGTCGGGCCGGTGGAGAAGCTGGAGACCGTGATCATCCACTGGCCGGCCGGCAAGGGCCGCGAGCACGAGACCGTGCTCAAGGGCGTGCCGACGAATGGCGAGGTGGTCGTGGTCGAACCCGCCGTCGGGGCCGCACCCACACCCTGAGCCGCGGGAATCTGGGGTTTCGGATCAACGCGGCCGGTCGGCCGGGGCGGCGTCCCCGGCCGGCTCGGCCTGCGCCAGCTCGGACCATCGGGTCGAGGTGACAACCTGGAGCGAGCCGTCGGGCTGGACTCTCACATAGTAGGCGGCCGCGCCGGGGGTGGCGTCGATCAGCGCCAGGCCGCGCTCGGGACCGAGCACGGACAGGGCCGTGGCCAGGCTGTCGGAGGTCGTGCCGTCGGCGGCGATGACCGTGGCGCTGCTGCGGCCGACGACCCCGAGGCCGGTGCGCGGGTCGAGGATGTGGGAGTAGCGCACCCCGTCGATCTCGACCGACTGCTCGGCATCCCCCGAGGTCGACACCGACCGGTTCGCCAGCCGGAGCCGGGGGGACTCGGCGTTCGGCTGATCAGGCCGCCGCAGCGGGGCGACCGCGACCGTCCAGGCGTCCGACCCCGGCGGGGGGTCGCCGGCGGTGATGTCGCCGGCCGCCGCCACCAGCGCGCGGTTCACGCCCAGCGAGCGCAAGGTCTTGAGCGCCTCGTCGGCCGCGTACCCCTTGGCGATCCCGCCCAGGTCGAGCTTCATGTCGGGCCGGAGCAGCCGGACGGTGCGCGCTGCCGGGTCGAGCTCGATGTTGCGGGAGCCGACCCGGGTCAGGGCCTGGGCGAGCAGCGCGGGGTCGGGCCGCTTGCGGTCGCGGCGGGCCCGGCGCCAGAGGCGGCCGACGGGTCCGAGGGTGGGGTCGAAGGCCCCGTCGCTGTCCCTGGCGACGGCGAGCGACCGCTCCAGGACGCGGAACAGGTCGGCGCCGACCGCGACCGGTGGTCCGCCCGCCCGGGCGCAGAGCCGCATCAGCTCGCTCTCGGGGTCGTAGTCGCTGAGGGCGCGGTTCAGGGCCTCGACCCGATCGAACGCAGCGCGGGAGGCCCGACTGGCGGCGGCCGCATCGCTGGAGTATAAAACCAGGTGAAACTCGGTGCCCATGTGCGGTTCGTGGAACTCGAACCGCATCAGCTCCGGATCTGCACCGGTCGTGCCAGATCCGGGCTCCGCGAGCGCCCCCGGCCCGACGGCCAGGGCGACGATGGCAATGGCCTGGGTCCACCCGCCTCGCATCCGTCCTGCCTCCCGCCCGACCCCCCGGATCTCGCCCGCGTTGGAGCGTCCGTCGAACGCCCGGAGGACGCGGGATCCACTGACTCGGAGCATAACAGACGTGCCACGCCGACTGCACCCTCGGTGGTCGCTCCCGCTGGCCTGCGCCGCCGCGCTTGCCCTGACGCCCGCCACGGTCTCCGCTCAGGACAAGCCCGAGGAGCTCAAGCCCTACACCGAGACGATCCCCGGCACCGACATCAAGTTCGAGATGGTGCCGATCCCGGGCGGGACCTTCACCCTCGGCAGCGCCGACGCCGAGACCGGCCGCGGCGACGACGAGGGGCCAACCCGCGAGGTCACGATCGCCCCGTTCTGGATGGGTAAGTTCGAGGTGACCTGGGAGGAGTTCGACCAGTTCGCCTTCGCGCTCGACCTGAAGCGCAAGGAGCGCGAGAAGGCGAACCTGGCCGACCAGCCCGAGACCGAGAAGAAGGCCGACGCCGTGACTCGGCCGACGCCCCCGTACGCCGACATGACCTTCGGCTACGGCCACGACCACCAGCCGGCCATCTGCATGACGCACCACGCGGCCATGGAGTACACCCGCTGGCTGTCGGAGAAGACCGGCAAGACGTACCGGCTGCCGACCGAGGCCGAGTGGGAGTACGCCGCCCGCGCCGGCACCAAGACCCCGTACTCGTTCGGCGACGACGTCGCGAAGCTCGGCGACTACGCCTGGTTCGTGAACAATGCCGAGAAGCCGATGCCCATCGGCAAGAAGAAGCCGAACCCCTGGGGCCTGCACGACATCCACGGCAACGTCGCCGAGTGGGTGCTCGACCACTACAAGGCCGACGCCTACGAGGCCCTGCCCGGCGACAAGCCCGCCGCCGGCCCGGTGATCCTGCCCGACGAGAAGGAGTACTCGTACCTCGTCCGCGGCGGCTCGTGGGACGATGATCCCGAGGCCCTCCGCAGCGCGGCCCGTCGCGCCTCGGAGAAGGACTGGAGCATGCAGGATCCCCAGCGTCCGCAGAGCATCTGGTGGCACACCGACGCCCACGGTGTGGGCTTCCGGGTCGTCCGCCCGCTCAAGGAGCAGGACAACCTGGTCGGCCTCAAGTCGAAGGTCGTCAAGAAGAAGGGCACCAAGTGACCCCCTCCGGCTGCCCGGCCGGGCGCGGCCCCGCGCCCGCCCGGCCGACGCCGCCGGCCCGATCGGTTTCGAGCTGCTGATCCCTGACCGGCCCCGGGCCGGCCCGCCTTGCCGAACCGCCGCACTCTCCCGCCGAGCCCCGCTCGGCTCCCTTCCGGAGGACCCGCGATGACCGATCCGAAGACGCCCAGCCGTCGCTTCTTCCTCAAGTCGACGGCGGCCGCCGGCGCCGCCACGGGCCTGGGCTTCCTGCCCAGCGTCCACGCCGCCGGCAACGACACGATCAAGGTGGGCCTGATCGGCTGCGGCGGCCGCGGCACCGGCGCCATCGAGAACATCTGCGAGGCCGCCGGCAGCAACTAATACATCAAGATCCACGCCATCGGCGACGTCTTCGAGGACCGCGCCAAGAACTGCCTGGAAAGCTCCAAGAACAACGAGCGCTGCCAGGGCAAGATCGACATCGCCTCCGACCGCATCTTCAGCGGCTTCGACGCCTACAAGAAGGTCGTCGACTGCTGCGACCTGATCATGCTGGCCACCCCGCCGGGCTTCCGCCCGCAGCACCTCGAATACGCCATCCAGGCCGGCAAGCACGTCTTCACCGAGAAGCCGGTCGCCGTCGACGGCCCCGGCATCCGCAAGGTGATGGCCGCCTACGAGATGGCCAAGCAGAAGAACCTCGCCGTCGTCGCCGGCACCCAGCGCCGGCACCAGGCCGGCTACATCGAGAGCCTGAAGCAGATCCACGGCGGCGCCCTCGGCGACATCCGCTCGGCCCGTGTCTTCTGGAACCAGAACAACATCTGGGCCAACAAGCGCCAGCCGGGCTGGAACGACATGGAGAACGAGATCCGCAACTGGTACCACTACACGTGGCTCTGCGGCGGCTGCATCGTCGAGCAGCACGTGCACAACCTCGACGTCGCCGTGTGGGCCCTGGGCGCGCACCCGATCCGCTGCGTCGGCATGGGCGGCCAGCAGGTCAACACGGGCCCCGAGTTCGGCGAGAGCTTCGACCACTTCGCCGTCGACTTCGAGTTCCCCAACGACGTGCACGTCCAGAGCATGGCCCGGCAGATCAACGGCTGCGCCAGCGACGTCTCGGAGTACATCGTCGGCTCCAAGGGCCGCGCCCACCTCTCGCCCGGCCAGTACGACTTCGAGGGCGAGGGCCTGAAGCGCCTGCGGATCCGCGGCGAGGTCAACCCGTACGTCCAGGAGCACATCGACCTGCTGGCCAGCATCAAGGACGGCAGCCCGATCAACGAGCTCAAGCAGGTCGCCGAGAGCACCCTCACGGCGATCATGGGCCGGATGTCCGCCTTCACCGGCAAGGCCGTCACCTGGGAGCAGGCGCTCGAGTCCAAGCTCGACACCTTCCCGGGCAAGCTCGAGTGGGGCACCCGCCCGGCCCCGGTCGTCGCCAAGCCCGGCGTCACCGAGCTGATCTGATCTGACCCCGCGCCGGGGCGTGACCGCCACCCCGGCGCCACGCCCCGCAGTCGCCCGGGACCGCTCCGATCGCCGACGCCCCCGACCCGGCCTGACCGGCTCGGGGGCGTTCGCAATTCCAGGCTCTCGGGTCGCCCGCCAGGCTCCACTCCATCGCACTCTCATCACCAACCGCCGAGGACTCCACCCCGATGCGACAACTGCTCTCCACCGCGCTCTGCACCGGTCTGGCACTGCTGGCGAGCGGCCCGATGGCCGCCCTCGCCGCCGAGAAGGCGAAGATCGTCCTGGTGGCCGGCAACCCGAGCCATGGCCCCGGCGACCACGAGTTCAACGCCGGCTGCCTGCTGATGGAGAAGTGCCTCAAGACCGACCCGAACCTCGACCCCGTCGTCGTCAAGGGCGGCTGGCCCATGGACGAGTCGGTGTTCGACGGCGCCAAGGCCATCGTCTTCTTCATGGACGGCGGCGGCGGCCACCCGATGATCCAGGGCGACCACCTGGAGAAGCTCCAGGCGCTCATGGACAAGGGCGTGGGCCTGGCCTGCATGCACTACGCCGTCGAGGTGCCCAAGGGCAAACCGGGCGAGAAGTTCCAGGACTGGATCGGCGGCTACTACGAGACGGCCTGGTCCACCAACCCGCACTGGGCGGCCGAGATCAAGAGCCTGCCCGAGCACCCGATCACCCGCGGCGTCACCCCGTTCGCCATCAAGGATGAGTGGTACTTCAACATGCGGTTCCGCCCCGAGCTGAAGGGCGTGACCCCGATCCTCGTCGCCGCTCCCGACGACGCCACCCGCCAGGGCGTCTCGGCCTCGCCGCGCGGCCCGTACGCCCACATCGTCGAGGCCAAGGGCCGCCCCGAGATCCTCGCCTGGGCCGTCGAGCGCCCCGACGGTGGCCGCGGCTTCGGGTTCACCGGCGGCCACAACCACGTCAACTTCGGCGACCCGAACTTCCGCAAGCTCGTCCTGAACTCGATCCTCTGGGTGGCCAGGCAGGACGTCCCCTCGTCCGGCTTCGAGAGCCAGGTGACCGCCGACGAGCTCAAGGCGAACCTGGACCCGAAGGGCAAGTGAGCGCGTCCGGTCGTGGGCTGATGCCGTCAGACTGATGTCGCACCCGGGCCGTCCGCCCCGCGCTCCGGCGCCGGGGCGGGCGGCTCGTACGCCAGGGTCCAGCCCGGTCGCGTGACGGCCCGCTCGCCAGGCGGCAGCGGCTCGACCAGGGGGCCGTACAATTCGGGCCGCCGCGCCTTCAGGTAGCGGCGGCCCGATGCCGTTCGCAGGGCCTCGTCGGTCAGCAGCGCGACGACCACGTCGTCGCCCAGGGCGTTGCTCTCGGCGAGCACCTCGCCGTGCGGGTCCAGGATCAGGGCCAGGCCCGGCTTGATCTGCCCGCCATCGTCGCCGATCGGGTTGGCGAACACTGCGTACACGCCATTTTCCCAGGCGCGTGCCGGCAGCCACCGCATGAGCCAGCCGCGCCCCTTGGGCCCCTGGAACTCCAGCCGCAGGCGCGCCGGGTCGCGGTCGCGGTTCTCCCACAGGGCCCGGTCGACCCAGCCCCGGCCGGGCATGGCCGACGGGGTGCAGCCGGTGACGTGCGGCATCACGATCACCTCGGCGCCGAGCAGGGTCGTGGCCCGCACGTTCTCGGGCAAGTTGTTGTCGTAGCAGATCAGGCAGCCGAACCGCACGCCAGCAATCTCGGCCACGGTGTAGCGGTCGCCCGGCGTGAGGTGGGGGTTGATGAACGGGTGGAGCTTGCGGTGGTGCAGCCGCACGGCGCCGTTCTGGTCCACCGCCACATACGCCTTGTAGCAACGGCTGGCATCGTCCCGCTCGATGAGCCCGGCCATGACCACGATCCCGTGGCGGCCGGCGATCCGCCCGAGTTCCGCCACCGAGGGACCGCCGGCGATCGGCTCGGCCACGGCCAGCAGGCCGTCGCGGTCGAGGGTCTGGAGCCAGGTGTAGCCGGTCACGCTGCACTCGTGAAAGCACACGACCTCGGCGCCCTGCGCCGCCGCCAGACCCGCGAGGGCGTCGATCCGCGCCAGGTTGAACACCTTGTCGCCATCGCGATGCTCGAACTGGGCGGTGGCGAGGCGGATGTCACGCAACGGACGGTCCTCCGAACTGGAAACCGGCACAGGCCCGCTCGATCCTCTGCCGGGGGCCAGGCCCGTCCTCCGGGACTGGTGGGGAGCTTCCCGCCCCGGCGTGCAGCAGACGTTCCGGTAACCCGCCGAGGAACCCTGCCATCAGCGCGGCGGGCCGCTGCTCTGGAGGTAGCGGAAGAGGTCGCGGATGGCGGCGTCGGGCAGGGGGTCGAGGAGGCCCTCGGGCATGAGCGAGACGGGGGAGGGGGTCAGCTCGGCGATCTGGTCGCGGGGGAGCACGAGCTTCTGCTGGTTGGCGTCGAACAGGGTCACGGTGGTATCCGACTCCTCGAGCACCAGGCCGTTCAGGACCCGGCCGTCGGTGGTGGCCAGGGTCTGGGGCTGATACTCCTTGCGGATCAACGCGCTGGGGTCGACGAGGCTCTCGAGCAGAAAGTCGAGGTTGCCGCGGTCGGCGCCGGTGAGGTCGGGTCCGATGGACTGGCCCTGGCCGAAGAGCTGGTGGCAGCCGGCGCAGGTCTTCTCGAAGACGGCCCGGCCGCGCTCGGCGGAGCCCTTGTCCCCCTCGGGCAGGATGCCGCGAATCTCGGCGACGCGCGTCAGACGGGCGGCGCTGCTGGTGCCGACGAGCGGACCCCACGAGCGGGTGAGGCGGTCGTTGAGTCTCGCATCGCCGAACCGTGCGACCTGGCGGGCCTGGGTGGTCGAGACGGCCCGGGTCGGGATCGTGCCCGTGGCCAGGGCGGCGACGAGGCGGTCGGCCCAGGCGGGGCGCGTGATCAGGCGGTCGACCACGCGGGCCTGCAGGGCGGGGGAAAGGGTCGGATAGGCCGTGATCCAGGCGTCGGCCAGGGTGGGGTCGCTGTCGCTGCCGAGTGCTGCAATGGCCGCGGCCCGCAGCGAGTCAGGCTCCTCGGGCTGGCTGAAGAGGCGGAGCAGGGCGGCCCGGCCCTCGGTCCGGGGGATCTGGCCGAGCAGGGTCACCCAGCCGGCCCGCGCCTCGGCCGGTCGGCCGCGATCGGCGGCCCGCTCGACCGCGAGCGCGTAGCCGGCCGGATCGCCCAGCCTTGCGGCCACGCGAAGAGCGGCGTCCGTGCGCGGTTCGGCCCTGGCCAGCTCGGTGAGCGGCGTGCGGAGCGCCTCGGGAACCTCGGGCAGCGAGCGGCCCTCCAGACCCTGGTCGAGACCCCGCAGCACGGCATCACGGGCCCCGGCCGAAGGGCTGCGTCCGATCAGTTCGGCGCACAGCGGCCAGGCGCCATCTGAGGCCGCGGCGCGGGCGAGCCGCTCCAGGAGGGTGCCTTGCACGATCGCCCGCGACGCCAGCTCGGGCGCGGTGAACCGGTCGATCACGGCGGCGGGCTCGGTGCGGGACGCGCGTTCGACGGCCCACCAGATTTGCAGGGGGATGAGCGGGTCCCTGGAGTCCTCATCCCGCGCAGCCAGCCGGGCGCAGAGGGCCAGGGCGTCGGGAGCCGGCCAGCGCTGGGCGCTGGCGGCGAGCTGGCTGCGGACGCCCGGATCGGGCTCGGCATCCGCGAGGCGGGCGAGCCGCTCGCGGAGCGGGGCGGGCAGGGGGGTGGGCTCGTCGCTCAGCAGTCGCACGGCCCACTCGCGGACGCCGGCGACCGGGTGATCGAGCAGGCCGGTGAGCGTGGCCGCGTCGGTGCCGCCGCAGGCGTTCAGGGCCCAGAGGTCGCGCAGGGCGAGCGTCGGGTCGCGGTCGGCCGCCAGCAGCTCCCGCAGGCGTGGGATCACGGCCGGGTCCCGGCGCTCGGCCAGCACGCGACGGGCCGTGTCGGGCCACCAGGTGTTGCGGTGGGTGCGGAGGCCGACGAGGGCCTCGCTGGTGAGACCGGACAGGTCGAAGGAGGCGAGGGGCTTGGGCCCCTCGCCGTGGACGATGCGGTAGATGCGGCCGTTGGACTTGTCCCAGGTGTCGCGGGGGTCGAGGTGGCTGGCGCGGCGGTCGTACCAGTCGACGACGCGGACGCAGCCATCGGGGCCGGTCAGCAGATCGATCGGACGGAACCAGCCGTCGTGGGCGTCGAGCAAGGTGCCGCCGTGGCGGCCCTGCACGGTCGAGCCCAGGTCGGTGAGCGGGTGCCAGTAGACGGTGTTCGAGAGCAGGTTCCCGCCGATCAGGGTGCCGTCGAACTCCTCCGGATAGGCCCCGCCGCGATACACGATCCCGCCGGGGGTGACGTGACCGCCGTGCTTCGGCCCCTGGTAGGCGATGGCGTCGAAGTAGCCGTAACTGCGGGGGTTGTGCAGGGGTCCGTGCTTCGCGAACCCCTTCCAGGAGTTGCCGCCCTGGACCATGTGGAACACGATGAACCCGCCATTGCTGCTGCCGAAGGCGCGACCGCGCGCGTCGAAGTCGAGGCCCCAGGTGTTGCCTCCACCCTCGGCGAAGAGCTCGAAGCGCCTCGAGGTCGGGTGATATCGCCAGATGCCTTGCTGGAACTCGATGCCCTGGATGCGGGCGGTGACCGTCGAGCCCTGGGCGCCGTAGAGCCAGCCGTCGGGGCCCCAGGCCAGCGAGTTCACGACGGCGTGGGCGTCCTGGAGGCCGAATCCGGAGAGCAGCACCTCGGGGTCGCCGTCGGGCACGTCGTCGCGGTTGCGGTCGGGGTAGAACAGCAGGTAGGGCGCCTGGGCCACGAACACGCCGCCGTGGCCGACGGCGAGGCCCGAGGCGAGGTTCAAGCCTTCGAGGAAGGTCGTCACCTTGTCGAGTCGGCCGTCGCCGTCGGTGTCTTCGAGGATCTTGATCCGGTCGGCCCCGCGCGGTCCGCGGGGGGGCGGCTCGGGGACGCGGTCGTACTCGGTGCGGAGGTACACGTCGACGGTCACCGGCTTGAGACCGGCGGGGACGGGGTACTGGAGGTACTCGATGACCCAGAGCCGCCCGCGCTCGTCGTAGCAGGCGGCCACCGGCTGCCGGATCTGGGGCTCGGAGGCCTCGAGCTCCACGCGGAACCCGGGCGGCAGGGTCATGCGGGCCACCGCCTCGGTGGGTGTGGAGCCGCCCGGGGGACCTGGCTCGCTCTGGGCTCGCGCCTCCAAGGTTCGACTGCCGAGAGCGAACAGCATCAGGGCCAGTCCGAGCGACCGGCGAATCGGCGCGAGCGGCGGCATGGGAGAACCCTCGGCGGTCGCGGGGAGGGGGCGGGCGGCGGGGGGGCCGGTCGGGCTGCTCCGTTGTAACGCGCCCCCGGACCCGTTCCAATGACGGTCAGACGACAACCAAACGACTGCGACCCGGCCCAGAGCGGCCGGCGCCGGGAGCTGGCCTCGCCATGAGTACGACGGCATCGAGAGAGGCGCGCGAGCCGGGTCTGGCCCCGGACTGGACGTACATGTACGCCTTCGGGTTGCCGGCCGGGAGCGTGCGGGCCCTGCTGACGCTGGCGCTGCTGGGCTCGGCCGGGGCGATCGCCGCGCTGAGGCCCGACCTGCCGCTGCCCGACTACCTCCGCGACCTGCTGTTCCTGATCCTCGGCCACTACTTCGCGCTCCGCCGCGGCCACAGCGAGCCGCAGGCGTCGGGCCCGCCGCCGCTGTTCCTGCCCAGGGGCACGGTCCGCGTCCTGATCACGCTCGGCTACGTCGCTGTGGCCGTGCTCCTGGTCCGCCAGGCGCAGAATCATGCGATGAACCCGATCCGGACGCCGGCGTTCTACACCATGCTGCTCGTCGGCGGCTTCCTCCTGGGCGTGGTGACGAGCAAGCTCTCGTCCTGGCTGGCCGAGCGCGGCCGCCGGCCCCGCCGGATCTTCATCGACCTCCGCGCCACGATCGCCCTGCTGGCCGCGGCCATCCTGCTGCTCCTGGCCTGGAACTACGTCTACGCCTTCCTGCCCCCGCCGCGCGATATGCCGCTGGGCCGGGTGCGGACGCAACTCGCCGAGAAGGGCGTCGAGTTCGTGCTGAGCGCCGTCATCGGATTCTATTTCGGCGCCCGTTCCTGATCGCCTGTACCGCGAGGACGCGATGATCGCCACCACCTTCGCCGTCGCGCTGCTGTTGACCGCCCAGGGGCCACCGCAGGCGGCGGCGGTGATCCGGCCGTTCGAGATCCGGGTGGTCGACGAGCAGACCGGCCGGGGCGTCCCCTTGGTCGAGCTCCGGACCACCAACGAGCAGCGATTTCTCACCGACAGCCAGGGCGTGGTCGCCTTCGCCGAGCCCGGCCTGATGGGCCAGCCGGTTTTCTTCACCGTCCGGTCGCACGGCTACGAGTTCCCGAAGGACGGCTTCGGCATCGCTGGCCGCGCGCTCGACGTCGTGGAAGGCGGCCGGGCCGAGCTCAAGGTCCGGCGGGTCAACGTGGCCGAGCGGCTGTACCGGATCACCGGCGGCGGGATCTACCGCGACAGCGTCCTGCTCGGCCGGCCGACGCCGATCGAGCAGCCGCTGCTCAATGCCCAGGTGCTCGGTCAGGACAGCGTGCAGATGGCCATCCTGGGCGGCACGCTCCGCTGGTTCTGGGGCGATACCAACCGGCCGCGCTACCCCCTGGGCAACTTCCACATGCCGGGCGCCGTCTCGGCGCTTCCCGGCCGGGGCGGGCTCGACCCCGACCTGGGGGTCAACCTCACCTACTTCACCGACACCGACGGTTTTGCCAGGCCGACCTGTCAGATGCCGGGCGACGGTCCGACCTGGATGAGCGGTCTGGCCGTGCTCCGCGACCCGACTGACGGTCGCGAGCGGATGTTCGGCTCGTACAGCAAGATTCGCAACATGCTGGAGGCGTACGAGCGCGGGCTGGTCGAGTGGGATGAGGCGGCCGCCACCTTCCGGCAGATCAAGACGATCCCGCTGGACGCCGTCGCCTGGCCCGACGGCCACCCGTTCGTGCACGACGCCGGCGATGGCGCGTACCTGTACTTCGGGAACCCGTACCCGCTCGTCCGCGTGCCGGCCCGGCCCGAGGCGTACGTCGATCTGTCACAGTACGAGAGCTTCACCTGCCTGCTCGAGGGCAGCCGCCTCGATGCGCCCCGGATCGACTGGCACCCCGACGGCCGCGCACGCTACGCCTGGCGGAAGGCTGCCCCGGCGCTCGGGCCGGGCGACCAGGCGAAGCTCGTCAAGTCGGGAACGCTCCAGGAGAGCGAGGGCCTGCTACCCCTGCGGGACATCCTGACGGGAAAGGCCGTCGCGGCGCACTCGGGCTCGGTGGCCTGGAATCCGTACCGGAATCGCTGGGGGCTGATCGCTGTCGAGCTGGGTGGCAGCACCTCGCTGCTCGGCGAGGTCTGGTACGCCGAGGCCGACACGCCGGTGGGCCCGTGGGTGTACGCCCGCAAGGTCGTCACCCACGATCGCTACAGCTTCTACAATCCCAGGCAACACCCGTATTTCGCGCAGGACGACGGTCGCCGCATCTACTTCGAGGGCACCTACACCAGCACCTTCTCGGGCAACCCCGACCCGACGCCGCGGTACGACTACAACCAGATCATGTACCGGCTGGACCTGGACGACGACCGGGTTCGCCTGCCGGTCGCCGTGTACGACCGCTCGGGGCGCGGGGAGCCCGAGGGGCTGGTGGCCGAGGCGAAGTCCGCCGGAGCCCCGATCGCCTTCTTCGCGCTCGATCGGCCGGCCCCGGGGACGATCCCCGTCGTTCGCACGACGGCGGGCCTGGTCACCGGCGGTGCCGTCCCGGACGCCCCCAGGTTCCACATCCTGCCTGCCGACGGCGAGGATTCTCCGCTGACCACGCCGCTCTGGGAGTACGTCGGCTCTGACGGCGCGCGTCGATACGCGGTCGAACCGGATCGGGACTGGGCCGGGTTCGCTCGCAGCGACCGCCCGCTGGGTCGGGTCTGGCGCGATCCGTGGCGGGGGCGGTCGCCGCTGACCGCGGCCCGCGACGGCGCGCCCTGAGTGCCGGCCGCCGCCGGGGGCCTGGGCTCGGATTGCCAGCGGTGGCCGCGTGCCACTAGAATGCCAGGAGTGATGGAGTCACCCGCTCACGGCCTGCCCGACCTTGGGCAGGGCCGGCTCCGCCCCCTAGGACGAAAGGCGTTGAGTATGCCGCCGTGTGTCTCCGGCCTCGGCCTGGCGCTGGTCGCGACCCTGCTCGGGGCCCCAGCCGCCCTGGCCGCCGACGGGCTCGAGGTCATCGTTCTCAAGGACGGTCAGCAGGTCATCGGCGAGGTCCTCTCCGAGAAGCCGGGCGCCCTGTTCGTCGATCTCGGCTTCGACGTCCTCAAGATCCCCCGCGACCAGGTCTCCGAGCGCCGCAAGCCCGACGAGGCGCCTGCGCCCGTCGCCCGCGATCGTGTGCCCGCCGACGTCGACCCCTCGGGGTTCTACAAGTCGGCCGACCTCAAGTCCCGGCCCGTGAAGGACCTCGTCCGCGAGTACGGCGAGGGGGTCGTGCTCATCGAGACGCCCGGTGGCACCGGCTCGGGCTTCGTGGTCAACGAGGACGGCTACGTCGTCACCAACAACCACGTCATCGAGGGGGAGACCCGCGTCTCCGTGGTCCTGTTCCAGCAGACCGAATCGGGCCTGGAGCGCAAGCGGATCGAGGACGTCGAGATCGTCGCCCTCAACCCCTTCGTCGACCTCGCCCTGCTCAAAATGCCGACCAAGGGCCTCAAGCTCAAGCCGGTCTACCTGGGCGGCCTCGACGACCTGAACGCCGGTGACGGCGCCTTCGCCGTGGGCAACCCGCTCGGCCTGGAGCGGAGCGTCTCGCAGGGGATCATCAGCACCCTGAACCGCAACTTCGAGGGCCTGATCTACCTGCAGACCGATGCGGCGATCAACCCGGGCAACTCGGGCGGCCCGCTGTTCAACCTCAAGGGCGAGGTGGTCGGCGTCACGAACATGGGGTTCCGCGGCACCGACAACCTCGGGTTCGCGATCCCGATCAACTACGTCAAGGACTTCCTCCGCAACCGGGTGGCGTTCGCCTACGACAAGGACAACCCGAACACCGGTTTCCGCTACCTGGAGCCGCCCCGCCGCCGCCGCGCCGACAAGCCTCCGATCGCCGCCGCGCCGTCCGCCGGCGCCGCGACCTCGGGCGGGACGCGCTGAGCGCGGCCGTCCCGCTCGAGTCGCCACAATCTTCCACCGCGGCCGGCGAATCCACTCCGCCGGGGTGGCGGACCCACGCGAGCCCGCTCACACCCTGCACCGGCGCCGGGGCGACCCGCCCTCGAGCCGGATCTGAACACTCGTGCGACCGTTGACCGAGTCGATCCGGTCGGGTCCGAAGGCCCGATCGGTCCGCATCCCCTGAATGATCCTGCCAGCTGTTGGACCGGGAGTGGTTTCCATGCGTACGACGATCCGGGCCGTGGCCCGCACCCTGGGCCTCGCCGCGGCCCTGCTGGCCCCCGGGCTGGCCCACGCCCAGGCGCCCTTCGAGAAGGCGCTGCCGGGTTCGGCCTTCGCCCTGGTGAAGGTCGAGAACATGACGAAGCTCCGCGAGGGCTTCGCCGGCAGCCAGATGGGCCAGCTCCTGGCCGATCCGGCCATGCAGCCGATGATCGCTCGCATCCGTGAGCTGACGTCCGAGCAGGGCGAGAAGCTCAAGCAGGCCCTCGGCGTCACGCTCCAGGAGCTGCTGCAACTGCCCCAGGGTCAGGTGGCCGCTGCCCTGGTGGCCCGCGACGACGAGAAGACGCCGGTGGCCCTGCTGGTCACGGCCGACGCCGGCGACAACGCGGCCACCATGGACGAGGTGATGACCCGCCTGAACGCCAACGCCGAGCAGGCGGGCGCCAAGGTCGGCACCGAGGAGTTCCGGGGCGTCACCCTGCACATCATCCGCCAGGGAGACGAGGCCCCGCCGCTGGTCTGGGGCAAGCAGGAGTCACGCTTCTACGTCGCCACCGACGTCGAGGCCCTCAAGGACCTGCTGACCAACAGCGCCGGCCGCGAGGGCGCCCTGGCCGAGGACGACAACTTCACGGCCGCCGTCGCCAAGGTCGGTGCCGACTCGCAGATGCTCGCCTTCGTCGACCTGAACAAGGCCCGGGACCTGGCCATCAAGGCGTCGCCGGAGTCGGGCCAGCAGCTCAACGCCCAGCTCGAGTTGCTCGGCCTGAACAACCTCAAGGCCGTCAGCTTCGGCACCGGCTACGACATCGGCGAGTTCGACTCGCTGTCGCGGGTGTTCGTCTACGCCCCCGGCCAGTCGCAGGGCCTGCTCAAGCTCCTGCAGATGCCGAGCGTGAACCTGCGGCCCCAGCCCTGGGTGCCGGCGGGCGTCGCCAGCTACCAGAGCCTCTCGTGGGACCTCGACGCGGCCTGGACCGGCCTGACCGAGCTGTTCGACCAGGTCGCCCCCGGCGTGCTCGACCAGGTCCAGAAGGGCCTCGGCGGCCCCGATGGCCAGGGCCTCGACCTCCAGAAGGACCTCTTCGGCCCCCTGGGCGACCGGATCACGATCATCTCCGACTTCAAGAAGCCGGTCACCGAGAAGAACCAGCGCATGCTGCTGGGCATCGCCCTCGACGACGCCAAGGCCTTCCAGAACTCGCTGAACAAGCTCTTCGACCTCGCCAAGGCCAGCCCCGACAAGCGCACCTTCCAGGGTACGACCGTCTACGACTTCCCGATCCCCGGCGAGTTCGCCGAGTCCAGCGGCTTCAACGGCCCGATCAGCCTGGCCATCGCCCAGGACCACCTGTTCGTCGCCAGCGAGCCGTCGATCCTCGAGCAGGTCCTCCGCCCCGGCGGCCCCGGCCTGGCCGAGAACCCCGACTTCCTCAAGGTCGAGCCGCTGTACCCCGCCGCCTCCAGCACCCTGACCTACCAGAAGCCCGAGGAGCAGGCCCGGCTCGCCTACGACATGGTCAAGAACGGCCAGTTCGCCCAGGCGCTCCAGCAGGCCACGGCGGGCTCCGAGAATGCCCCCGACTTCGCCAAGCTCATCGACCCCAAGCTCCTGCCCGAGTTCGAGGTCGTCGAGAAGTACCTCGCCCCCGGCGGTGGCTTCGGCGTGATGACCCCCGAGGGCGCCCTGTTTACGCAGTTTACGACCAGGAAGGCCCGGCCCTGAGCCAGGGTGTAGGTCCGGGGCCTCCCGGACCGTTGGCGGACCTCACGACGGCGGCGGGCCCCGGCAGCGGGACCCGTCGCCGTCGCTGTTCCAGGCAGGTTCGGTTCAAGCCCGAGCACCGTCAAGTCCGATACCACCTGTCATCCTGGTCCACGCGCCGTCATCGACGGCCGGCGGGATCTGGGGCCTTGTGGTCTGCGGAGGTGGCGGATGCTGGACCGCTGGTGGGCGAATGTGGCGGGCGTGAAGCAGGCCGATCGGGGACGCCGGGCCCTGCGGCCCAGGGTCGATGGCCTGGAGCTGCGCCAGGTCATGGCCACCCTGGCCCCGATCGCCAACGTCAGTGCGCCGGTCGGGCTCGGCTCCCAGGTCGCGCTCGATGGCGGCTCGGGGGCACCCCAGACCTACTCGGTGACGTCGGACAACCCGAACGTCACGGTCACCCCCTCCCAGGGGAAGTTCTGGACGGTCGGGGTCAGCCACGCGTCGAGCGGGGCCAATGACCCGGCGTTCTCGGGCACGATGACCTTTCAGCTCTTCCAGGACCTGACGCCGCTGACCGTCAGCCGGATCACCGAGCTGATCCAGAACGGGTTCTACACCAGCCCGACCCAGCCCACCGACGGCAGCGCCCCGCTGCCGCACAAGAACTTCCACCGTATCGTCGACGGCTTCGTCGCCCAGGGCGGCTCGCTCACCGGCAACGGCACCGGCAGCTACACGGCCCCCGGGTTCCCGTTCACCGACGAGTTCAACCAGCAGCTGGTCTTCAACACGACCGGCCAGCTCGCCATGGCCAACGCCGGCGACGACACCAACGACACGCAGTTCTTCGTCACCTACGCCCAGACCCGCAACCTCGACTTCAACCACACGATCTTCGGCCAGATCGTGTCGGGCCAGGACATCCTGGCGAAGATGCAGACCGTGGCCAAGACGGGCGGCGGCGAGAACTCGGTGCCGGTCAGCCCGATCCTGATCACCTCCACCACGCTCTCGGACCAGAACCCCGACGCGGTGCTGCACGTCAACACGACCCGGTCGCAGATCGGCCAGACGGCGAATGTCACCGTCAAGGCCACCGACCCCTCGGACGGCTCGACGGCCACCCGCACGTTTCAGGTCCAGGTCGTCGCCAACACCGACGCCAATGGCCAGCCACTCAACGAGCCGGCCTTCCTCCAGCCGATGGGCAACCTGACGGTCGCCACCAACCAGCCGGCCATCTTCCGCGCCGTCTCGGTCAACCCCGAGCCGACCGACACGCTGACCTACGTCGTCAACGGCGGCACGCAGACCACGGCCACCGGCAAGCAGTTCATCCCGCTCCAGAACGCGACCGGCAGCGTGGACGCCAACGGCGTGGTCACGGTGACGCCGGCGACGGGCTTCACCGGCACGATCAACGTGCAGGTCGGCGTCCGCGACGACAAGGTGCACTCGGGCCGGCCCAGCGACCTGAACAGCCCTGACGCCTTCGACACCGAGCGGTTCACGATCACGGTGCAGAACGGGGCCGTCGTGACCCTGAGGCCCATCGCCGCGCCCAGCACGCTGACGATCGGCACCGGCCTCTCGCAGTCGATCCAGCTCACCGGCCAGACCGCCAACCCGGGCACCCCGAATCGTCTGCTCCGCTACGAGCTCACCGATCAGCCCCGCTACGGCACGATCACCAACTTCAACGCCGACACCGGCACGCTGACCTACACCCCGAACGCCGGCTTCCTCGGCAATGATCAGTTCGGCTTCACGGTGACCGAGAGTGGCGGCACCGGCCCGACCCTGACCGCGCTGCCGGCGACCGTCTCGCTGATCGTCTCGACGGCCGACACCAACGCCGTGCGGGTGGTTGACGGGGTGCTGCTCGTCACGCCGCCGCCCCGGACCGATCGTGGCACCAACGTGATCGCCGTCAATCGGGTCGGCAGCAACATCCAGGTCACGGTCAACGGGGTCATCGACCAGCTCCAGCCGGCGGTCTCGTCCATCGACCGGATCGTCGTGTACGGGGCCAAGGCCAGCGACCAGATCACGGTCTCGAACGACCTGACCATCCCCGCGACCCTGAACGGCGGCCAGGGTGGCCGCAACATCCTCCAGGCCGGCGGTGGCCCCTCGCGGCTGCACGGCTGGTACGGCCTGAACCGCATGACGGGCGGCCCGGCCACCGACGCCCTGATCGGCCGGGTCGGCCATGTGAAGTTCCGCCCCAGCGGCGGCAACGATCGGGCCTTCGCCGGCCAGGCCAACCCCGGCCGCAGGCTCGGTCAGGTGGCCCAGCCCGGATTCCTCTCGAGCGTCCGGGCCAAGCCGCCGACCGGCACGTTCTATCGCTTCGTCAACGGCCGACTGGTGAAGGTTCCGACCCCGGGCCCCTCGATCGAGCAGGCCAACGTCCGCCGCGTCTCGACCCCTCACGTCCCCGCCCGCCTCTCCGGCCTGCGGGCCACCGACGCCTGATCGTCTCCGCCGACCGCTCCCCCCACCCCCTCTGGGGGGCGGGGCGGTCGGGCCAGGGTCTTGCCAGCCGCCCCCCCGGTTCGCTATGATCCAGCCCCCGATGGCGCCGTAGCCAAGTGGTAAGGCAACGGTTTGCAAAACCGTCATCCGGCGGTTCGAATCCGCCCGGCGCCTCTGACGACAGTTTGCGACCCGGGGCGACTAAACTCGCCCCGGGTTTCATTTTGCGCCCTGGGAACGGGATCACCCGCATGATCCGGGTTCCGACAGTTCCCGACCAGTTGGGACCAGTTCCGGACCCGCTGTAGACCAAATGTAGACCAAGGCGTTTGCCAATGGGTTCTCCGTCGGTGTCGCTGGCGCCCTGAGATCCGGTCGCTGGGGCCGCAACGGGTGCCGTCAGGTCAGGGCGGCCGCCTGGTCGTGGGCCGAGAGCCTGGCGTACCGACCGATGGTCAGGACCGGCGTCGAGTGCGGGTCCAGCGTCTTGACCGACGCACCGCCCTGGACCAGGGCGATGATGTAGGTCGCCCGCAGTGCGTGGAAGTCGGCGACCCCCCGATCGGTCTGGTAAGGGATACCGGCCCGCTTCAGGTCGCCCCGGATCATCCGGGCGGTGGGGACCGGCGGCATGGCGAACACCGGCTGTCCCGCTCGACGGCCAGCCAGCCGGGGGCGCAGGCAGGCCGCCAGCGGTCCGCCAATCGGTTGAGTGGCCTCCTCGCCGTTCTTGGTGTCCCGAGCCGAGCACACGATGACGGGGGGCTCCCGATCGAGGCGGAACGACTCCGGGGTGAGGGACCGCAACTCGTCGGCCCGGTAGCCGGTCCCCAGCGCGACGCGGTACAGCATGGCCCGGTCCAGGCCCGTCAGGTTGCCGACGGTCGGCCCGCCCTCGGCGGCGGCCACCAGGCGGGTCGACTCCTCCGGTGTCAGGTCGCGGCGGACGTGGCGGCGATCCGCCTCGGCATTGTAGCCCGCCAGGCCCGCCAGCACGTCCTCCCGGGTGCGGCGAGCCACTCGGTGCAGCCACCCCGAGAACGCCTTGGCCGAGGCAACGTGGCCGATCAGCGTCTGAAGGCTGCGACCCGCCTCCCGGAGCACGCCCAGGGCGGCCTGGGCGCCGTCCGCCGTCAGATCGCTTGGCCGTGCGGCCATCACAGGCTGCGTTCAATCTCCCGGGCCGTCTTCTCGCGGGACGCTCGACTGGCGTTGGGTCCATCGATCGAGTCCAGCGGTTCGCCCATCATCAGGGCGACCAGCCGGCTCACCTGGGATGTGCTCTGATTCGCGTGCTTGGCCGTGGTGTTCCGCGCCACCAGGTCGGTCTTCCAGTCCGCGAGGTGCTCGCCGAGCGGCCGGTGTCCCTCTCGGATGCGAATCTGATCGGCCGCGTCGATGAGGCTAGCCCGGATCCGCGCGAACTCGGCGTCCTTGGCGGCCGCCATCCTCTCCGTCTCGCGGCGGTCGGAACAGCCGCGGAACGCCTGCTGCTTCCCTTCCAGGTTCATCAGACGGTAGTACCAGATCCGTCCTTTCTTCTGGAACAACGCCATGTGCGACTCCTGGCCGGGGTGGGTTCAGTCTCCAGGACATCGTTGGGGCACCTGATTGTCGGATTCTCACTCGACGCGACTCGTTGCAGCCCGGTTCACATCAGGCCGCCTCGGCCGCATGGCGATGGTTGGACGCACCGCCTCGCATTCTCCGCAGAGCCGCTCGATCGCATGACGACACTCGTCTTGGGACATGGCCGGTGCAACCGGGGTCATCTTGGGTAGCCCGGAGACTGGGGGCGGAGAAGTGGTGGTTGACGCCACCCTCAAAAATCAGCCGATCCGGGCAGCGCCACCGACCTCCTGCGGAGTCTCGAGATTCGAGCGGGAAGCTGCCGTTCACGCCACGGGACTCAAAATCCATTGGTGTAATATCCGGGTAAGCTCGAGTCCCGCCTTCGGACCGTTGCGACAGCTTCCGAACGTGGAGGGGCGGGATCCCACCGTCACTTTCCTGGTGAGCGTCCGGTCGACCATCCGTCGGGCATCCGATGTACCTGGCGGATGTCATGTGAAAGCCGGTTCAGGCGATCCCCCTCGGCGCGTATGGTTGTCGGATGGAACGGGAGCTCCGGAGTGGGGCTCCCGCGACCTCGGTCCCGTTTTCTCGGTCCTGGTTTCCGACCGGCGCGCGGATCAAGAGTATGAGGACCCACCTGGAACAGACGCCCGGCGACGCGACGGACCCGATCGGCCGGCTGCGCGGTGAAGGTCGGGGGGCGCTGGCGGAGCTCTTCGGCACGCACCGCGACCGGCTCCGGCGCATGGTCGAGCTGCGCATCGACGCCCGGCTCCGGGCCCGGATCGACGCCTCGGACGTCCTCCAGGAGGCGTTCCTCGACGTCGCCCGCGACCTCGACGCCTACCTGGCCGACCCGAAGCTGCCGCCCTGGCTCTGGCTCCGGCTGCACGTGGGCCGGCGGCTGACGACGCTGCACCGGCAGCACCTCGGCACGAAGCTCCGCGACGCGGGGCTGGAGATCTCGCTCTATCAGGGGGCGCTCCCCGAGGCCAGCTCCGCCGCGCTGGCGTCGATGCTCCTGGGGCGGTACACCACGCCAACGCAGGCCGCCCTCCGAGCCGAGCGGATGCTGCGGGTGCAGGAGGCGCTGAACCGCCTGGACCCCATCGACCGGGAGGTCCTGGCGCTGCGACACTTCGAGCAGCTCGGTCGCGCCGAAGCGGCCCAGGTGTTGGGGATCACGCAGGAGACCGGGGCGAAGCGGTACTTCCGCGCCCTGAAGCGGCTCAAGGACGCCCTCGCGACGCTGCCCGGGGGGCTGGAAGGACTGTGACCATGTCCACGACCTCGGGCTCCCGCGACTACGGCCGGTTCGACGAGCTCGCCGAGGAGTTCGTCGAGCGGTACCGGCGCGGCGAGCGGCCGGGCCTGCAGGAGTACGTCGATCGACTGCCGGAGATGGCCGCCGAGATCCGCGAGATGTTCCCGGCCCTGGTCGAGGTCGAGCAGGCCGATGGCGATGCCCTGGTCGAGGCCCGCCAGCCGTCCCCGCCGGCCATCAAGCGGCTCCGGGAGATCGGCGACTACCGGATCCTCCGCGAGGTGGGCCGGGGCGGGATGGGCGTGGTCTACGAGGCCGAGCAGATCTCGCTGGGCCGCCGGGTCGCGCTGAAGGTCCTGCCGGCGCACGCCGTGGGCGACCGCACGGCGATGGAGCGGTTCCGCCGCGAGGCGAAGGCCGCGGCCCGGATGCACCACACCAACATCGTGCCGGTCTTCGAGGTCGGTCGCGAGGGCGAGTTCGCCTTCTACGCCATGCAACTGATCCAGGGCCAGGGGCTCGATCAGGTCATCGACGAGCTGAAGCGGCTGCACGGCCCCGACCGGGTGCCCGCCGAGCCGGGCTCCGCTGAGCCCGATCCCCTGGCCAGGACGGTCGAGGCCCAGGGCGCTGCGCTCACCGGGCGGGACCGCGACCGGGGCCGGATCGCGGAGCTGCTGCTGAGCGGCCGGATGGTGACCGAGGGGCCGGGCGCAGCCCCGACCGCCGCGCCCACGCTGGTGGGCTTCGACCGCACGGAGGCAATCGATCCCGACGCTCCCTGGGACCGCGCCACCGGCGACGCCGACGATGGCCGC
>CAZUZD010000004.1:0-62973 GCA_964624465.1 uncultured Isosphaeraceae bacterium
ACCTGGGCGCCGTTGGAGAAGTCGCCGAACTGGGCCTCCCAGAGGATGAGCATGTTCGGCTCATCGAGGGAGTACCCGTAGTCGAACCCGAGCACGCCGGCCTCGGAGAGGCTGCTGTCGTAGACGCAGAAGTTCGCCTGGTCGGCCGCCAGGTGATTCAGCGGCGTGAACCGCTCGGCCGTGCGGTAGTCGACCAGCACCGCGTGGCGATGGCTGAACGTGCCGCGGCGGCTGTCCTGGCCACTGAGGCGCACCGGGGTGCCCTCCAGGAGCAGTGAGCCGAACGAGAGCGCCTCGGCGAAGCCCCAGTCGATGCCGCCGTCGGTCTCGAACGCCTTGGCCCGCGCGGCCAGGATGCGGTCGAGCTTCGGATTGCGCTGGAACCCCTCGGGGATCGTCGCGAGCGAGTCGCTGATCCGGCGGAGCGTCTCGGCGGGCACGCCGGTGGGGGTCGGCTCGAACGAGTACGGGTGGTCGAGGCCCTTCCAGGGGCCCTGATAGCCCGCCTGAGCGACGGGCTCGCTCTTGCGGTTGTGCACCTCGTCGTAGACGGCCTGGAGCTTCTCCTTGAACGTCTCCTCGATCGTCTCGGCCTCGGCCGTCGTCAGCTCGCCGGCGACGATCAGGCTCTCGGTGTAGAGGTCGACGACGTTGGGGCGCTCGCGGATCTTCTCGTACTCCAGCGGCTGCGTGAACGCCGGCTCGTCACCCTCGTTGTGGCCGTGCTTGCGGTAGCAGACCATGTCGATGACGACGTCCTGGGCGAACGTCTGCCGGAAGTCCATCGCCAGCTCGGCCACGTAGGCGCAGGCCTCGGTGTCCTCGCCGTTGACGTGGAAGATCGGCACCTCGATCATCTTCGCCAGGTCGGTGCAGTACCGCGTCGAGCGGCTGTCGGCCGGCGCCGTGGTGAAGCCGATCTGGTTGTTGACGACGACGTGGATCGTGCCGCCGGTGCGATAGCCGTTGAGCTGCGAGAGGTTCAATGTCTCCATCACGAGACCCTGGCCAGCGAACGCGGCGTCGCCGTGGATCAGCAGCGGGATGCCGAACTTCCGCTCGGTGTCCTTGAACCGGCGCTGCTTGGCCCGGACGCGCCCCTCGACGACCGGGTCGACCGCCTCGAGGTGGCTCGGGTTGGGCGTCAGCGACAGGTGGACGCTCTGGCCGTCGGCGGTCTGGTGATCGTACGAGAAGCCGAGGTGATACTTGACGTCACCATCACCGGCGACGGTCTTGGGCCGGTTGCCCTCGAACTCGTGGAAGATGTAGCCGTAGGGCTTGTTCAGGATGTTCGCCAGCACGTTCAGGCGCCCGCGGTGGGGCATCCCGATGACGATCTCCTTGACCTTCCAGGTATTGCCGGCTCGCTCGATGAGCGTATCGAGCAGCGGGATCAGCATCTCGCCGCCTTCGAGCGAGAACCGCTTCTGCCCGATGTAATGGCTGTGCAGGAAGGTCTCGAAGAGCGCCGCCCGGTTGAGCATCAGCAACGCCCGACGCTTGCGCTGGGTGTCGAAGCTGGGCCGGTTTGCATTCGGCTCCATCCGCTCCTGGAGCCAGGTGCGGATGCGGCGATTCTGGATGTGCATGTACTCCACACCGATGGTGCGGCAGTACGTCGCGCGGAGCTGCTCGAGGATCGAGCGCAGCGTGGCGTGAGCCGGCGAGCCCAGCGGGTTGAAGAAGGTGCGGTCCAGGTCCGCGTCGGTCAGCCCGAAGGCCGACAGCTCGAGCATCTCGTGGCTGGAGCGAGGCGGGGTGAGCTGGAGCGGGTCGAGGTCGGCCAGATAGTGGCCGATCTCGCGGTAGGCATCCACCAGCTGGGTGACGCCGGCCTGGGCCTGGGCCGAGCGGCCGTCACCGGCGGCCGCGGACTCGCCGCCGCCACTGGCGCCGTCCAGGGCCAGCTCGTAGCCCTCGAAGAACGAGCGCCACGACTCGTCGACCGACTGGGGGTCATCCCGCCAGCGTTGGTAATTGGTCTCGATGAGATCGAGGTTCCAGCGACTCGCGACCGACGGGCGACTCATGACAGAAGATCCCGTAAGGCCGGACTTGGACCGGATCTGCGCCGGTGCGGCCGGGCCGAGGAATGATCGCCGCGCGGAGGTTAGACTCCACGCATCTCCAAAGCATACCGCAAACCGCGGAATGCCCCCAGACGGAAACGCACGGCGGTTTCGGGAAGTATAGGCAGCCGGGTCGAGGAAGTGCGCGATTCCGGGATCCCACCCACCGGACAACCGTCAGAGTCGCCCGATCCAGGCGGGATCGGCAAACTTCTCGACCACGAGCCGCCGGACGTCGTCCCAGGGGACGGGCATCGCCACCGGATCGGTGGCCCAGCCCCGCCGGAGGCACGCCACCAGTTCGTCGCGGGCCAGCGGAAGGTTCACCACGAAGTCGCGATGCGAGCGGCCCGCTCGGTACTCGGGCTGGCGGTCGGGCTCGGCCAGGTACCGGGGAACCTGGTCGAGCGGAAAGTCATACAGGATCGTGGCATGCACCAGAAAGTGGCGCTTCACCCGCCGCTGGGCACTGCCCGAGAACTTGCGGCCGCCCAGGGTCAGATCGCCGGAGCCGCGCACCTCGACCGCGGGCGCCAGAGCCCGAAGGTAGCTGGCCAGTTGCTCCAGGACGGCCACCTGGGCACGGTCGACCGCCTCGAACTCCGGATGGGCGGCGATCGGGAGCACCACGGCCACGTTCAGGGCCCCGGGCCCGACCACCACGGTCCCACCGCCGCTCGAACGGCGCGCCAGGCTCACCCCATCGGCCTGGCAGGCTTCCAGGTGGACGTCCCGATCGCGCCGTCCGGAGGCGCCCAGCACGACGGCCATCTCGCTCGATTCCCAGAACCGCATCACGGGCCCTCTGGGATCGGTCTCGACGGCCGCGAGCAGCGCCTCATCCAGGGCGAGGTTCTCGGCGATCGTCGGGAGCGTCAGGTCCAACAGTCGGCGGTCGCCGAAATCGAGGTCGCTCTGGGGGTGGGGCATCGGGTGCGTCGTCATGAGGGGAATTGTAACCGACCGCCAGGGCGGATCGTTGACTCGGGTGGACCGGCGGGGCACGATCGGTTTCGGTGAGATCGGCGGCCGGTCGTGGCCTCTCACCCTCCCACCTCCGCCTGCTCCCTGCTCGGACAACACGGGAATCGCGTCATGCTGCCAGGTGCCGGTGCGCGCGCCTCGGGGCGCTCCGACCGCCGAGCCATCACCCGCGCTTCGCTGGTGCTGGTCCTGGGCATACTCGTCCTCATCGTCTGGCGGGATGGCCACCAGGTCGGAGCCCTCCGCGAAGTGCCCGGCCCGATCCCGACCGCGGATCGCGGGGCTTCAGACCCCTCCGGGCAACTGAACCCCTCGGGCTGCTTCGAGTGCCATCCGAAAATTCAGGAGGCGACCGAGCGGGGCCAGGGCCGCCCGGGACACCGGAGCCGCCAGACGGAGCCCGGAGATCGGGACGCGACCGACTGCGAGGCCTGTCACGGCCCGGGTCGGGCGCACGCCGAGTCGGCGCGTCAGGGGGGGCGGCCGCTCGCGATGCCATTCGGCCCCGGCCGGTCGCTGCCCGGCGAGGAGGTCCGGATGTGCGGGCGGTGCCATGGCGGTTCCGGCGCGCTGGGAGAAGGCTCCACGATGGTTGGCTCGCCGTCCGAGGCCCATCCGCTCGACCTCACGCATTCGGCCTGCTACCGGGCCAGCGAGGGGCGGCTGTCGTGCACGACGTGCCACGATCCGCACCGCTCCGACGGCCAGGACCGGGCGCGCTACGAACGGGTCTGCCTCGACTGCCACCAGCGGGCGGACCGTCGCCCTTCGGTGGCAAGTTGCCCGGTGGCGGCACGGTCGGGCTGTGTGGAATGCCACCTACCGATGGTCCCAGCGGGGGATCACCGGTTCGTGAGCGACCACCGCATCCGCAAGCCTCCAGGGCGGGGCCGCCCGTGAGATCGAGGCACAGGGCGCGCGGAACGACCCCACCCGGTCGAATCGGCCGGGTGAGGTCGTGACGGTCAGGCGGCGATCACGGCCGGTTGGCTCAGTGCTCGTCCTTCTTGAACACGTCGTGGCAGGCGGTGCAGGTGGCCTGGACCTTCTTGTACTCGGCCTTGGCGGCGGGCTGCTCGACGTCGGCCTTGGCGGCCAGGGTGGCGAAGTTCTGCGACTCCGTCACGAACTTGTCGACCAGCTCGGTCCACTTCTCCTGGGGCTGCTTCTCGTGCTTGGCCGGCTCGGTGAACTCGCGGCTGTCCTTCCCCAGCTTGGCGAGCTCCTTGGCGGCGGTGACGACCTCGGCCTGGGCCTTCTTGAAGCTGGCCGGGTTCCGCACGCCCTTGAGGACCTTGGAGTTCTCGGCCTGCACCTTCTCCATGATCTTGTGCAGCGGCGAGTCGTCGTGATCATCACGCGCGGCCACCGCGTTGACGCCGAGGGCCACGACGGCGGTGGCGATCATCGCTCCGGCCAGGACCGAAAACTTGCGAGACTTCATGAGGGCTGACTCCAGGGAACAGCGTTCCGAAGGACCACGAAGGCAGGGGGGAGGGACACCGGCCCGTTCGCGGACGGCCCCATCCCGATACCGGGGAAACCCAACATAAAGGGGGGCCCCGGACGGTTCAAGCGCAACAGGCCGCGGGCCCCGGCCCGCGACCCGGGGGCTCGGTTGGCTTGTCCCCCGGCGATCGTGGGTTAGACTGGCGGGAGATTCGACGCAATCCGGCGTCGCGGTCCGCCCCGGCCTCGCCCTCCGGCGATCCCCCGGCACCCTCCGATCGCCCCCGTCCGGCCCGACCTCCGAGCCCCGAAGGCCGCTCATGGCAGAACCCATCGACTACAAGGCGGCCGGCGTCGACCTCGACGTCTACGAAGAGACCATGAAGCGGCTGCCGGCGTTGCTCCGGCGCACCTATTCCAGCCCCAGGGTGATGGACTGGCCCGGCGGGTTCGCCGGCCTGTTCCGCCTGAACGCGAACATCGGCCTGCTCTCGCGCACCTACCGCGACCCGGTCCTGGTCGCCTCGACCGACGGCGTGGGCACCAAGCTCAAGCTCGCCGTGGCTACCGGCCGGCACCAGACGGTCGGCATCGACCTTGTCGCCATGTCGGTCAACGACTGCCTCTGCGCGGGGGCCGAGCCGCTGCTGTTCCTGGACTACGTCGCGATGAGCTCCGACAACCCGGATCTCACCGAGCAGATCGTCCAGGGCATCAGCGACGGCTGCATCGAGGCCGAGTGCGCCCTGCTGGGCGGCGAGACGGCGATCCTGCCCGACTTCTACCAGCCCGGCGAGTACGACCTGGCGGGCTTCTGCCTGGGCGTGGTCGAGCGGAAGATGATCCTCGACGGCAAGGAGATCCGCGAGGGGGACAAGATCATCGGCCTGGCCTCGTCGGGCCTGCACTCCAACGGCTACAGCCTGGCCCGCCGGATCGCCTTCGATCACGGCGGCCTGAAGCCCGAGTCGCACGTGCCCGAGCTGGGCCGCACCGTCGCCGACGAGTTCCTGGAGCCGACCCGCCTCTACGTGCGGGCGCTCAAGACCGTGTACCGCAACTATCGGGTCAAGCGGGTGATCCACGGCATCGCGCACATCACCGGCGGCGGGCTGATCGAGAACCCGCCCCGCATCCTGCGCGAGGGCCTGGCCATGCGCCTGGAGCGGACCTGGGACATCCCGCCCGTCTTCTCGTGGCTCCAGACCCTGGGCAGCGTGCCCGACCCGGAGATGTTCCGGGTCTTCAACATGGGGATCGGCCTGGTGCTCGTCGTGGCGCCCTACTACGCCGAATCGATCGTCCGCACCCTCCGCACCGAGGCCAACATCCCGGCCTGGGTGATCGGCGAGGTGGTTGCCGGCAACCGGGACGTCACGATCGCGTCGTGACCTCCCGGTCGAGGGCCGGTGGCGAGGCTCAGCGGGCAGGTTGATCCGAGCTGGCGACCTTGGCGGGTCCGCCCTGGAACTTCTCCAGCCCGGCCTTGAGGAACGAGACGAACTGCGGTGCCTCGGCGAACGCCGACTGGGCCAGGACCTTGCCGTCCGGGGTCACGACCACGTAGTACGGCTGGTTCTGCTGCTGAACGAGGTCCAGCTCGAAGAGGGCGTTTTCCTCGGCAAACGACTGCTTGTCATCGGCCGACAGGGTCTCGATCGGGATCCGGTCGACGTAGAGCGAGACCGTCACGAACTGCTTGAGCAGGGCCACCACCTCGGGCCGGGGGAAGACCCCCTGTTCCATGGTGCGGCAATTGGCGCAGTTGACCCCGGTGAAGTCGATCAGGACCGGGCGATTCTGCGCCTTGGCCTCCTCCAGGGCCTGTTTGTAGCTCAGGCCCCAGCGGACGCCGTGCACCTTCTTCTCCTGGCGCATCGCCTCCTCGGGGTCGCTGGAGGTCGCCTTGACTTCCTCCTGCCGCTCGCCGGCAACGAGACTGGCCGTCGAGCTACCGGCCGTCCCGCCGAGCGTGGGCAGCGCGGCCAGGAGCTGGCGGGATGCATCGAGCTCACCGACGTCGGCGGGCAGCATCCCCACGACCATGCGCTCGTAGACGCGGCCCTTCGGCGGGTTGCCGAACAGGGCTGGGGCCAGGTAGAGGGCCAGGGTCAGGAAGCCGGCACCGAGGACCATCCGGCCGGCGCCGACCTTGACGTCATCATGGTCGTGGTCGGTGCGGAAGAAGCCGAGCAGGTAGAGGCCGCAGATGGTGGCCAGCACGACCCAGATCGAGAGCACGACCTGGGCGTCGAACCAGGCGGAGTCGGGGCTGGCGCCGAAGCCAATCTCGGCGGTGTTCAGGAACTTGAAGGCCGCGCCGATCTCGATCAGGCCACCGACGACCTTGACCGCGTTCATCCAGTCGCCGCTGCGCGGCAGGGTCGAGAGCCGGCCGGGCATCAGGGCCAGCAGCAGGAACGGGAAGGCGAGCACCGACGAGAACACGACCATGCCGATGATCGGGTACCAGTAGCTCCCCTTCGCCGCGAGCACGAGCAGGCCGCCGACGACCGGCACGGTGCAGCTGAACGAGGTGATCGTCAGCGTCAGGGCCATGAAGATCACGCCGACGAGCCCGCCGCTGGACTCCTTGCTGGCCGAGGCGTTCAGCAGGAACGTCGGCAGCCGCAGCTCGAAGAGGCCGAGCAGGCTCAGCCCGAATGCGATGAAGACCAGGCCCAGTGCCAGGTTGACCCAGCCGTTGCTGGCGAGCTGGTTCAACGCGGTCGCCCCGAGGAACGCCGTCATCACCACGCCCAGGAGCGTGAAGATGCCGATGATCGCCAGGCAGTACGTCAGCGCCAGGCCGGTGGTCGAGCCGCCTTTCTGGCCCTGCTTGACGAAGAAGTTCACCGTAATCGGGATCATCGGCCAGACGCAGGGCATGAGCAGGGCGAGCAGGCCGCCCAGGGCAGCGAACACCAGGAACGAGCCAAAGCCCTGATCGATGGCCTGCTGGACGGTGCCCGGGGCGGCTGCGGTGGCGGCCGTCGGAGCGGAGGGCGTCGCGGTCGACGGGGCCGCGGCCACGGGGGCCTCGGGGCCGGCGGCCGGGGCGGCCTCATCCCCGATCAGTCCCACCGTCAGGGGTGCCAGGGCCACTGCGCCCGGGAACGCCACGAGCCGCGTTGCCGCGGCTCGGAGCATCGTGCCCAGGTGGCCCCCCCGACGCTCCGGTCGGGGGTCGCCGCGATCCGAGGTCGGCCCGACCGGTGCGGCCGGCCGTGTAGTTGCCGTCCCGCCAGAGCCGCCACCCACGGTCACCGTGGCGTCGGGAACCGTGATATTCACCGGCGGCTTGCACGACTGGTCCTTGCAGATCTGGAAGTAGATCTGGCTCTTGACCGTATGCATGCCCGCCTTGGCGTCAGCAGGCACCTGGAGCTTGATCGACCAGGACACCTTGCCTTCGTGGAACGCCACGCTGTCGAGGCTCGGGAAGGCGGGCTCCTTGGCTCTCTCGGGGGCGTGATCGGGCGTCCAGTCACCCACCGACTTGAGGCCGGCCGGGTCGAACAGGTCGAACTCGGTGCTCCGCGGGCCCTCGTCGGGCTGGGCCCTGGCGAACGCGTAGATGTGCCAGGGCTCTTCCACGTTGGCCGTGACGGTGTAGGTCACGGTGTCGCCGGGCTTGGCGACGGCCGGCTCGATGCGGGTGGAGAGCACGACCTCGGGCGGGCGGAGCCTCGGGTTCGTGTCGCGCCGCTTGGGCTTCAAATCCTGAGCCAGTGCAGGGCTCGCGAAGGCGGCGCAGGCGAGGGCCACGGCGAGTCCGACGGCGAGCGGCCGGCGGGGGGAGGGCAGCGGCATGTCAGCACGTCCCACTGGGGCAACGGGTCGACCCAGCACGGGGCCTCGGCGGGCACCGATCCCCGGCGCTGGCAGGAGGATGTATGTCATCCTAAGCGGCCGCCCCCGATGGGACAAGCCGCTTCGATCGCCTGGAGGCCACCCCTGGGAGCCGGCGTGCGAGGGTGGACGGTTCGGGTTGACCGGCCCGGGCGTCTGGCCTAGAGTCCGCGCCGCGTCGGAAGGACCCGCGCGAAGGCGAGCCGCAATGCGCTCGGCCGTCCCGATCGGGTCACGCCAGATCGAGGCCCCCGGGCGAGCCCCTGAGCCATGCGAACGGTGATCGCGATCGTGACCATCCTGACCGCCTCGGGTCTGGCCACCTGGCTGAACCTGGAGAGCCGTCGCGAGCGGGTCGTCTGGGACCACTTCGACGTGGTCAAGCCCGGCCAGCTCTACCGCAGCGGCCAGCTCACGCCCGGCCAGCTCGAGGCGGCCGTGCGCCGGTACGGCATCCGGACCGTGGTCAGCTTCCTGGTGCCCGGCCCCGGGGTCGAGTCGGAGCGGGCCCTGGCAAAGCGGCTGGGGGTCGACTTCCTCAACCTCCCCATGCCCGGCGACGGCTTCGGTCGCGCCGACCAGTTCCGCGCCGTGCTCGAGGCCATCGACGACCCCGCCCGCCGGCCGGTGCTCGTCCACTGTGCCCGGGGCACCTGCCGCACGGGAGCCTCGGTCGCCCTGTTTCGCTACGAGCGGGACGGATGGACGGTCGACGACGTGAGCGCCGAGATGCGCCGGCAGGTGTACCGCGAGGGCTGGCTGCCGGGTTACGTCTGGAACATGGTCGAGCAGCGCCCGTTCGAAGAACTGTTCCAGCCGCGATTCCGCCACGATCAGAACCTTCCCGTCGGGAGCCCGGAGGCGGAACCCGACGGCCACGATCACGCTCACGACCACGCCCCCGCGGCCGCCACCGACCGACCCGCGACGGAGCCGACCCATGTCCGTTGATCTCAGCAGCACCCAGGCGCTCGGCGGCCGCCGGGTCCGCGTCGATCACACGTCCGCTCCCGTCACGAAGCCGACCCTCTGGGCCTGGTGCGCCGTCGCGGCCCTGCTGCCCCTGTTCGTGCTCTGGGGTGCCTCGGCCCGCGACCTGAACGCCGCCGAGGCGATGCAGGGCATGGCCGCGGGGGAGTCGGTCGGTCCGTTCGGCCAGGCGCTCGGTGGCTGGGTCTCCTCGCTGACGGCCGCCCGGATGGCCCCGAGCTGGCTCTGGGTCTGGGCCTTCGGCGAGGCCGGCGTGCCCACGCCCGCCGCCGTCCTGTTCCCGGCCGCCCTGGCCGCGCTGGCACTCGGAGCGATTCCCGCCTTCCGCATGGCCAGGCTCATGGGCCCCCGAGCGGGGTTGCTGACGGCGCTGGCGATCCTGGGCAGCATCGCGGTGATCGACCGCTCGGCCGTGATGGGCTTCGACGCCCTCGCCGGCCTGGCCGTCGTGGCTGCACTCGACCGGGTGATCGCCCGGGGGTCTGACCTGATCGCCGGCCTCTGGGCGGCGGTCGCCGTACTCATCGGCGGCTGGCCGGCGCTGGCCATGGTCCTGATGCCGATCATCGTGCTGGGTCGCCAGGGCTCGTACCTCTCCTGGCGCCTCGTGCTGCCGCCCCTGGCGGCGTTCGCGGCCTGGTCGGCCTGGGCGCTCAACGCCGCGCCGGCTCTGGTGTGGGGCGAGGCGCTGACCTGGCCGCTCAAGCGCCCGACCGACTGGCGCTTCGCCGGGCTCGCGATCACGTTCGGCCTGCCGTGGACGCCCTGGGCGCTGCTGGTGGTCAGTCGATCGATCCGTTCGGCGCTGCCCGAAGCCGGTCGTCCCGTGGTCCTCGGCTGGCTCCAGGTGGCCGGCGTGGCGGCCCTGGCCGGGACGCTGCTGCCCGGCTTCGCCCCGGCGGCGTTCGCCGCGATGCTGGTCGGCCTGGCCGTCGCCGCCGCCTCAGGACTGGACCGATTGCTGGCCGGTCAGGCGGGCCGGAAGTTCGAGTTCGCGGCGCTCTGGGGGGCGGCCCTCATGGGCCTGATCTGGTCGGGCGTCGCCGTGCCCCGGGCCACCGACCTGGCCGCGACCGTCCCGTACTTCCGGGCGCCGGCCATCATGCTCATCGTCCTGGCCCTGGTGACGATGGCCTTTGCCCTCGTCGGTGCCTGGGAAGGCCGGTTGCGGTGGGCGGTGGGGACGATCGTCGCGGTGGCCATCGGGATCAAGCTGGCCCACGCCGCCATCATCGTCCCGGAGTTCAACTACCGATTCGGGCAGGGGCCCTGGGGTCGCGCGATCGGCCAGTGGATTCCACCACGCTGGCCCCTCTATACCTTCCACCCCTGGCGGGCCGACCTGACGTTCGCCACCGAGCACCCGGTGCGCATGCTCGTCTCGCCCAAGCTTCTGAGCTACGAGATCGGCGATCGGCCCGTGTTCGTGCTGCTCCAGCCGTCGGAGTACGCCAACTGGCCGAAGGAGGCGCCGAAGCTCCAGCTCGTCCGCGAGTTCCAGGACGACAACGGCTTCCCGCGCATCCTCGCACGCACCGAGGGCAACCTGCTCGACCGGCGGGTCGTCGCCGCCAACCAGTGAGTTGGGTGGGGCCTCGCCCTCAGGACCGGCCGCGCGCCTCCTTCTCGTCGATGCCGCTGATTCCGAACCGACGGCCCAGTTCCGTCTCGACCTCGGCCAGTGCGACGTCACGGTACCCGAGCATCACGAGGGTGTGGAAGATCAGGTCGGCCGCCTCGCGGACCAGGTGCACGCGGCCCTCCTCGCCGGGCTCGCCGGCCGCCTCGACGACCTCCTCGGCCTCCTCGGTGATCTTCGCCCCGATCTTCGGGACCCCGCCCTGGAGCAGCGAGACGACGTAGGACCGCTCGCCAGGCGGGCGGCTCTTGCGCTCGGCGATCACGGCTTCGAGTTCGGACAGGATCGTGCGAGGGGCGGACATCGACGCGGCTCCGGGACGGTTCGGGACCCGCCGGGCTCGCCAGGTTGATCCCGCGGCTCCGGCCACGCGACCAGCATACTGGTCCGGGCGATCCGGCTTCGAGCCACATCGCCTTGAATCTCCGCCGGGCACACCGAATCATGGGGGCAATCTCCCCCGCCGACCCACCCTCCGCGCCGAGTGTGCCCCCATGAGCGAGTCCGAGTTCGGCGTGCCGATCCCCGGCGAGATCCTGCCCGAGGACCGCTGGGCCCGCACGGCGCTCAAGCGGCTGCCGCCCGAGGGGCCACTTGACTGGGCGGCGCTCTACGGTCGCGAGGCCCCGGTGATCGTGGAACTCGGCTGCGGCAATGGCCGGTACACGCTGATCAGCGCCCTGAAGCGACCCGAGTGCGACCACTTCGCCAGCGACCTGCTTCCGGTCGTGATCCGCTACGCCACCCGGCGCGCCAACCAGCGCGGGCTGCACAACGTCCGGTTCGCGGTCCGCGACGCCCAGACAATCGTGCGCAGCTACCTCCCGCCCGGGAGCGTGGCGGAGGTGCACCTGTACCACCCGCAACCCTACCACGATCCCAGACAGGCCCACCTGCGGCTGATCACCCCGCGGTTCCTGGCCGGCGTGCATCGCGCCCTTCAGCCCGGCGGTCAGTTCGTGCTCCAGACCGACAACCCGGACTACTGGAACTACATCACCCAGGTGGTTCCCCACTTCTTCGTCTTCAGTGACCAGCCCGATCCGTGGCCCGATGCGCCCGAGGGCCGGTCGCGGCGCGAGATCCTGGCGCGGAGCCGCGGCCTGCAGATCTTCCGCGGAGTCGGCGAGCGACGTGACGACATCGCCCCCGACGAGGCGATTCGCCTGGCCGAATCGCTGCCGCCGCCGCGGTTCCGCAGCCGTGGCCCATGGTTCGAGCTCGACGCCATCGAGGCGGGCCCCGATGACGCACCGTTCGGCGGCCCGGCCCCTCGCGATCGGCGTTAGCGATTCGGAGCGGGGCGCAGCGAGTCCGGTCCGACCGCCGGAGCAACCGGCGGGGCCGGGCTCGCGCCGGTCGCTCCCACGCCGAAGAGGCTCAGGTCCACCGACTCGCCGGCCGGGACCACCAGCGTGCGGCCGAGCCGGGGCAGGAGAGCCGCCAGCATGTCGCGGTAGAGCCGCCGCCGGGTCGCAACGGGATCACGCCCGGCCTCGACCCGCAGGGCCTCGAAGCGGTCAGCGTCGGAGCGAGCCAGGGCCGTGGTCCGGGTCACGGCCGCGGTCGCGGCGTCGAGGAGCGCCCGAGCCCGCGAACGGGTGATCGGCTGGAGGGCGAGCCCGTACGCCTCGGCTTCCTGGGCCCGACGCTCGCGAGCACTGGCGGCGGCCTGGGCCTCCGCGAACGCGGCCTGCACCTCTACCGGTGGTCGGGCGTCGGTCAGGATCACCCCCAGGACGGCCACGCCGTGCTGGCCGGACCGCGCTCGCTGGTTCAGTTCCTCCGCGACCGAGGCGCCAAGAGCCACTCGCTCGCTGCGAAGCACGGCATCGATGCCACGACCGGCCAGCGCGCGACACAGGCTCGATTCGGCCCAGGCCGCCAGCAGGTTCTCCGCATTCTCAGGGCGTCGACTGAACTGGACGGGGTCGGAAACGCGGTACTGGATGGTGGCTCCCACTCGCACGAAGTTCCGGTCACCGACCAGGAACTCGGCGGCGCCCGGGGCATCGCCCCGCTGCTCGTCCCCTGTGCGACCGATCGTGAGCCGGCGCACCTCGTCGGTCCGGATGTGCTCGCGGTGATCGATGCCCAGGGGAGCGCCCCAGTGCGGGCCGGCCGTCCAGACAGGCTCGATTGTGCGTCCGAGCCGTCGCACCACGACGACCTCGCCGGGGGCCACGACCGTGAACCCCGTGGCCAGCCAGCCGCCGAGGGTGACCGCCAGCACGCCCAGGCCGGCCCGGCGCCACCGGCTCATCGCCCGGCTCCGGGCGCTGCGTGGGCGGACGGGTTCGAGCCCGGCACGGGGCTCACCGGCTCCGCTTCGGGGCCCTGCAACAGCAGGCGGAGCAGGGGGCTGGAGGCGGGCAGGACGACGGTGGCGTTGGCGTCGAGCACCGAGCGATACGCTTCCAGTTGCCGGAGGAAGTGGGCGAACTCCGGGTCGCGAGCCTGGGCCGTGTTCAGGACGCGCATCGCCTCGGCCTCGCCCTTCGAGCGGATCGTGGCGGCCTCGGCCTCGGCCGTCGCGATGGCCTCGTCTCGGTCCCGGTCGGCCCGGCTCACGATCTGCTGATACTCGGCCTCGCCTTCCGCTCGCAGCCGGGCCGCCTCCTGCTTCCGCTCCGAGCGGATCAGGTCGAAGATCGCCGGCCGCACCTCCAGCGGATGGTTGAACCGTCGAAGCCGCACGTCGACCAGCTCAGCGCCCAGCTCCTCGCGAGCCGCCGGGGCCACCGCGGCGCGCACGGCCGTGTTCAGCTCGTCGAGCCCCCAGCGCGCAGGATCGGTGGAGGCCAGGGTGTCGAACGGCCGACGCCCGAGCTCGTCCTGGTAGGCCGCATTCACGCGCTCCTCCAGGCGACTGGAGGCCGCCGCTGAGGTACCGACGGCGCGGAGGAATTGCAGCGGATCGGCCACTTTCCAGACGAGGAACGGCATGACCTCGACGTTCCGCTTGTCGCCGGTGATCGCCTCGCGGGCCGCGGGTTCGGCGAGTTGCACCCGCCGGTCGACGGGGATCGCCGCCTGCCAGAAGGGCTTGAAGTGCAGGCCGGCCTCGCCAGGCTCGTCGCCGTAGACGGCCAGCGGTCGGCCCAGCTCGGTCAGGATGACGAACTGGGTCTCGTCCACGATGAACCAGGACCGCGCCAGCACCAGCCCGATCAGGGCCAGGGTCGCGAGGCCGAGCAGCAGACGCGTCCAGCGAGTCATGGGTTGCCTCGGAGCAGACCGGCGGCCGCCGCGGGCGGCGGTCTCAGGAGCGGGTCGGAGAGGATCAGATGCCGCCGCGGGCCGCCCGCCTCGACATCCAGGATGAGCTTGGGCCGATCGGAGAGGGCCGCCTGGACCGCGTCCCAGCCGAGGCGGCGATCGGTCAGGGCCTCCGCCCCCGAGCGGGCCTCGGCACGGGCTGCGAACCCGGCGCCCTCGGCCCCGGCCCGGCTCACGGCGGCAAAACGGTCGGACTCGGCCTGCGCCCCGGCCTGTGCGACGCGGCTGCGGGCGATGCCAAGCTGCTCGAACCGGTATGCCTGGCCCCGATGCCCCTGGGCGGTGCGCTCGGCCTGGGCCCGCGAGACATCGCGGTAGGCGTCGACCACGGTGAGCGGCGGATGAACCTCCTGGAACGCCACCGACCGCACCACGAGCCCCAGGGGTTGCTCGGCCAGCCGCCGCTGCAGTTGGGTCGCGACGGCACGCTCGGCCAGCCGGCGATCGGCGGTGAGCAGGGACTCGTAGGTCATCGTCGCCAGCGTCCGGCGTACGGCGGCCTCGAGCAGCGGTCGCAGCGCCTGCTCGGGCCGGTCCACCCCGAAGGCGAACTGCCGCAAGCCCGTCGGTGTGCGGTCGATGGAGTACTGGGCGACGGCCGTGAGCTCGACCAGGCGGCCGTCGCCGGTCAGGACGAGGGCCTCGTCCTCCGCACTCGCCTCCAGTTGCCGCTCGTGGGTCGTCTCCCAGTCAAGCGTCCCGGCTCCACCGGCAGACTCGCCCCGGAAGCCCAGGGTCACGCTGCGGAGCCGCTCGGGAGCCAGCCGGGTGACATGGTCGATCGGGGCCGGCCACCCGAGGTGCAGGCCGGGGCCGAGGATGCGATCGAAACGACCCAGCCGTTGCCGCAGGCCGATCACGTCCGGGCCAATGACGGTCAGCCCCGACCCTGCATAGCCCAGCACGGCCCCCAGCGCGACGAGGCTCCCCAGGGTGCGACGCCGGGCCCAGAGGGTGGGCAGCACGGCCTCCAGGTCGAGGCGATCGTCGAAGCGTCGGATGCGATGCGAGAGATCCGCCAGTCCCCGGCCGGCCCACGTCGCCCGCCAGTCGAACACGAGCAGGCGCATCGCGTTCAGCAGCACCAGCAGCGAGCCGACCTGGTGGAGCAGGGCGGCGGGGATCGGCCCGAGCCACCCCAGCGCCGCGGCGGACATGGCGGTCGCGTTGAGGCCGAACGCGAAGACCAGTATGTTCTGGCGGATCACCCGGACCGTGGCCCGCGAGAGCGCAAGCAGGTTGGGGAGGTGGCGGAGCGGGTCGCCCAGAATCACGATGTCGCCGGCCTCGGCGGCCAGGTCGGAACCGGGGCCACCGATCGCGATCCCGACATCGGCCCCGGCCAGGGCGGGAGCGTCATTGATGCCGTCGCCGACCATCGCCACCCGGCGTCCGGCCGCCTGCCGATCGGCGATCCAGCGGGCCTTGTCGGCCGGGAGCAGCTCCGACTCGACGGCCTTGATGTGTACCCGCTTCGCCACCGCCCGGGCCGCACTCGCCCGGTCGCCCGTGAGCAGTGCGACCTCGCTGATCCGGGCGTGCTTCAGGTCGTGGATGACGTCGTGCGCCTCGGGCCGCACCGTATCGCGCAACCCCAGCAACCCGCACGCCACGCCATCGACGGCGACGATCAGCGGCGTCTGCCCCGACTCGTCCAGCGTCTCCAGCGCGCGTTCAGCCTCGACGTCGAAAGCCACCCCGCGCTCCTGGAGCAGGCGGCGGGTGCCGACCAGGACCTGACGATCCCCGGCCCCGGGCTCCCGCACGGTGGCCACAACGCCCGCGCCTGGCAGCGCCTCAACGCTCAGGGCCTCCAGCGCATCGAGCCCACGCTCGCGGGCGGCCGTCAGCACGGTCGTCGCCAGCGGGTGTCGGCTGGTGTGCTCGGCCCCAGCGGCGAGCCGCAGCAGGCGATCCGGGTCGAAGCCGGCCAGGGGCACCACGCTCGCCAGCTCGGGCCGGCCGCGGGTCAGGGTGCCGGTCTTGTCGAACGCGAACGTGTCGCAGGCGGCCAGGCGTTCGAGGGCGATGCCCCCCTTGATCACGATCCCTCGCCGCGCCAGCCACGCCATGCTCGCGAGCACGGCCGCCGGGGTCGCCAGCACCAGGGCACAGGGGCAGGCGACGACCAGGATCGCGACCGTCCGCTGCCAGACGTCGGGCCAGCCCCGCAAGTAGCCAACCAGGAGCGTCAGGCCCGCCACGGTCTCGACGATCGGCAGGAACCAGCGGGCATAACGGTCGGCCGCACGCTCCAGCGGGGCCTTGCGGCGCTGGGCCTCGGCCACCAGCTTGAGCACCTGGCCGAGCGTGGAGTCGCGTCCCACCCGCTCGGCCTGGCACTCGATGCGGCCGAACTGGTTGATGGTGCCGGTGAAGACTGGATCACCGGGTCCCTTGTCGACCGGGATCGACTCGCCCGTGAGGGCCGACTGGTCGACCGACGATCGTCCGGAGAGGATCGGGCCATCGACCGGGACCCGCTCGCCGGGGCCCACGATGACGATGTCGCCAACGACGACCTCCGAGAGAGGGCGCTCGACCTCCTCGCCGTCGCGGCGGACACGGGCGGAGCGCGGGGTGCCTTCGAACAGGCGACCGATCGCCCGCATCGCGCGATCGGCGGTGACGGCTTCGAGGACCTCGCCCACCAGCGCAATAAAGACGACCTCGGCGGCCACGAACGGCTCGCGCAGGACCAGGGCCGCCAGGCATGCCTGCGCCAGGGCGAAGTCGGCGCCGATCCGACCGGCGAACAGCGCCTCGAGTGCGCCGTACACCATCCGGCCGGCCCCGAGCAGCGCAGCAATCCAGATCCAGCGCAGGCCCAGCGGGGCCTGCCAGGCCGGCGTCGCGAACCGGCCCGCCAGGAGGTCGAGAACGATCAGGACGCCGAGCAGGCCGGTGAAGAGGAACAGGCTGCGGTGCTCGTGCCCGTGATCGTGGGCGCCGGACTCCGGGGCGTGGTCGAACGCATGAGCCTGGCGGTGCCGCAGGTCGTCGGGATGGTACTCACGATGCATGGGGGGCTCGGGCGGATTCGACGGCGGGGGGCAGCGGCAACAGGCGGGACCCGGACCCAGCCTCGACCCTAAGGGCGCCGGTGGCGCCTGTCAAGCCGCCCGACGTTACGCCGCCAGGGTCGAATCTCCGGTGGGTGCTTGCCGCGCGGTCCAGGGGCGCCCACGCTGTCAGTGTCCGACGATCCCCGGCCCGCCGTCCGACCGGCGCTGGAGCTTCGATTTCGCATGTCAGCCAACCTGCCGCCCGATGATGCTGCTGCCGCGGCCTCCGCCGTCCAGCCACGGAGCGATTCTCGTGGCAATCCGCGTGTGTGGGGTCTGGTGCTCGGCGGGCTGGGACTGCTGCGGGTGACTCCGCTCGTGATCGAGTGGTTTCGGCGTGCGGCGGCCTGGACAAACGGTCGCCTCCCGGCGCCCGGCGATTGGTCGAGTCTGGCGAGAGCGACCGAGCTTGGCGATGTGGCCTGGAGACTGTGGCCGCTGCTGCTCGGTGGCCTGCTGATCGTCCGTCCAACCCGGCGATTGCGCGTCGCGGTCTTGCTCACCGCGCTGGCCATGATCGTCGAGGATCTGGCCCAGATCGGGCTGTTCGTCGGCCTGGGCGTCCGCCCGGATCGGGTGCTGCTCGTCCCTGGCGGCACCCCTGTTTTCCTGCGAGTCGGGCTGCGTGGCCTGTTCGTGGCGCTGGAGTTCGCGATCCTCCAGGACGCCTGGTGGGCCGGCTGGCTCGAACGGCCGCAGGACGGCCGGGGCACCCGGACCCGCGGCCGGCCGGAGGCGATTGCCGGTCGGCTGATGGGTCTGGTCGCCCTGATCTTCGTGGGCCTGGCCGGCACCAGCGTGACATGGTCGGTCTACGAGCAGGTCGTCCAGCGCTCTCCTCGGCTGAGGAACCTGCTGGCGGGTTCGATCGGATCCGCGCTGCCGACGCCGCCACCCAGGCCGCTATCCCCGGCCGAGCGTGCCGTGTACGAGGTCTCTGACCGGATCGACGCGGGGCTCAATGCCTCGGCTCGCGGGGAGCTGGACGCCGCGGCGACGGCCTACCGTTCAGCGATCCGGGGCCTGGAGGCCATCGAGTCGTCGGGCGAATCGTTCCGGAACTTCGACGCCCGGAAAGCGCTGGTCCACAACAACCTGGCCTGGCTGCTGGTGACCCGTCCCGACGAGGCTCGGCGGAATCCCGCCGCCGCCCTGCCGCTGGCCCGGCTCGCGGTGCAGCTCGCCCCCGACGAGGGGAACTACTGGAACACCCTGGGAGTCGTCCAGTTCCGCCTGGGGGATCGCGCTGCGGCCAGTCAAGCGTTCGAACGCTCGACGAGCCTCCGCGATGGCGGCGATGGGTTCGACTGGTTCTTCCAGGCCATGATCGCGCACGATCGCGGCGAGCCGGAGCAAGCCGCAGCCCTTTACGACCGGGCGGTGGTCTGGCGCACCGAGGAGCGCGAGCGAGACGAGGAGGTGGCTCGGTTCCATGCTGAGGCCGCTCGCCACCTCGGCCGACCCGAGCCCGAACCTCTCAAGCCGCGCGATGGGCCTGGGTCCAGCTCCCGTCCCGGCGGATCACCACGGGTGCTGATCCCCGGTCGGCCCGCCCTTCGCTGAGTGGGCCGGTGCTGACGAACGGATCGGCTCGGTGTCGTTGCAGCCAAAGGGCCTCAATCATCTCGCTTCGATTGACCGGGACTGGAGCGATCGCCCAGCTCGTCATCCGCCTCCGGGGGCGCATTGAGCCACTCGGTCAGCGCGTCCGGATCGATGCGATCGGTCACGATCGTCGTGCGACGGGGAAGTCGTGAGATCGGCGCGAAGCGGCGCCGGAAAAAGAGCGTCCATCGAATCGTCGCATAGAGGCCCAGCGCCCCGATCGCCAGCCAGGGCCATAGGCCGATCGATCCGGCGTTCCGCCCGCCCGGCCGCTGTCCAGGAGCGGTACCGGCTCCGGGGTTCTCCAGCCAGCGGATGCGTCCCACCAGCAGCGGGGCGAAGCGACGGCCATCGCCGGCAACATACGCGAACAGCTTGAAGAAGTAGCCGGAGAACGTCGCATGCAGCCGGACGTCGTCGCCGATGGGCAGGTGCGCGGGCGCGTCCTCGAATGCGAGGATGTACGGGAAATTCTGGCTGTCGGACGTGATCAGGTGCGCCTCGTAGAAGTGCCCGTTCGGGAAGAGCTTCGATTCGCTGGTGTCCTGACGGAGCACGCGGAGGATCGTGCCTTCGAGTTGGATCGGCAGGCCACGGTACCGAGCAGGGTTGTCGATCAACTGACTGAAGACCACATCCCGACGCGCCTGCCGATCGAGCTCGGCGGGCGGCGTCAGGCGAACCCGGTCCAGCAGGAGCAGGTAGGCGGGATTGTCGCGGGCCGTCATCGGGGTCTTGTCGAGTAACCCTTCGAGCTCGAGCGCCGGATCGGGTGGCGGGAGGGGCATGCTCACAGTGGGCCGGGGCATCGATGGCGGCTCGGGCCGGTCCACCTGGCGGTTGGCCGAGGCCACCACGGCGACGATGCCGGCGACGGTGATGCCCGCGAGCAGGAGCAGCCGGGGCAGCTCGCTGCCCCGGAAGAAGCCGTTGCGATCGGGACGCCGCGGCATCAGAGGGATGGCCCCCGGGCCTCGTCGAGCTCCGCGAAGCTGAGCTTCGTGATGCTGACCCCGGGCCCGGCGAACGCGTCGATGACCCGCACCAGCTCGGAGTAGCCCAGCTCGGGCGCCACGAAGATCACCGCCTGATCGAAGGGCAGCGTCTTGTCGGCGACGATCTGCTTCAGGCGGTCGCGGAGCTGATCGACGGTGGCGAACTCCAGCTCGCCGATCGTGATGCGAGCGATCGAGCCGTCGGACTTGCTGTAGAGGCTGGTGGAGAGCGTCCGGAGCGCCGCCGGGACGTCGGCGGAGGCCTGGGCCTCGGTCGTGGGGGCCTCGGCGTTCATGTCCAGCACCGGGGCCGCCGGCAGCAGGTTCATGCTGAACTGCCCCTCGGTCGGCGCCGGGTGGTAGGTGAGGATGAAGAAGGTCAGGAGCTGGAACGCCATGTCGAGCATGGGCGTGATCTGGATCTCGACTTCCTGGTTCTGCATCCGTTTCATCGGTCAGCCCTCCGCGTTCATGGCCTTGAGGGCGAACTTGGTGAACCGGAACGACTGGCAGGCCTGGATGTAGCGGTAGACGGTAGCGAACGAGGCGCGACGGTCGGCCCGGAGCACGATCGTCGTCGGCAGCGAATCGCCGGCCTGGCCCTTGCCGCGGATCTTCTGGTTCATCTCGACGAGCCTGGCCTGGGTGCGGAGCTCCTTGAGCGCCTCGTCGACGCTCAGGATCTTGCCGTTCCAGAGCAGCCGGCCGTCGCCGTCGATGTTCAGCACCAGCCGATCCTCGTCAGCCCGGGCGCCCTCGATCGGGCGGACGGAGCCGGCGACCGGAAGCCGGACGCGCTGATCGTAGTTGTCGCCGCTGATCTTGAAGACCAGCATGAAGAACGTGATCAGCTGAAAGACGACGTCGAGGAGCGGGGTCAGGTTGGGTTCGGCCCTGATCTCGCCGGACACGGAGCCGGACATGCGTGACCTCCAGGCTGACCGCGAAACTGGGCGCGGCCCGGACGCTGATGCCGGGCCCGGGAGGAGGATCAGGCCTTGGCCGGCTGGCCCGACTGCTGCTTGGCGGCCGACCAGAAGGCGGCGATCGTGCGGTCGGCCACCTTGGTGGCCTCCATCGCGATCTGGGCGATCCGGTTCCGGAAGTAGGCGAAGAAGAAGATCGCCGGCACCGAGAGTGCGACGCCTTCGAGCGTGATGAACAGGGCGGTACTGATGCCCGCGGCCACCTGGTCGGCTCGAGGCTGGGTGCCGCCGGCCGACGAGATTTCCTGGAAGCTGTGGATCATGCCCCAGATCGTCCCGACCAGCCCGATCATCGGGCCCAGGGTGCCGATCGTGGCGAGGTAGCTGATCCGCGACTCCATCATCACGACCTGCTCCTCGGAGGCGAGGTTCATCGCCTCCTTGGCCTCGGTCCGGCCGTTGGGGAGGTTCGCGATCCCGGTGCGGATGAGCTTGGCCAGGAACGAGTTGTTGTCCCGGCAGGCGTCGTACGCCTCCTGGAACTTGCGCTCCTGGATCGAGGTCTCCAGGGTCTCCACCAGGGCGGGAGGCACCGCCTCCACCACCCGATACTCCATGAACAGGCGGATGACCTGCGCCAGGAAGTAGATCGAGAGGCCGAGCAGGACCAGCCCGATGAAGGCCGCGAACGGGTCACTGTGGGCCTGGAGCAACTGCCCGAGCATCGTCATCCGCTTCGGCTCGGCCGGAGCCGGGGTCGCCGCCGGGGCGGCGGCCGCGTCGGCGGCTGGGGCCGCCGGTGCCTCGGCAGCCGGTGCGGCGGCGTCGGGCGCCGCCGGCTCCTGAGCTACGGCCGGGACGAGCGCGGCGAGACCCAGCCAGGCGACGCAGCACGCCGCCCAGAGCGGCAGCCGGACGAGTCGGGGACGTGTCGGGGACGACGGAATCGGCAGCGACATCGCGAAGACTCCCGGCGATTGGCGTGGCAGGGACGCGGCCACGTCGCGAGCAAGACCAGGCCCGAGCCCGGGGCGCACGGATTCGCGGGATCGGCCTGAGCGGGCCACCCCCCGGATCGGTACGGCGCTCTCAAAGGGTGTGGGACAGGCTCGGAAAAAACGGCCAGAGGGCCGTCGAGCCCACTCCAATGTCGACCATCGCGCGCGGCCTGTCAACGAGGCGAAGCCGAATTGGCCCGAGGGCTCGTGCCGGGCCCGGAACCGACCGTCGCCAGCCGCCTCGGACGCTCCCTGAACCGTTCCGCCTCAGGGTCGCGGCTGCCAGTGCTCGGCCAGATGCCGGCGCTCGACCTCGTGCATCGCGGCCATGGCGGCGCGGATGGCGTCGATGCTGGAACCGACATAGCGCTCGACCACCGCGGCGGCGATCTCGAAGGCGACGACGTTCTCGACGATCACGCTCGCCGCCGGTACAGCGCACACGTCCGAGCGCTCGTAGGTCGCCGGCGAAGGCGCCTTGGTCGCCATGTTCACCGACGGGCCACGGGCGGCCATCGTGCTGATGGGCTTCTTGGCCGCGCGCACGACGATCGGCTCACCGTTGCTCGTGCCGCCCTCGATCCCGCCGGCGTTGTTCGACGGCCGGCGGAAGCCGTGACGCCGATCGCCGGGGTCGTGATCGCCGTCAAACTGGATCGGGTCCATCACGCCCGAACCGGGCCGGCGACCGGCCTCGAACCCGAGCCCGATCTCGACGCCCTTGATCGCCTGGATGCTCATGACGGCCAGCGCCAGCCGGGCATCGAGCTTGCGATCCCACTGCGCGTGGCTGCCCAGGCCGATCGGGCACCCGGTCACGATCGTCTCGACCACACCGCCGAGCGTATCTCCGGCAGCGCGAGCGGCGTCGATCGCGGCGACGATGCGAGCATCGGCCTTGGGGTTCAGGGTGTAGACCGGGCTGGCGTCGCGGACGGCGGCCTCGAACCGGGTCGGAGGGGCGTCGACGCCGCCGAGCTCCCGGACGTAGCCGAAGACCTCGATCTCGATGGCGTTAAGCAGCAGCTTGGCCAGGGCCCCGACCGCCACCCGCACCGCCGTCTCGCGGGCGCTGGCCCGCTCCAGCACCTGACGGATGCCGGTCTGGTAGCCGATCGAGCCGGCCAGGTCGACGTGGCCACCACGCGGGGCGGTGGGCTCCTGGAGTCGCTCCAGCTTGGCGTCGTTGTTCACCAGCCGCAGTGTGATGGGGGCCCCGGTGGTGATCCCCTTGTACGTCCCCGACTCGACCTGGACCCGGTCGGTCTCGAGCGTTTGGCGCTTGCCACGGCCGTAACCGCCCTGCCGGCGCTTCAACTCGTGGTCCAGGAGCTCACGATCGAGCAGCAGACCGGCGGGGAACCCTTCGACGATGGCAGTCAGGGCCGGGCCGTGCGACTCACCGGCCGTCAGATAGCGGAGCATGTCAGGTCCAGGGGAAGGTCTGGCCGGTCAACAATTCGTAGGCCTGGATGTACTTCGCACGCGTGCGGTCGACGACCTCCGGCGGCAGCGCCGGCGGGGGGCTCGCCTTGTCCCAGCCGGTCGTCTCCAGCCAGTCGCGTACGAACTGCTTGTCGAACGACGGCTGCGGACCGCCCGCCGCATACGATTCGGCGGGCCAGTAGCGCGAGCTGTCGGGCGTGAGCATCTCGTCGACGAAGATCAATTCCTCGCCCCGGCCGTCGGCGGTGGGCACGACGCCGAGCTCGAACTTGGTGTCGGCGAGGATCAGCCCGCGGGTGGCCGCGATGGTCCGCGCCTTCTCGTAGGCCTCAAGGCTCATCTGCCGCATCGCCTGGGCCCGAGGCTCACCGACGGCGCGGGCCATGTCGGCGAAGGGCAGGTTCTCGTCGTGGCCGCTGACGGCCTTCGTCGCCGGAGTGAAGATCGGGGGATCGATCTTGCCGGATTCGACCAGGCCGGCCGGTAGTGGCTCGCCGCAGACGGTGCCATGCTCGCGGTACTCGCGCCAGCCGCTGCCCGAGAGGTACCCCCGGACGACGCACTCGAACGGCACGACCTCGGCCTTGCGGACCAGGAGGCTCCGGCCAATCAGGGCGTCGAGGACCGGGCCGTTCAGGCCCAGGCCGGCCTCGCGGATGTCGTCGGAGATGAGGTGGTTCGGGACGCCGAGGGTCTCGAACCAGTAGCGGCTGAGCCCGGTCAGGACCCGGCCCTTGTCCGGGATGCCGTTGGGCAGGACCCAGTCGAAGGCGCTGATCCGATCGGTGGCGATCAGCAGCAGGCGGTCGCCCAGGTCATAGACGTCGCGGACCTTGCCACGTCGCTTGGGAAATCGCAGCGAGGTCTCGAGCACTGCAGCCACGACGGGCCTCCGCGGATCCGGATCGGACGGGCGCACCGCATGTCGGTCCACCCCCCGGGTTGCCCCGGGACGTCCGAGGCGAATGTACAGGATGCGCCCCGGCGGCGACAAGGGTCCGGGCGAGCCAGGACATCTTGCAACGTGCGGGGCCGACCGAGTAGGATTTCGGGTCTTGACGCCGTCTGGGTCGCCAGCGTCCGGGCATTCGTCCCGACCGCATCCACCGGCCCGTTTCGCTTCCGAGCCCGATCGAGGTCCCGGCCGATGTCGATGGACAAGAGTCTCAAGAAGGCCAGCGGTCTGGCCCGCACCCGCAGCGTCCTCACCCGCCCCGAGCGGCTGGCCTCGCTCCAGATGGACGAGCGCTGGGTCCCCTCGCAGGGCGTCTTCAACCTGCCCAAGACCAAGTACCGGGTGCTGCCCCCGGGCGTCTCGGGTCCGAAGCGGGCCGGCCAGACCGACTGACGCCACGACGATCACACGCATCGGCCGGGCTCTCCGGGCGGGATCGCCGCGGAGAGTTCCGGTCGATGCTCGTTTGATGACGCCCGAATTCCGGGGATTGAGGCGACGTTGCCGTCGGCTGGCAGGTCCGGGCCCGGATCGGGCCGGGCGGCACCCGCGGCCTGGAGTTGGTGCCGCCCGATGGGCTTGACGCTCGGCCTCTTCTGTACGGGCATCGTGGTTGCCAGCCTGCTCGGCGGCCTGCTGCCCCTGGCCGTTCTCCTGACACACACCCGGCTCCAGATGTACCTGAGCTTCGCGGCCGGGAGCATGCTGGGCGCAGCGTTCTTCCACATGCTGCCCGAGGCCGTCGAGCTCGGCTCGGCCGACTCGCTCCGGTGGGCTGCCGCCGGCCTGCTGGCCCTGTTCTTCCTGGAGCGGTTCTTCTCGTACCACCATCACGAGTCGGCCGAGGAGTTGAACCCCACGGGTTGTGGTGGGCCGGGGCAGGAGCATCGGCATTCCCACGCTGGAGAACCCCATTCCCACGGCACCGGAACCGGCGGTTCCGACCATAGCGCGCTGCACTGGCGGGCGGCCGCCTTCGGATTGGCGCTGCACTCCCTGGCCGGCGGAGTGGCACTGGCCAGCGCGGCCGCCGCGTCGCCGGGCGGACTCGGGGCCGCCTCGTGGGGGGTGTTCCTGGCCACGGTCATCCACAAGCCGGCCGACGCGCTGACGATCGTCAGCCTGATGCTTCGCGCCGGGGTCGCCCGACCGATCGCCCATCTGGTGAACTTCTGCTTCGCACTGATGATCCCCTGCGGAGTCCTGCTCTTCGACCTCAGCCAGCGCTGGGTTGGCCCTGGTGAGACCGGCCGCTTCACCGCCGCCACACTCGCCTTCTCGGCCGGCAGCTTCCTCTGCATCGCCCTGAGCGACCTTCTGCCCGAGCTGCAGTTCCATCGGCACGATCGCACCAAGCTCTCAATCGCGTTGCTCGCCGGCTTCGGGCTGATGGCCCTGGCGGGATACTGGGAAGTTTGAACGTCACCACCCCATTCTGAATCCGCAGCCGGCACATCAGGGCCTCGCTGTCATCCGGACATTCCGAAAAGTCCTCCGGATCGATAGGGCCGACTCATCTGGTCCGTCCCGGCGGTCGATACCTCTCCCCAGACGCGTTCCGCCTGGTGGCGGCATTCCCCCGGCGCGGGCCTCTACGCAGGATGGGGAATCCAGTCATGTCCGATCAGACCCGCCGGCTGGGCTGGCGCGGCGCCCTGGTTGCGTGTGTCGCTCTGGTCCCATGCTCCCTGGGCTGGGCCCAGGAACCGGCTCCGCCGCTGCCGGCCGTCGGAGATGCAATCGACAAGCAGGTGTCACCGGGCTCGCGCGAGGTGGAGCTGGAGGCCCGGATCCAGCAGCTCGAATCGATGGTCCGCCAGCTCAGCATCCGCCTGGAGCAGGTCTCCCCGGCGGCTCCGGGCTCGGTCCCAGCGGCGGCCGCAGCTGCACCGGCCTCGCCCACGAGCGGCGTCAACAGTGCCGGGCCGGGCGGGACGAGCGAGGCCAGCGGGTCCGCCGTGCCGGGCGGTGGTCCGCTCGAGCCCCGCGGCGCGTCGGTGAACATGCCGGCGCCCAGGTCAAGCCTGGGGTTGAAGGGGAGCTTCAGCAATGGGTTCCAGCTGGCCACCGAGGACGACGAGTACCAGCTCCAGTTTCACAACCTCACGCAGATCGACTACCGCGGGTACGAGGACACTCCGAACACCCCGCTGAACAACCAGTATCACTCCACCTTCGGCATTCCCCGGCAGTGGTGGATCTTCAGCGGCCGCCTCACCAAGGCGATCGAGTATTCGGCGGTGCCGGCCTTCGGCTTCGACAATGTGAACCTGCTGGACGCCTTCATCAATTACCGCGCGGTGGATGACCGGCTCCAGTTCAAGGTTGGCCGCTACAAGACGCCGTTCACCTACGAGTTCTACAACGGCCCGATCAACGGCCTGATCAACCCCGAGCGGTCACTGTTCTTCAACAACTTCGGGCTGAACCGCGAGATCGGGGCCATGGCCTGGGGCCAGCTGCTCCAGAAACGCCTCGATTACGCCGCGGGCCTGTTCAACGACGATCCGAACGGCTTCACCAATCGCGACAACGATCCGACCGTGGCGGCGTACCTGAACTTCCGCCCGTTCGAGAAGAACCAGGACTCGGCGCTCCAGTTCCTGAACGTGGGTGGCTCGGTCTACGCCGGCAACATGGAGCAACGGCCGGTGCCCCAGACGCTCCGGACCAACGTCGCGACGGTCGGCAGCAGCTTCTTCGGGGTGCCGTTCTTCCGGTTCAACGACGACATCATCAGCTCGGGCGGATTCGCGTTCTGGGACCTGCACGCCGCCTGGTACTACCAGTCGCTCTCGCTGATCGCCGAGTGGTCCGGCGGCTCGGAGCGTTACAGCAAGATCGACACGCCCCAGTTCCGAACCCGCATGCCCATCTCGGGCTACTACGTGCAGGCCGGCTACTTCCTGACCGGAGAGACGGTCTCGGCCCGTGGTGCGGTCAAGCCGATCCGCAACTTCTCGCTCAAGACGGGAAATCGTGGCCCGGGTGCCTGGGAGCTCGCGACTCGCTGGAGCACACTGGACCTCGGGAAGCAGGCCTTCACCGAGGGACTGGCCGACCCGAACCTCTGGACGCGGCATGCAGCCCTGTTCGATCTGGGCCTGAACTGGTACCTGACGCAGAACCTCAAGGTGTACCTGGGGTGGCAGCACGCCGCCTTCGGCAGCCCCGTGCTGCTGGACCCCAACCGCTACCAGTTGACCAACGACATGTACTGGGTCCGCTTCCAGATCTACTTTTGAGCATTCGACGCGACGTCCCCGAACGGCCAAGTTCGCGGACTGGCCGCGCAATGAGGCTCGGCCCGCTCCCCGTTCTGGGGTACGATCATAGCGGGCCGCATGGCCCCGCCGCGCGTCCTGGCCTGGGCCTCCACTCCCCGAGGGGCCCGTGCCGCCGGGACCGCCGATCGACCGGGAGCACGCCGCGATGAGCATCTCGAGGACCGCCAGCCGCTGGGCCGGCCTGATTCTGGCCACCAGCCTGGTCTCGACCACGACGGCATCATCAGCCGAGCACGACCCGAGGTACACGGCCGCGGACGGGTCCGCCATCGGCCTGCGGGCCCCGGCGGGTGGAGTCACGGCGCTGGTGTTCTACTCCACCGAGTGCCCGATCGCGAACTACTACGGCCCGACGCTGAACGCCCTGGTGGACCAGTACCCCGGCAAGCGGCTCCAGCTCATCGGCGTCTGCCTCGACCCCGACCTGACGCCCGAGGCTCATGCGGCACACGCGAAGGAGTTTGGCCTCAAATACCCCGTGATTCGTGACCCGAATGGGCGGCTGGCCGCTGCCTTCGGTGCAACGGTCACGCCCGAGGCCATCGTGCTCGACCACGCCGGTGTGGTGCGCTATCGCGGCCGGATCGACGACCAGTATGCGGCCCGACGGGTGAAGACCGCCGTGCCCCAGACCCACGAGTTGCACGACGCCATCGGTGCCTTGTTGTCGGGCCAGGAGGTGGCGGTCCCGACCACCACGGCCGTCGGGTGTCCGGCGCCCGAGGTGGCCCCGGCGGAACGTGGGCTCACCTTCCACCGCGACGTGGCGCCAATCCTCCAGCAACACTGCGAGGAGTGCCACCGCCCCGGCCAGATCGGGCCATTCCCCCTCCAGACCTTCGACCAGGCGCGCAAGCGGTCTCAGGACGTCGCGAGCGTCACCACCGATCGCCAGATGCCGCCCTGGAAGCCGACCCCGGGATTCGGTCCGGCCTTCGAACATGACCGGTCGATGGCTCCCGAGCAGGTGGCGATCCTCGCCGCCTGGGCGGCGGCCGGAGCCCCGGAGGGCGATCCGAAGGACGCCCCCGCTCCCCGCCGCTTCCCGGACGACTGGGTCCTCGGCCGGCCCGACCTCGTCCTGGAGCTCCCCGAGGCGATCGAGATCCCCGCCACCGGCGAGGACCTGTACCGCTGCCTGGTGATCCCCACGAACCTGCCCGCGGACGTCTACATCGCGGGCATCGAGTACCGGCCAGGCAACCCGCGCGCGGTGCATCACGTGCTCGGGTACATCGACACCAGCGGCGAGGCCCGCCGCCTGGATGCGGCCGAGGCGGGTCCGGGTTACACCTGCTTCGGCGGGCCAAGGATCCAGCCGACCTCCGATCTCGGCGGCTGGGCGCCTGGCACCGAGGCCTCCTGGCTGCCGGATGGCATCGGCCGGCGACTCCCGGCGGGCGGCGACGTGGTCCTCCAGGTCCACTATCACCCGAGCGGGAAGTCGGAAACCGACCGCACCCGGGTGGGCCTCTACTTCGCCAGGAAGCCCGTCCAGCGAGCCTTCCACTGGGCGATGGCTGGTACCGAGGCGATCCGGCTCGACCCCGACCATCCCGAGACCTGGGAGCTGGGCTCCGACCCGAAGCTGCCGATCGCGCTGCCGATCCCCGTCGACGTCGACGTCATCGCGCTGGCGCCGCACATGCACCGGCTCGGCAAACGGATGACGATGTGGGCGGAGGTGCCCCGCGCCGGCGGCCAGCCGCCGGAGCGGATTGATCTGATCCAGATCAAGGCCTGGGACTTTCAGTGGCAGAACCAGTACTACCTCAGGCGACCGATCCGGCTGCCGCAGGGCTCAGTGATCCGGATGACCGCCAGCTATGACTACTCGCGCACGAATCCCCGGAACCCGCATCGCGACCGGCCCGTGATGCCGGTGATCGGCTACGGCGAGGCGACGACCGACGAGATGTGCCTGGGATTCGTCGGGCTCGTGAAGGCGGAACAGGACCTGACCCGTCCCGGCGAGCCCGACGACCTGCCGCAGTTGCTCGAAGCCGCTGCACGCGGCCGCTGAAGGCACCGACGGTCGGGGGACCGGCCCGCTCGTGGCCGGTTTCACCTGACCGTGAGGCCGTTCAGTTCATGTCGGGCTCGAGCGGGCCAGCCAGGTCGACGTGGTAGAACAGCCGGCCGGGCAGGGTGGGCATGAACGAGCTGGGGACCCAGGGGTCGGGCCCGTAGCGGAGGGTCATCCAGAGGCTCGTGCCCTGCCACTGCATCCCGCGCCCGAAGATGCCGTCGGCGCCGCCGATGATCCGGTCGGCGGCGAGGAACAGGCCGGGTCCGATGGTGTTCGCGAAGGCCGGCACGAGGGTCGTGCGGCTCCGGAAGCTCGTGAGCGCATTCTGCTCGATCGTGAGCGGGTGCAGCCGGGCGCCCAGGCGGTGGGTGGCGGCCCGCCAGGCCGCGACGTCCGGGTATTCGGCGGCGAAGTGCGGCTCCCAGAACGCGATGTGGCAGACACGTCCGATCCCGAAGATGACCGTCAGCTCTGCGCCGCCGGCCTTCAACTCGGCGATCCGCTCCGCGTACCGGGGCAACCGATCGGGCGTGGCGAACCAGCGGTTCTCGGGGCGGACCGTCGCGGCGCCCAGGGGGCCGTAGAAGGCTGACAGCATGGCGTTCTGGAAGGCGCCGGGATGGTCGGACGGCAGCGTCCGGCCCTCGGCGTCCGACCACTCATCCATGTTGAACCCGTGGACGTGGTCGCACCCGACGCCCCATTCCTGGAGGAAGTAGACCGCCCAGCGGTACATGCCCATCGGGCCGACCGGAAGGATGAGGGCACAGGTGCGACCCTCGGCCCGGGTGCGCTGGATGGTGCGGGCGATCTCGTGGCCCATCATCACGTCGAAGTCTTCGAGGCTCCGGCACGGGACGGGCGTGAACCCCTCGTGCCACCAGGACTGCCGCTCGCCGATGGTTCCGGGCGGGTGCGAACAGCAGGCGTCGATCCGGGCGAGGTCCCAGCCCTTCGGCAGGAAGCCTTCCATCATCGAGCCGGCGAAGGTCGTCAGCAGGTTCATCGCGTCACCTCGGGAGCGGGTCCGGATCGTGCCGAGCAGGCCGCCCGCATCTTGCCAGGCGCGCGAGGGCCGGTCCAGGGGCGGGCCCGGTCCCGGCGGCCGCCGCGATTCAAATCTGTCCGCTGGCCTCCAGCCGCTTCGAGAGCCGGAAGCTGTAGACGATCGGCACCGCGACCATGACGGCCAGAACCCCGAAGGCCACGGGAACCTGCCCGCACCCCGCCAGGATGGCCCCCGCCGCACCGCCCACCATCCAGAGCTTGCTCGCCAGACGGTGAGTGTCGTCCCAGACCCGCTCGCTGGCCAGCGTCCACGGGACCCGGATGCCGATGAAGAAGTTCCGTCGCACGCGCCCCAGGAAGCCACCCATCAGACCCAGGAAGCCGAAGACGCCCGCCATCAGGAGATTGCTCAGCGGCAGCTGCCACCCCGCGGTCGCGGCCAGGATGACCAGGTGCAGGTAGGTGAGCAGTCCCACGGTCAGGACGGTGATGGCGCGATAGGTCTCCTCGAAGCGGTCGATCGAGAACTGGTGCGGGGACAGCACCGGCAGCACGCGGAACATGACCAGCAGGCCGATCAAGATCGTCGGCATCAGGAACGCCCCCACCCAGCGCGGGCCGTGGCCGTCGACCTCGCCCCGGTAGTTCCAGTGCGTCGGCACCGTCGCCGGCAGGCCCGGGTACACCCATGCCGAGACCGCCCAGGCCAGGGCGATCAGACCGAAGCACAGCCCCCATGTCACCCGCGCACTCATCGTTGGCTCCGTTCCCAGCTTGAGGGACGCTTTCGCCCGTCTCACGACTCCAGACCACCGACCAGCAGCAATCGACTGCAATCTGATCTTAGCCATCGGATCCCGCAGAGTCTTCGCCGTCGCTGCGACTCGAGGGGGCAGACCGATTCCGGCGGCACGCGATTTCCGAGCACGGCGGGCGCCGGTTAAGCTGGTCTCGGCCCAGCTCTCCGGGGCCTGGACCCGCACCACGGCTCACCCAGGAGTCCCTTGACGATGCCCAGCCCCCGAGGTCGTGACCTGGCCCTGTTGATCCTGATCGGGCTGGCCCCCGGCGCCCTGGCCCAGGACACCGCCACCAAGCCCGAGGCTGCAAAGAGCGAGGCCGCGAAGCCGGAGGCCGCCGCAGCGGCCGAGCCCAAGCCGGACGTCACGCCCGCCGAGGCCGCGGCCAAGGCGATGGAGGAGGCCCTCAAGCAGATCAAGGAGGAGGGCACCGACCGCTCGCAGCTCGCCAAAACCCTCAGCCACCTCACGGATGTGATTGGCCCCCGGCTCACCGCCTCGCCCGGGATGCGTCGCGCCAACGAGTGGACCCGCGACACGCTGACCGGCTGGGGCCTCGAGAACGCCCACCTCGAATCGTGGGGCCCGTTCGGTCGGGGCTGGACGCTCAAACGGTTCAGCTTCCAGGCGGTCGAGCCGCAGTGCATCCCGCTGATCGGGTTCCCCAAGGCCTGGTCGCCCGGCACAGACGGCCCGGTCACCGGCCCGGTGGTGAAGTTCGAGGCGACCAAGGAGGAAGACCTCGAGAAGTACAAGGGCAAGCTCAAGGGCGCCATCGTCCTGATCGGCGCCGTGCGGACCCCCAAGGCGCTCTTCGAGCCCCCCGGCGAGCGGTTCAGCGACACCAAGCTCCTGGACATGGCCAACTCCGCTTCTCCGGCTCGTCGCGGCGTCCGGCCCGCCCGGCCCAATCGCCCGAACGCCCCGGGGGCTCCGGGCGCCAACGCCAACGGTCCGAACCCGATGAGCTTCCTCCAGGCCCGGAACCAGTTCCTCATCGACGAGGGGGCTGCGGTCCTGGTCGAGCCCAGTTTCCGGGGCGACGGCGGCACCCTCTTCGTCGGCGGCGCCAGCGTGCCGTCGGCACCCGGCAAGCGGGCCCGCGCCTGGGACCCCGATGCACCCAAGATCCTGCCCCAGATGGTGCTCGCCAGCGAGCACTTCAACCGCCTGGTGCGGATGGTCGAGGCGGGCGAGCCGGTCAAGGCCACCGTCGACCTCGCCGTCGAGTTCCACGGCGACGACCTGATGGGCTACAACACGGTCGCCGAGATCCCCGGCACCGACCTGAAGGATGAGGTCGTCATGCTCGGCGGCCACCTCGACTCCTGGCACTCGGGCACCGGGGCCACCGACAACGGCGCCGGCGTCTCGGTCGGAATGGAGGCCGTCCGCATCCTCAAGGCGCTCGGCATCAAACCCCGCCGGACGATCCGCCTCGCGCTCTGGAGCGGCGAGGAGCAGGGCCTGTTCGGCTCGCGGGCCTATGTCAAGCAGCACTTCGGCGGCTTCGCCGAGGAGCCCGGGCAGGAGACGAACGTCTTCGGCGGCGGCGGTAACACCGAGGACCGCAAGCTGGAGACCAAGCCGGAGTACGACAAGTTCTCGGTGTACTTCAACCTCGACAACGGCAGCGGGAAGATCCGCGGCGTGTACCTCGAAGGCAACGAGGCGGCCCGCCCGCTGTTCCGCCAGTGGCTGACGCCCTTCAAGGACCAGGGAGCCTCGACGCTGACGATCTCGAACACCGGTGGCACCGACCACATGTCGTTCGACGCGATCGGCCTGCCGGGCTTCCAGTTCATCCAGGACCCGATCGAGTACGACACCCGCACGCACCACTCCAACATGGACGTCTACGACCGGATCCAGGTCGAGGACCTCAAGCAGTCGGCCGTCATCATGGCCAGCTTCATCTACAGGGCCGCGATGAGCGACGAGCCGTTCCCCCGCAAGCCGCGTCCGGGTGCCAGCTCCACGCCGGTCCCCGCCGCCGCCGCCGCCGCCGGCGGTCAGTGATTGACCTCTCCGGCACGACAACCCATGCGGCCCGGCTCCCCCAGGGGCCGGGCCGCGGGCGGTTGCGGCTCAGGACTGCGACGGTTTGATCCACTGCGGCCCGGTGGCGGGGGCGGAGGCGTGCGGCAGTCGCCGGACCAGGGCCACCGGGTCGGTGCCGACCTCGACCAGCGCCCGATGCTCGGGGCGGACGAACCGCTCGGCCACGGCGTGATCGAGCAGTTGCAGCAGCGGGTCGTAATAGCCGGCGACGTTGAGCAGGCCGATCGGCTTGCGATGGAGCCCGAGCACCCCCCACGTCAGGATCTCGAAGAACTCCTCGAAGGTCCCCACGCCGCCCGGCAGTGCCAGGAAGGCCGTGGCCTCGTCGGCCATCCTGGCCTTGCGTTCGTGCATGCTGCGGACGACCACCAGCTCGGTGCAGCCCTCGTGCACCAGCTCCTTGGTCGCCAGCGGGTCAGGGATCACGCCCAGGACCGATCCGCCGCCCTCGAGCACGGCGTCGGCCACCACCCCCATGAGCCCGACACGACCGCCGCCGTACACGAGCCGCACGCAGTCGGAGGCCAGGATTTGCCCCACCAGCCGGGCCGCCTCGCGGTACTCCGGTCGAGTCCCCGGCTGCGAGCCGCAGAAGACACACAGGCTTGGCGGTCGCGTGGCGGACTCGCTCATCGGGAACTCCCTCAGACTGGCTGGAATCGGGGTGACAGAACGGCGATGGGCGGTCTTCGGGCCTGAACCAGGCAGGCCCCGAGCAGGATACGGCACAACGACCGCGCCGGCGATCGCAGGGCCGGCCGCGAGATTCGTTCCGGGGGCGAGCCCCGGCCACATCGGGTGGCTGGGCTACGCTCGGTCGGAGCCGAGGACTATCATGATCAGGAATCGGCCGGGAATCCGGTCCCGCTCGGGCGGGGCGATCCCTGGCCAGGCAATCGCCCGTCGTCCGGCGGCGAGGCGCGGAGTGCTCCGGTGGCAGACGCACGCTTTCAGACGGTGGCCCGGGTCGGCGAGATCCCCGAAGGCCAGGGGCAGGTCTATGAGGTCGACGGGCGGATGATTGCCGTCTTCCAGGACCAGGGCCACTACTACGCCATGGATGATGCCTGCCCCCACGCCGGGGCGCCGTTGAGCGAGGGGCTCGTATTCGACCGTACGGTGACCTGCACCTGGCACGGGTGGCGGTTCAGCCTCGTCGACGGCAAGCACATCGAGGGCTCGAAGTGCCGCGTGGCGGTCTACCCGGTGCGGGTCGAGGGCGACGAGATTCAGGTTTCGGTCGACTGATCGCACGACCGCTCGGTTCTCCGACCCCGACAGATCAACGGACCAGTGGAGTGGACAGCGATGCGTGCAGCCTTCATCGACGCGATCGGGCCGGCCGATTCGATCCGCGTGGGAGAAATCGCGACCCCCGAGCCCGGACCGGGTCAGGTGCGGGTCCGCGTGGGAGCGGCGGCGATCAACCCGATCGACCTCTACATCCGCTCGGGGGTGGTCGCCATGCCGATTCCGCTCCCCTACGTCATCGGCTGCGACCTGGCCGGCACCGTCGATGCGGTCGGGCCGGGTACCAGCCGGTTCCAGGTCGGCGATCGCGTCTGGGGGTCGAATCAGGGCCTGTTCGGACGCCAGGGAGCCACCTCGGAGCTGGCGGTCGTGGACGAGCCGTGGCTCTACCCGACCCCCGCGACCCTGACGGACGTCGAGGCGGCGGCCCTGGCGCTGGTCGGGATCACGGCGCACCTGGGCCTCTTCGCGTGCGGCCGGCTGTCCGCCGGCGAGACCGTCTACGTGGCCGGGGGCAGCGGCGGGGTGGGCTCGATGGTGATCCAGATGGCGAAGGCCGCTGGTGCCCACGTCGCGACCACCGCGGGAACGCCCGAGCACGTCGCGCTCTGTCAATCGCTCGGGGCGGACCTCGCCCTGAACTATCGCGAGGACGACGTGCCGGCGGCGCTCCGGGCGTTCCGAGAAGAGGGGATCGACGTCTGGTACGAGACCCAGCGCGAGCCGAACTTCGAGGTCTCGGTGCCGCTGCTCCGCAAGCGCGGCCGGATGATCGTGATGGCCGGCCGGACGGCGAAGCCCACGCTACCGCTCGGGAACTTCTACACCCGCAATTGCTCGCTGCATGGCTTCGCCATGTTCAACGCCACGGCCGAGGAGCAGCAGCGGTGCTCCGAGGACATGAATCGCTGGGTGACCCAGGGCCAGCTCCGGCCGCTGGTCGGCCAGACCTTCCCGCTCGAACAGGCCGCCGAGGCGCATCGGTTCCTGGAGGAGAGCACGCTCGGCAACGCCAGCAAGGTGCACGGCAAGGTCGTGATCACGATCAGCTGAGCGGATCCGGGCCAGACCCGAACCGCTACCGTTCCCGCCGGGCCGGATGTGCCCGACGGGAACGCGGCTTCGGCAGCGATCGGGCGCCTCACTCGCCGTCTGCGATCCAGCGAGCCAGTGCTTCCGGCTCGAATGCCGAGCCCTCGACCTGGATCTGACCGAGGGAGCCGGCGTGCCCGTAGGCCCGCTCCGCCCGGTCGCGGTGGAACGAGCCACCCGGCCGGGCGATCCGCAGCGGGGCCGGGGCCGCCAGGGCCGAGGCGCCCGACAGCCCACCGAACTGGAGGACGCCCGGCAGGTCGAGCCCGGCCGGGACATCGGCACTGCCATCGCCGTAGTCGAACCCGTCGAGGTCGACGGCGGTGCGTGCCACCTCGATCAGGAGCGGTCGAGCGAGCAGGACGAGCGGGCCGGTGCCGGCGGTCCCAATCAGGTTCGTCTGGCGGATGCCGTCCAGCGATCGGGCCCAGGCCAGCACGGTGGCCAGGTCCTGCACGCGGTCGGCCGCGAGCACCTTGTTGTAGGTCGTGGCGTGCCGCGTGTCGGGCCGTCGGTCGCTCGGCGCCGCCGGATCGGCCGACTCGCCCACGAGCAGGGGGTCGAATCCGACCACCTCCTGGCCACGATCCAGCAGCGCCCGCACCAGGGGAGTTGGGGCCCCATCGGGACCGACCAGTCCCGCCTTGCCGGCCGGGTGCATGACGACGGTCAGGCGGCCGGTCGACTTTGCGGGGATCAGCCGGACCACGGGGATCGCCTCGCCTGTGACGGTACGTCCCACGCGACCGTGGTGGATGGCCAGTCCCTCACGATCGGCCCGGCGCACGGCCGTGGCGGTGAGCTCGGCCGCGGCCGGATTGACCAGTCCCACCCGGACGCGATGCGCGGTGGCGAGGAACCGTCGGTCGGCCTGCCAGCGGGCGCCGTCCTCGCCGGGGGACAGGCGGTCGAGCGCGGTCGACTGCTGCCGGACGAGCTCGGCCTCCAGCTCGGCGGGGGACTTGCGATCGGCGGGCGCGGGGTGCGCCGAGGTGAAGGTCCAGAGGTCCTCGGGCTGCTCCGGGGTCTGCTCACCCTCGCGGGTCGCCTCCGGGTCGGTGATGCCGAGCAGCCAGCGGGCCATGAAGGCGTAGACGGCCTCGCGCGAGGTCTTGTTGTAGTTGTGCGGTGCGGTGAAGACATCGGCGCTGAGGCGGTCGCCGTGGCCGGTCAGCTCGTAGACCTTTCGGATGGCCGGGTCGACCTTCGTGGTGGTGTTGACCGACCAGTCGCCGGTGGCGCCCACGAGCTTCATCGGTCGCGGCGCGGCCAGGGCAGCGATCTCGACGTTGTCGGTGCCGTGGCGAAGTCCCGAGCAGTTCTCGCACACGCAGCCGCCCTGGAAGTACTCCGACACCATGACGACCGGCGCGGCCACCGCGATCCTCGGGTCGAGCGCCGTCAGCAGGAACGTCTGGGTGCCGCCCCCCGACTCGCCCGTGCACCCGATCCGCGCCGGGTCCACATCTGGCAGGCCCGTGAGGAAGTCGACGACTCGCAGGCTGTTCCAGGTCTGCAAGCCCGCCAGGCTGAACCCCCAGCGATCAAGCCGCGCGTTCAGGAACTCGTGCCCGAACGCCTTGGTGTCGTTGTACCCGACCATGTCGTACAGGAAGACCACGCAGCCGAGCTTCGCCCACCGGATGCAGCGCTGCTGCACTTCCGAGTTCACCCGACCATCTTCCCAGTGGCCGTGCGGGCAGAGGATCGCGGGCACGCGACCGCGGACGCCGACCGGCCGGTACAGATTCCCCGAGAGGGTGTGGCCGGGGAGGGTCCGCAGCACGACCTTCTCGATGGTGTACCCGTCGCGCTCCACCTTCCCGAAGACCTCGGGCTCCAGCGGAGCCCGCTCAGGCAGGGGCCAGAGGCCGAGCGTGACCTGGAGCTGCTCGCGCAGGGCCTGGGCCCGATCACGCCAGACGACCGGATCGGTCGGCGGCCGCCAGTCGGCGCCCTGCTGATTGGTGCGAACCGTGGTGCATCGCAAATCGGCGGGAGGGGCCACGCCATCGATGCGCCCCCGGGCCACGTCCAGCCAGCGCGACAGATCCGCGCGGGGATCGCGCGTCAGAGCCACAAATGCCGGGACCGGGGTCGGGGCCCCCTTGGGCCTGGCCGCGGCGGCCTCCGCTCCGAGTCGGGAGACGAACTTGACCGGCCGACCGGCGGGCAGGCTCACCGTCCCGAGCGCTCGCCAGGTCGGAAGGCCTTCGGCCACGGGCTTCGCGAGCGTCAGCGTCAGCACGTCGTCGTCGACCGCAGCCGACCACGACTCGCCGGGCGGGGCCCAGACCTTGACGGTCACCTCGCCCGAGAGTCCCAGCTCTCGACCGCCGGCCAGTTCAGGCCACTCGGAGGGCGTGACGACGACGACCGGGGTCTCGTCGGGGGCGGCGGCATGGCTCGACGGCATGACGGTCAGGAGTGTGAGCGCAAGCAGGAGCCAGCGCACGGGGGAGAGCGCTCGGGGCATGGCGGGCCTCGTCGGGGCAGGGGGCGTGGGGTGGGTCGGGCCCTTGTGGAGCCCAGGGCTGGATGGTAAGAGTGACCGGCACAAAAAGCGAGCGCCCAGCCCCATCTCCGCGCCCCTCTCCCGCGCCGTCCGGCTCGCCATCCGCCCCACCGCCGACTCGCACCCGGAGCCCTTGATGATCACCCCCACGTTGCGCTGGACGGGCCGCGCGCTCGTCCTCTCCGCAGCCCTCGGTGGCACGCTCGCCCTCGCCGTCGTCGCACCGACCTCCTCGCGGGATGACGCCCTGCGCCCCGATTACCAGCCGGCGGCGTACGCCGTGACCAACGCCAGACTCATCACCGACGGGAAGACGACGATCGAGGATGGCACCCTCGTGATCCGCCGCGGCGTGATCGAGGCCGTCGGCCCCTCGGCCAGCATCAAGCCGCCGGCCGACGCCGAGGTGATCGACGGCAAGGGGCTCGTCGTTTACCCGGGATTCATCGATCTGCACACCACCCTCGGTGCCCCGAAGTCGGTCGAGCGCTCGAAGACCGGCACCGGCCGCCCCGTGCCGTACAACGAATTTGCCCTGCCGCGGACCCCGACCGACAGCCGGAACGGGCTGACGCCGGAGTTCGAGGTCGGGGGCTCGCTGGAGTTGACCGAGGCCACGGCCGCCGAGCGTCGGAAGCTCGGGTTCACCGACCTGGTCGCCGCCCCGGCGGGCGCGATCGCCACGGGCCAGAGCGCCATGGTGAGCCTGGGCGGGTTGCCGCGTCGCGAGTCGATCGTCCGGAGCCCGCTGGCGCTGCACCTGAACGTCCGGCCGCCGTTCGAGCCCCAGCCGCCCAGCCCGGATGAGGACCCGGTCGTCGCGAGGCGCCGGTTCCAGAACTCGACGCCGACCTACCCGACCTCGCTGATGGGCGCCGTCGCCCACTTGCGCCAGGCCATGCTCGACAGCGACTACGACCACGAGGCGTGGGCCTTCTACCAGGCCCACGGCGGCCCTCGCCCCGCGTTCGACCCCGCCCTCAAGACCCTGCACCTGGCCCGCTCGAAGGTGATCCCGACCTGGTGGGAGGCGAACACCCGCGATGAGATCCACCGCGCCCTCGACCTCGCCGGTGAGTTCGGCACGACGGCGACCATCGTCGGCGGCCGCGAGGCCGGGCGACTCGTCGACCGCCTCCGTACCGAGCGGGTCCCCGTCGTCCTCCGGCTCGACTTCCCCGAGGAGCCGAAGGCGATCGACGCCGCCAAGCGGGCCGATCTGAAGCCCGAGGAGCAGCTGATCCCGGTCCGGGTCCGCGCCGAGAAGCGCACGAAGTGGGCCGAGCGGGTCAGCACCGCCGCGGCTCTGGCGAAGGCCGGCGTCCGGTTCGGGTTCTCGTCCGAAGGGCTGGAGAAATCCGACAAGTTCCACGCCCAGGTCCGCGAGGCGATCGAGCACGGCCTGCCCGTCGAGGCCGCTGTCACCGCCCTGACCCGCGACGCCGCCGAGATCGCTGGCCTGTCCGACCGGCTCGGGACCCTCGCCCCGGGCAAGCTCGGCCACGTCACCATCCTCACCGGCCCGTATGGCAAGGCCGACGCCAAGGTCCGGTACCTCTTCACCGACGGCCAGAAGTTCGACCTCGAGAAGGACGGGAAGGACGCCCCGAAGAAGGGCGACGACGAGAAGAAGGATCGCACCCGGGAGAAGGCCACCCGCGCCGAGCCCGAGACGGCCAAGAAGCCCGAGGATCCGAAGGCCGCGAAACCGGACGTCAAGAAGGCCGAAGCCCCCGAGGCGGACAAGCCGGCTGTCCCGAAGGCGGAGCCGAAGCCGGAGGCCGATCGAGCCGCTGCTGATGAGCCGAAACTGGATCGGGAGGCGGCGAACGACAAGCCGGCGGAGGCACTGCCCGAGCCACCCAGCGAGCTCGAAGAGGACCGCAAGCCGAGCATCCAGACCCACGGCAACGTGCTCATCAAGGACGCCAGGATCCTCACGGCCGGCCCCGCTGGCACGATCGAGCAGGGTTCGATCCTGGTGCGCGACGGGATGATCGCGGCGGTGGGCCGTGACCTCTCGGCCCCCGACGGGACCCCGGTGATTGATGCCCGCGGCCTGGTCGTCATGCCAGGGATCATCGACACCCACTCGCACATCGCCATCTCGGGCGGCGTGAACGAGATGAGCCTGTCGATCGTGCCCGAGGTGCGGGTGCGCGACGTGGTCGATGGCGAGGACCCGGCGCTGTTCCGGTCGCTGGCCGGCGGCACGACGACCGCGCGGCTGCTGCACGGCTCGGCCAACACCATCGGCGGCCAGGACGTCGTCATCAAGCTCCGCGAAGGGGCCGCCGGTCGCGACCTGATCCTCAAGGACGCGAAGCGACCCCAGGGCGTCAAGTTCGCCCTCGGCGAGAACGTGACCCGGCGCCGCGAGCGGTTCCCGAACACGCGCATGGGCGTCGAGGCCACCATCGAGCGGGCGTTCCTCGAGGGCCGGGCCTACACGGCGGCTCGCAAGGCCCACGACGAGGCGAAGGCCAAGGGCACCCCGGTCCCGCCGTTCCGCCGCGACCTGAGGCTCGAGGCGCTGGCCGAGATCCTCGGCGGGACGATCAAGATTCACAGCCACTGCTACCGCTCGGACGAGATCCTCATGCTCCTGCGCGTGGCCGAGCGGTTCGGCGTCCGCGTGCAGTCGCTCCAGCACGTCCTCGAAGGCTACAAGGTCGCCGCCGAGATCGCCGCCCATGGCGCCAGCGCGTCGACGTTCTCGGACTGGTGGGCCTACAAGGTCGAAGCATTCGATGCGATCCCGCAGAACGCCGGCCTCCTCACCGAGGCCGGGGCCACGGTCTGCATCAAGAGCGACAGCGACGAGCTGATCCGCCACCTCTACCATGAGGCGGCGAAGATGGTGAAGTACGGCAACGTGACCGAGGCCCAGGCCCTCGCCATGATCACCCTGAACCCCGCTCGCGAGCTCGGCCTGGAGCACCGCCTCGGATCGATCGAGGTGGGCAAGGACGCCGACCTGGCGCTGTTCAACGCCCACCCGTTCGATGTCTTCGCCCGCTGCGAGCTGACCCTCGTCGACGGTGAGGTCCAGTTCCAGCGCCGTGAGGCCGAGGGCCGCCTGGAGACCCGACCGGGCGCGGACACGATGCCCGCCGCGTTGGCCGAGGTCCGCAGCCGGGCTCTCGACCTGACCGCCACCACCGATGGCCGGTATGCCCTGGTCGGGGCCAATGTGCATCCCGTCAGCGGCCCGACCATCGCCGGCGGCACGGTGATCGTGAGCGGTGGCACAATCGAGGCAGTAGGAGGCCCGGAGACGCCCATCCCGGCAGGCGTGAAGTCGATCGACTGCCGTGGCCTGGACCTCTGGCCGGGCATGGTGGACGCCGGCAGCCTCGTCGGACTCTTCGAGATCGGCAGCCTGCCCGAGACCCAGGACTTCGCCGACTCCGCGCCGTTCCAGCCCGAGCTGCGGGCGAGCGTGGCCCTCCACCCCGAGAGCACGGTGATTCCCGTCACCCGGGCCAATGGCATCCTCACCGCCTACGTCCAACCCTCGGGCGGGACCATCTCGGGGCAGGGCTGCCTGGTCGACTTCGCCGGCTGGATTCCCACTGAGATGCTCCGCCGCGACCTGGTGGCGGTCAACGTCACCATCCCGGCCTACACGCCCTCGGACGGCGAGCCTCGCCGCGGTGGCGGGCCTGATCCGAATGCGCGTCGCGCCGAGCGGCTGGAGCAGATCCGCACCCAGTTCCGGCGGGCCATCGACTACGCGAAGGTCGTCGAGGCCGCCCGCGCGGGCCAGGCGACCGAGCCGACCCCGGACCCGCGGCTCACGGCGCTGGCGCCGTATGCGCGCGGCGAGCGGCCGGTGATCTTCCGGGCCGATCGTGCCGTCGAGATTCTCGACGCCCTCAAGCTCGCGGAGGAGTTGAAGCTGAAGGCGATCATCACGGGCGGGGCCGAGGCCTGGAAGGTGACGGCAGCCCTCAAGAAGGCGGGCATCCCGGTCATCGTCGCCGGCACCATGAAGCTGCCGCTCGACGCGACGGACCCGTACGACTCGGCCTACACGACCCCGCTGCGACTGCACGAGGCGGGCATCCCGTTCGCCATCCGCTCCATCGGCCAGGGCCCCGACCAGGCCACCTCGGCCCGCAACCTCCCTTACGAGGCCGGCATGGCCGCCGCCTACGGGTTGCCCGACGACAAGGCCCTCGAAGCCGTGACCCTGGCCCCGGCGCGGCTGCTCGGCTGCGATGATCTCTACGGTTCGATCGCGCCCGGCAAGCGGGCGAACCTCGTGCTCACGGCCGGGCACCTGCTCCAGGCCACCACCGACGTGAAGGGGCTGTTCATCGGCGGCAAGCCGATCGCACCCACCAGCAAGCAGACGGAGCTCTACACGAGCTATCGCCAGCGGCTGCAGGAGGTGAAAGCCGGTCAGGCTCCGCTCGGCCTAGAGCGTCCGGCCGCGCCGGCCTCCGGCGGCGCGGCCACCCCGGCCTCGGCCGCTGGCTCCCAGCGCTGAGGTATGTGGACAACCCGAAATTCGACGACGGCCTGGGCCCCCGGAGCGGGGGTTCAGGCCGTCGGTCGTTCCAGGAGGGCCAGGGCCAGGCTGATCGAGCGGAGCCGGGTGGCCGTCGAGTCCGAGCGCGACATGAAGACGACCGGGTGCGTGGTCCCGCGCAGGACGCCGCCGAATCGGCAATCGGCGGTGTACATGATGGCCTTGACCGTCAGGTTGGCCGACGCGAGGTCGGGAAAGAGCATGATGTCCGCCGCGCCGACCACGGCCCCGGCCAGCCGCTTCCGGGCGCCCGCCTCCTCGGCGTAGGCCAGGTCGAACGACAGCGGCCCCTGCACCTGGCAGTCGGGCCACTCGCCGGCGGCGTTGCGACGCTGCAGCTCGGCCGCGTCGACCGACTCCGGGACCGAGTCGCTGGGCGTCTCGGAGGCGGCCATCGCCGCGACCTTCGGGACCGCCAGACCCAGGCGGTGCGCCAGCTCGACCGCGTGGCGCATCACGGCCACCTTCAGTGGCAGCTTGGGGCGGTTCAACACCCCGGTGTCGGCCAGCAGAAATCGCCTCGCATCGCGGACGATCTCCATGAGCACCACCTGGCAGATCACGCGCGTCGCTCGCAGGCCGAACTCGGGATCGAGGATCGCGTCCATCAGGTTCGGGGTCGAGACGCGGCCCTTCATGAGCACCTGCGTCGCACCGCTCCGGCAGAGGGCGACCGCCGTGCGCTCGGGGGCCTCCGACTCCACCAGGGTGATCCCCTCGAGCCCGACGCGGTGGCGATCCGCCAGCCCTTCCATCTCCTCGCGATGCCCCGCGAGCGTGGCGGCCAACCAGCCGCGGTCGGTCGCCTGCCGGATGGCTTCGAGGACGGTGCCGTCGGCACCGCCGGCGACGGCGACCCGGACGGGACAGGACTGCGCATCCGCCCGACGCTCCAGCTCGGCGAAATCGGGCAGCGGCATCGCGTCCCCTTGAGTGCTGTTGGCGACCGGTTGCAAATCCGTCGGACTCCACATGGAGTCCACGTCCGGGGCCCAGCCGACGCGCGACCGGGCCCCGGCGGTGGGGTAGGGTGACCTCAGCGGGTCAGGGCCTTGTAGCGAATCCGGTGCGGCTGGTCGGCATCGATGCCGAGCCGCTCGCGGCGCTGGGACTCGTACGTCTGGTAGTTACCCTCGCACCACACGACCCGGCTGTCCCCCTCAAAGGCGAGGATGTGGGTGGCGATCCGGTCGAGGAACCAGCGATCGTGGCTGATCACGACCGCGCAGCCGGCGAAGTCGAGCAACGCGTCTTCGAGGGCCCGGAGGGTATCCACGTCGAGGTCGTTCGTCGGCTCGTCGAGGAGCAGCAGGTTGCCGCCGCTCTTGAGCAGCTTCGCCAGGTGCACCCGGTTCCGCTCGCCGCCCGAGAGCTTGCCGACCCGCTTCTCCTGGTCGGTGCCCTTGAAGTTGAACCACGAGACATACGCCCGCGACGGCACCTTGCGCTTGCCGAGCAGGACCTGGTCGAGCCCGCCGCTGATCTCCTGGAACACCGTGTTCTCGGCGTTCAGCGAGTCGCGGCTCTGGTCGACGTAGGAGCTGACCACCGAGTCGCCCACGCGGAGCTCGCCGGCGTCCGGGGTCTCCTGACCGACGATCATCCGGAACAGCGTTGTCTTGCCAGCGCCGTTGGGCCCGATGATCCCCACGATGCCTCCCGGCGGCAGGCGGAACTCCATGTTCTCGAACAGGAGCCGGTCGCCGTAGCCCTTGGCCAGGCCCTTGGCCTCGACGACCAGGGTGCCGAGGTGCGGTCCGGGGGGGATCTGGATCGTCACCGCCTCGTCGCGGCGCTCCGACTCCTCGGCCGCCATCTGCTCGTAGCGCTGGAGTCGAGCCTTGTTCTTGGCGACGCGGGCGCGAGGGGCCAGCCGGACCCACTCCAACTCGCGTTCAAGCGTCTTCTGACGGGCGCTCTCCTGCTTCTCCTCGAGCTTCAACCGCGACTTCTTCTGCTCGAGCCAGCTCGTGTAATTGCCTTCCCAGGGGATGCCGCGGCCGCGGTCCAGCTCCAGGATCCAGCCGGCGACGTTGTCGAGGAAGTAGCGGTCGTGGGTGACGGCCACGACGGTGCCCTCGTACTCGTGCAGGTGCCGCTCCAGCCAGGCGACGCTGTCGGCGTCGAGGTGGTTCGTCGGCTCGTCGAGGAGCAGGATGTCCGGCTTCTCAAGCAGGAGCCGGCACAGCGCCACCCGGCGCCGCTCGCCGCCGGAGAGCTTCGAGACGTCGGCGTCGCCGGGGGGCAGCCGCATGGCATCCATGGCGATCTCGAGCTGCCGGTCCAGGTCCCAGCCCTGAGCGGCCTCGATCGCATCCTGGACGGTGGCCTGCTCCTCGAGCAGCCGATCCATCTCGTCGGCGTCGGGGCCCTCGCCGAGCCGGGCATTGATGGCGTCGAACCGGTTCAGCTTGCTGCGCAGGTCGGCGACCGCCACCTCAACGTTCCCGAGCACGGTCTTGGTCGGGTCGAGGGTCGGCTCCTGGGACAGGTACCCGATCCGGATCCCGGCGGCCGGGCGGGCCATCCCCGAGAAATCCTTGTCGATCCCGGCCATGATCTTCAGCAACGTGCTCTTACCGGCCCCGTTGCCGCCCAGGACGCCGATCTTGGCCCCAGGATAGAACGAGATCCAGACGTCCTTCAGCACTTCCTTCTTGTTGTACGACTTGGTCAGATTCTCGATCTGGAAGATGTATTGCGGCGGCATGAGAGTTCCGAATGGTGGAAGGCCCGTGGACAGACCCCGGACCCGGGGACGCGGACACCCGCCGGTCCGTCCCGGACGGCCAGGCCGACCCGGCGGCCGCGGATTGATTCCCGACGAGGAGCTTGCTAGATTATTCTATCTTGCGACCCGGACGCACCTCCAGCCGCCGTTTTACACGTCGGAAGGTTGCTCGGCCGGTCGGTCGCCGGCGGGGTAGCTCAGTGGTTAGAGCAGCGGATTCATAACCCGCAGGTCGGTGGTTCAATTCCACTCCCCGCTACTGTCAGTTTCGCCGCGAAGTCCTGAGTTTAACTCAACTTGCGGCAATCGATTCTTGGGCCTTGAGACCATCGGGCCGCGATCCGTGGTGGTGGCCTGCATGCCCCGCGGTTCACCGCGGCCCGTTGCGCCGGCACCTGGATGGTTTGAAATGCCGTTGGCAATCTCCAGGCCTGCTGGAGTCGCCAATGCGGAAGGTGGGTTGCTCCGGATTGGCGGCGTCTGCCCGACCCGGCCACTTTGCCCCACTGCCAGAACTGGAGACCCGCGAGGTGGCGGGGATCATCCGGGTGCTGCACTCGAATCTCGCGGCACCGCCCCCCAAAATCGGGCGGGAGTCGCGGGCGATTGGCTCGATCTCTGCTCAGGCAAACGGCCGGGTCGCCGGAGTCCCAGTTGCCGGGTCGGGTGGAAGTGAGGGCGTCGGCGGGATCGGGCTGAACCGGGTGCCCGATGGCGACGGCGAGTCGGCTGGGCCAGAATGCAGGGGACAGGGTGCGCCAGGTGTTGGGGAGGTCTGAGTCATGCCGGCGGATACTCGGGCAGGGGATGCGATCGCGAAGGGTTCCGGGCCGGAGCTGTCGGTCCCGCCATCCCGCGTGATCATCGAGAACGTGCAGCCCGCGATCGACGCCGGCAAGTTCCCGATCAAGCGGACCGATGGCGAGCAGGTGGTCGTCGAGGCCGACGTCTTCACCGAGGGCCACGACGGGATCACCGTGGTCGTCTGCAGCCGGCCGGTCGGTGCCGCGTCGTGGCACGAGTCGGCCATGGAGCCGATGGGCAATGATCGCTGGCGGGGCCGGTTCACGGCGACCAGCCGGGGACGCTGGGAATACACGGTGCAGGCCTGGGTGAATCACTTCGGCACCTGGGCGAAGGAGCTGGATAAGAAGCAGCAGGCCGGGCAGGACGTGGGTAGCGAGCTGCTCGAAGGGGCCAAGCTTGTCGCCGATGCCGCGGTGCTGGCCGTCGGCGAGGATGCCGCCTGGTTGAAGCAGCGCGCCCATGAGCTGGCCATCGCGGGCGACCAGCGGCCCCGGATCGTCGTGGGTCTCGACCCGAACCTGGCCGGCCGCATGGCGCGTTACCCCGACCGTACGCAGGCCGCGGAGGTCCGGCCCGCGTTGCCGATGATGGTCGAGCGCGAGCGGGCCCGCTACGGATCCTGGTACGAGATGTTCCCGCGTTCGGCCGCGAGCGAGCCCGGCCGGCACGGCACGTTCCGCGACCTCGAAGCCCGCCTACCGTACGTGGCGAGCATGGGCTTTGACGTGCTCTACCTGCCGCCCATCCACCCCATCGGAAACAGCTTCCGCAAGGGCCCGAACAACACCCTGACGGCCGGGCCCGATGATCCCGGCAGCCCGTGGGCGATCGGGTCGGCGGACGGTGGGCACACGGCGGTGCATCCGGCGCTCGGAAACCTGGCCGATTTCGACCACCTGGTGGCCCGTGCCCGCGAACATGGTCTAGAGATCGCGCTCGACATCGCCTTCCAGTGCTCCCCCGACCACCCCTGGGTCCGCGAGCATCCCGAGTGGTTCCGCCAGCGGCCCGACGGCACGATCAAGTACGCCGAGAACCCGCCGAAGAAGTACCAGGACATCTACCCGATCAACTTCGAGACCCCGCACTGGCAGTCGCTCTGGAACGCGCTCCGCGACGTGTTCCTGTTCTGGATCGACCACGGCGTCTCGATCTTCCGGGTCGACAACCCACACACCAAGGCGTTCCCGTTCTGGGAGTGGTGCATCCGAGAGGTCTGGGACCGCCACCCCGACGCCATGTTCCTCTCGGAGGCGTTCACCCGGCCGAAGCTGATGAAGTACCTGGCCAAGTGCGGCTACACCCAGTCGTACAGTTACTTCACCTGGCGCAACGAGAAGCACGGCCTGATCGAGTACTTCACCGAGCTCACCCAGACCGAGTGCGCCGAGTACATGCGGCCGAACCTCTTCGCCAATACCCCCGACATCCTGCACGAGTTCCTGCAGACCAGTGGCCGGCCGGGGTTCATGATCCGCCTGATCCTGGCGTCGACACTGGGCGCAACCTATGGAATCTACGGGCCGCCGTTCGAGCTTTGCGACGGCACGCCCGTGCGCCACGGGTCGGAGGAGTACCTCGACAGCGAGAAGTATCAGGTCCGCCACTGGGACATCGATGCGCCCTGGAGCCTCCGCGACCTGATTGCCCGGCTCAATCGCATCCGTCGCGAGAATCCCGCGCTGCAGTACGACCGCTCGCTGCGGTTCTTCGACGTCGACAACGATCGAATCCTCTGCTACGGCAAATGGTCGCCCGACCGTAGCAACTTCGTGCTGGTGATCGTGAACCTGGATCCCCATCACACGCAGTCGGGCTGGGTGATTCTCCCCATCGGCGAGCTCGACCTGGGCACAGGCAGTGACTCCACGTATCAGGTGCACGACCTGCTCACCGACGCCCGCTACCTGTGGCATGGGACGCACAACTTCGTGATGCTTGACCCGCATTCGAGCCCGGGGCATGTGTTCCGCATCCGTCGCAAGATCAACAGCGAGCGTGATTTCGACTACTACGAGTGAGCACGGCCGGATCCGGACCTCTGGCCTGCAAAATGCAATCGTCGAGCGGCCGTGGCGCACCCGACAATCGGCATCGAGAGAGAGGCCATCATGTCCGGATCGCAGGCTGGCAACGGACTCGATCCCGCGATCCGCACCGCGCTCGAACACGATTTGCTGCCGGCATACCTCTCGCGCCAGCGCTGGTTTCCGGCCAAGGCGCGGGGGCTAGCACGGGTCTGGGTCCGCGAGAGCACCGGCTCGGGCGTGCTCGCCGAGGGCTGTCACCTGACGCTCGTCGAGGCGACATTCGACGACGGCGGCACGGCCACGTATCTGCTCCCCGTCACGATCGAGCCCTGGTCCGGGGAGGATCCGAGGGCCATCGGGGCGATCGATCTCCCGGCTGGCCGGGCGCAGATCCGCGACGGGCTTGGTGACGAGCGGTTGATCCGGGCGCTGGTGCGTCTCATCGGCGACGGCGGCGAGCTGATCGGGTCCTCCGGGACGTTTCGAGGGCTCTCAACCGCAGCGTTCACGGCCGCGGCCGGGGCAAACCTGGAGCATCTGCGGGTGCGGGCGGGGTCGGCGGATCAGAGCAATTCCGCAGCGTTTCTGGGAGATCGGTTGATCCTCAAGGGGTTCCGTCGCGTCGAACCGGGCGTGAATCCTGACTTCGAGATTGGCCGGTTCCTGACGGACCGCGCTCGGTTCGACCGGGTGCCAACCACCGCCGGGGCGCTTGAGTACCACGACGGTCGGAGTGAGCCCGCCACTCTGGCGATCCTCCAGGCGGTGGTCCCGAACCAGGGCTCGGGCTGGGAACACGCACTCGAAGGACTGGCTCGCTTCTACAAGGCCGTGGACGAATTCTCGGCGAGCAAGCAAGACGCGTGCACGCCGCCGTCGGATGCGCCGGGCCCGGCGGGCGAGCAGTTGCTCGCATCGGCCCGGGAGGCGGCGATTCTGGGCCGTCGAACCGCCGAGTTGCATCAGGCTCTGGCCAGTGACAGGGTCGATCCGGCCTTCGCTCCGCAGGCGATTGGACGGGAGGTGTTGCAGTCCCTGGTCCAGGAGATCCGGAGCCAGGTGGAGCGAACCCTGGAGACGCTGCGTGCGAGCCTGGAGCGCCTTCGGCCGAACGATCGCGCGGCGGCGCAACAGGTCCTGTACGGGGCCGACAGCCTCATGAGCCGACTCGACCGCCTGGTCGATCTCGGGGCGGCCGGCGAGGCAATTCGGGTCCACGGCGATTATCACCTCGGGCAGGTGCTCTGGGATTCCGGCGATTACGTGATCCTGGACTTCGAGGGCGAGCCCGCCAAGTCGCTGCAGGCGCGCCGAGCCAAGCACTCGCCACTCAAGGACGTGGCCGGGATCCTCCGTTCCTACGACTACGCTGCCTTCGCCGGCCTGTTCGCGGCGACCGAGGATGATCCTGTGCGGCGGGCCCGGCTGGCGCCCTGGGCTCGCGGCTGGCAGCAATCGTGCACCACCGGATTCCTGGAGGCGTATCAGTCCGTTGCTGGCAAAGACTCGTTTCTGCCCGCAGACCGCACAGCCTTTGCTGCGCTGCTGAGCGCATACACCCTGGATAAGACGCTCTACGAATTGCAGTACGAGCTGAACAACCGCCCGGACTGGGTGCGCATCCCATTGCAGGGTGTGACGGCACTCCAGACCGATGCTGCAACCTCCGGCGAGCCTGGAGACCGGCCCGCGTGACTCAGTCCATCCTGAGCGATTTCGACCAGTACCTCCTCGCCGAGGGGACCCACTACCACAGCTATGAGAAGCTGGGGGCCCAGGTCCAGCCGGGAGGGGTCCACTTCGCCGTCTGGGCCCCCCACGCCCTCGGCGTGGCCGTCGCCGGCGACTTCAACGGCTGGGATCCTCACCGACATCCACTGACGCGGACCGGCTGGTCGGGGATCTGGGAGGGATTCGTCTCAGGCGCCGAGCCTGGTGCCCGCTACCTGTACGCGATCGCCCCGGAGGGCGGCGGAGAGCTGCTCTGGAAGGCGGATCCCCACGCGTTCGCCAGCGACCCGCCCCCGGGCCACGCCTCGCACATCATCGACCTGACCGGATTCGACTGGCACGACAGCCACTGGATCGCCCGGCGCCCGGCAATGAACGCGTCCCGGGCACCCATCGCCATCTACGAGGTGCATCTGCCCTCGTGGCGTCACCCAGCGGTCCCCGAAACGGGCCTGGCCGACCTGGTCGGAGCGCTGGCGGATCATGTCGCGGCGATGGGCTACACCCATGTGCAGATCCTGCCGGACCCGACACCGTCCCGCTCGGGTGCGTGCGATGCTCGGGCATCCGGCTACTTCGCCCCGCCCGCAGGGCTGGGCCGTCCGCATGACCTCATGACGCTGGTGGACACCCTCCACCGCCGCGATCTGGGTGTCTTGCTCGGCTGGTCGTCTTCACAGGTCCCCGCCGGTGTTCACGGGCTCCAGCGGTTTGATGGGTCGCCGATCTTCGAGGCTCCCGACTTGCACCTCGAACCGGCACCCGAAGCACCGCCAGGGGTATTCCAGTTCGGGCACACGAGCGTCCGGAACTTCCTCATCAGCAGCGCCCTGTTCTGGATCGACCGCTACCACTTCGACGGGCTCAGCCTCGGTGGCCTCGACACCATCCTCCACCGGAATCACGGCGGGCCCGCTCACGATGGGTCGCCGAACCTGGAGGGCCGGGGTGAGAACCGGGAGGGCATCGCCTTCCTGAAGCAGCTCACCGCCGCAGTCCACGAGGGACACCCCGGAACTCTGCTGATCGCGGAGGAGTCCGTGGACTCTGCCCGGTTGACCGACTCGCCCGGCGTGGGTGGACTCGGCTTCGACCTGGCGTGGGACCTGAACTGGTTCCGAGATACCGTCACGGAATACCTGAGCCGACCACCAGAGGAGCGTCCCCCGGCCCACCGGCAGTGGATCCGACCCTCGAACGACGTGGAGTCCACCCGCCTCGTGCTGCCGCTCTCCCACGACACGGTCGACCGGGCCGGCGGCTCGCTGCTTTCCCGGATGCCCGGCGACGACTGGAGGAAGCGGGCTAGTCTCCGGATCTTGCTGGGCGCGGCCTACACTCTCCCGGGAAAGACGCTCGTCTTCATGGGCAGCGACATCGGCCAGTGGCAGCCGTGGGACCCCGATCGATTCCTCGACTGGTCGCTGCGCGATGAGCCCCGGCATGCCGGGATCGCGCGCTGGGTGCGGGACCTGAACACCACCTACCGCGGTGAGCCCGCGCTGCACGAGCTGGACGGCGAACCCGAGGGCTTCCAGCGGATCGAACCGCCCGACCCCCTGCGCGAGGTGATCGCCTACCTGCGACGGGCCGAGCACCGGGGCCGGGAGGTGCTCATTGTCCTGAACCTCACACCCCAACCGTTTACCAATTACCGGGTGGGCGTACCCGGCGGCGGGGTCTGGGACGAGATCCTGAACAGCGATGCGCTCCTGTACGGTGGCAGCGGGCAAGGGAACCTCGGCGGTGTGGAGGCCAGCCCCCTGCCGGCGCATGGCTTGCCGCACTCCCTGAACCTGACCCTGCCGCCACTGGCCCTGATCGCGTTCCGCCGGCGGCGGTGAGATCGGGTCAAGGGAGCGTCGAGCCGTCGAGACCGGTCGGCCAGACCCGGAGCAGGACCGCCGAGGGGCGCTGGAACCGCACCTGAGGCGCGGGTCCCGAGAGGTGGACCTCGGGCAGCTGCTGATCGGCGGCGAACGAGGTGTCCTCGGTCGTCAGCACCAGCTGTGCATGCGAGCCATCGAGGCCCTCCAGGCTGGGATGCCCCGACAGGTCGATGTCGGCCGTGCCACTCATCTGGATCAGGGCCAGCAGGGCGGGGCCCACGGCGGCATCGTGTCGGAGCAGCAACGTGCCCTCGCCGAGCGCGTAGGCCCGGAACTGCCCGGGGCTCGCGGCGCGCAGGGCGGGTTCGGTGCGGCGAAGCCCGAGCAGCGTCTGGTAGAGGCGCAGGACCGACGCGTGCGGGTCCCGTGTCGCCTCCTCCCAGCAGAGCTTGCTCGCCTCGAACGTGGACGGCGCCTGCGGATCGGGGATTCTCGTGCGGGCCTCGGGGTCGGCGAACTGGTGGAAGTGCCCGAACTCCTTCCGGCGGCCCTCGGTGACCAGGCGCCCGAGGTCGGGCTCGTGGTCGGTGAAGTACAGGAACGGGGCCGTCGCTGCCCACTCCTGGCCCATGAAGAGCAGGGGGGTGGCCGGGGCGCAGAGCATCAGCACGCTGGCCGCGCGATAGGCGGCCAGGTCGATCTGGTGGTGCAAACGCTCGCCGAGGGCCCGGTTGCCGATCTGGTCGTGGTTCTGGAGGCAGAAGACGAACCGTCGGGGCGGGATGCCGGTCGGATCGGTGCCGCGCGGCTCGCCCAGGTACTTCGAGACCTGGCCCTTGAAGTACCAGCCCTCGTTGAGGATCTGCGCCAGGTCGGGCATCGAGCCCTGGAAGTCGATGTAGTACCCCTCGTTGTCGCCGGCCAGCGCCACGCGCGCCTTGTGGTGGAAGTCGTCGGCCCAGACGCCGTTGAGGCCCCAGCCGCCCTCGCCCTCGCCCTTCACCATGTGGGCCAGGTTGCGGTGGTCCTCCGCGATCACGTACACCCGCCGCCCCTGGGCCGACTCGCGCACGCGGGTCGTGAGCTCGGTGAGGAAGTGGCGGTCGCGGCGATCGATGATGGCGTGGGTCGCGTCGAGCCGTAGGCCGTCGATCCGGAAGTCGTGGATCCAGTGCAGGGCGTTTTCCAGGAAGAAGGCGCGGACGCTCTCGGAGTGCGGACCGTCGAAGTTGAGGGACTGGCCCCAGGCGGTGTGCGCGTCCTGCGAGAAGTAATAGGGCGAGAAGCTGGTGAGGTAGTTTCCGTCCGGCCCGAGGTGGTTGTAGACCACGTCGAGGAAGACCGACAGGCCCAGCCCATGCGCTGCATCGACGAGGGCCCGCAGCTCGTCGGGCGTCCCGTAGCAGCGTGCGGGCGAATAGAGCGCGACACTATCGTAGCCCCAGTTGCGATCGCCGGGGAAATCCGCCACCGGCATCAGCTCGATCGCCGTGGCGCCCAGGGCGGCGACGGCAGGCAGCCGATCGATGGCACTGGTGAAAGTCCCACCAGGCGTGAACGTGCCGACGTGCAGCTCATAGAGGACGAGGTCCTCATGGGCCACCGGGCGCCAGTCGTTGTTCCCCCAGGGGTAGACCGTGCAGTCCACCAGGGCAGACGGCCCGTGCACGCCCTCGGGCTGGAACCGCGAGGCGGGGTCGGGGAACGGCCCCCGGCCATCCACCCGGTAGCGGTAGAGTGTGCCGGGGGCGAGGCCGGGAACGTGTCGGCCCCAGGTCCCGTCCGGGAATCGCTCCAGGTCGAGCTCGACCCGATCGCCGGACTCGAGGACGACTCGGACCTGAGAGGCTTCGGGGGCCCAGACCCGGAAGCGATATCCGTCCCGGTCGGGCCAGGCCCCGAGGCTCGGTCGCCAGCCGCTGGGCCAGTCCCAGGGGCTTGTTCCGCTCCACCGATCCAGGCCCCGTGGAGTCGGGGCGGGAGAGCGCCACGCGTTCATCAAGGCGGGCCTCCGGGCAGGAATGCAGTCGCGTGGTCAGCCTGTGACCGACCGCTCCTCGCACTCCGTGCGCCGGATGTTCCCGATGCCGTCAACCGACACCAGGCCGCTCCGCCTCATGACGATCCCGGCCGGCTCAGCGCAGCGGCTCCACGCGAACCTCGATGTCGACCGGCCGGGCCAGGGCACGGATCGCGGCGGTCTCGGCTGCGTCCTGCTCCGGAGCGACCGCCTCCCCCCCGCGTCCGATCGCCTTTCGCCACGCGTCGTAGCGGGCCTGGTTCCGCCGGGCCAGCCGGGCGCGCAGGGAAGCCGCTTGCTTCACGGTGGGAAACTCGGCGAGCGTGGTCAGGTCGAGGCCGGCCCCGAGCGCCTCGGCGGTGGCCGTACCGACCTCCGTCAGCGGTTGGCTGGCATCAACCCGTGCCAGAATCCGGTACGAGCCGGCGGGCAGACCCTCGATCTGGAGCTGGTGCCGGTTGAGGCGACGAGACGTCTCCGCCAGGACCAGCACCTTCGCATCGCACGCCTGATCGATCGGGGCCGGCAGCGGGGTGTGCCAGTGGAACGTGATCGCTCCACCAGCCTCACGGCCCAGGGCCGAGAGCGCGCCCCGCACGGCGCGCGGGGACTCGCCAGCCGCGAGGACCGCCTCGGAGACGAGGGCCGGGGCGTTCCACGTCTCCAGCAGCGTCTGAGCCATCAGCCAGTGCCCGGTCGGCCCTGGGTGTACACCGTCGCCGGCCAGAAAAAAGCTCACCTCGCCGTCGCGTCGGCGCTCGAGAATTGCATTTAGTGCCGAGTGCAGGTCGGCCACGGGCATGCGAGCCGACCGCAGGGTGAGCAGCCAGTCGCTGTAGCGGGCCAGGGTGCGATCGTAATCCAGGGCGGCGAACCTGTAGCCGTACTCGGTCGCCTTGGGATCGCCGACCTGGCGCCTGTAGGGATCGAACGGAGGCGGCGTCATGAGCACGAGCCGCGCCCGGGCCTCGTCGCGCACCCGATCGATTAGCCGCTGGACCCCGGCCTGGTAGCGGCCGAACCGGACGGGCTCGAACGGGAAATAGTTGCCGTCGTTCATCCCGAAGCAGGCCACAACCACATCGGGGTTCCAGGCCGTCACGTCGCGATCAAACCGATCGTGGGCATCGGGCCGGCGCGGGTCGTGATCAGGCTCGCTGGTTCCGGAGATCGTCTCGCTGCTGATCCCGTGATTGATGACCGTGAACTCACGATCAGGAAAGCGGGTCAGCAGGAACGCCTCGACGTCGGTGATGTACGCCCCCGACTGGGTGATGCTGTCGCCGAAGAAGACGACTCGCTCGCCTCCCTTGAGGAAGAAGTCGGGTCCAGCAGACGGTTCGTGCGGAGCCGACCCTCCGACGAGGCCAAGAACGAAAGCGAGGAACCACGTCGTCATGATGCGAGTCCTGGGAGAGTGCGCCGTAGGGATCGGGCGTCCGGGCAATCGCGGCATGATAACGGCGCCGGAGACGCTGGAGAATCGTTGCGGGCAGTTCCCCCCCCGGCTAGCCTGGGCCGGGAACTGCCGCCCGAGAGGATCTCCAGGACAGGAGCGATGGGATGAGAACCGCGTTCGGGCCCCTGACCCGGGCCGTGCTGATCGGCCTGGCGCTCACGCCCCTGGCCACGACCGCGTCCGGTCAGGCCACGACGGCCCCGGCGCCGGCCCAGTCGGCGATCGAGGCCGTCAAGGCTGGGTACACCAAGTACGAGTTCAAGATCCCCATGCGCGACGGCGTGCGGCTGTTCACCGCCGTCTACGTCCCGAAGGACGCCTCGGCGAGCCGCACGTACCCGATCCTGCTGAACCGGACGCCGTACACGGTGGGCCCGTACGGGGTCGATCGCTACCGCGAGGCGCTCGGGCCGTCGCGGTTGTTCCAGGACTCGGGCTACATCTTCGCCTACCAGGATGTTCGCGGGCGCTGGATGTCCGAGGGGGTCTTCGAGAACATGCGACCGATCGTCCCGCACGACGGGGATCCGAAGACGATCGACGAGAGCACCGACACCTACGACACCATCGAATGGCTGCTCAAGCACGTCGACGGGAACAACGGCAAGGTCGGCCAGTCGGGCATCTCCTATCCCGGTTTCTACACCGACTGTGGCCTGGTCGACTCCCACCCCGCGCTGGTCGCGGCCTCGCCCCAGGCGCCCGTCACCGACTGGTTCATCGGCGACGACTGGCACCACAACGGCGCCTTCCAGCTGCCGCACGCGTTCAACTTCCTGGCCAACTTCGGCCGCTCGCGTCCCGAACCGACCAGCAAGCCGCTGGTCCCGTTCGACCACGGCATGCCCGACGGCTACAAGTTCTTCCTGGAGATGGGCCCGCTCGCCAACGCCGACACCCGGTTCTTCCGCGGTGAGATCGGCTTCTGGAACCAGATCCTGGCCCACGGAACCTACGACCAGTTCTGGAAGGACCGCAACGTCCGGCAGCACCTGAAGAACATCAAGCCCGCGGTGCTGACCGTCGGTGGCTGGTTCGATGCCGAGAACCTCTTCGGTGCGCTGGAGACGTACAAGGCGATCGAGAAGAGCACCCCCGAGGCGAAGAACCTGCTCGTGATGGGCCCCTGGCTCCACGGCGGCTGGTCGCGTGGCGATGGCGCCTCGCTCGGCCTGATCCCGTTCAATGCTCCCACCGCCCAGTTCTACCGAGAGAAGATCGAGTTCCCCTTCTTCGAGCATCAACTGAAGGGCACGGCCGACCCGAAGCTGCCGGAAGCCTATGTCTTCGAGACCGGCCGCAACCAGTGGCGCGCCCTGCCGGCCTGGCCGCCGAAGGAGGTGCAATCGCAATCCCTCTACCTGCGGTCGGGCGGGACGCTCGCCGGCGAGCCCCAGGCGGATCGCACGGGCGATGCGACGTTCGACGAGTATCCCAGCGATCCGGCCAAGCCGGTCCCGTTCGTCGACGAGATCGCTATCGGCATGACCGGTGACTACATGGTCGGCGACCAGCGGTTCGCCTCGAAGCGGCCCGATGTGCTGGTCTACCAGACTCCCGTCCTGGAGGAGGACCTGACCATCGCCGGCCCAATCCAGGTCGAGCTCACGGTCTCCACCACGGGCACCGACTCCGACTGGATCGTCAAGCTCGTCGACGTCTTCCCCGACGACTATCCCGATCCCGAGCCCAATCCTCGCAAGGTCCGCATGGGCGGTTTCCAGATGCTGGTGCGTGGCGACGTGATGCGCGGGAAGTTCCGGCGCAGCTTCGAGACCCCCGAGCCATTCGTCGCGGGCCAGCCCACCCGCGTCACGTTCACCATGCCCGACGCCTTCCACACCTTCCGTCGCGGCCACCGGCTGATGGTGCAGGTCCAAAGCAGCTGGTTCCCGCTCATCGACCGGAACCCGCAGACCTTCGTCGATATCTACCGAGCCAAACCCGAGGACTTCCGAAAGGCCACCCAGCGCGTCTATCACTCGGACGAGATGACCTCGCGACTGGTCCTGCCCGTTCTGCCCTGAGCCATCGAACGGAGTGCGGTCACGATCGCTTCCACGCCGAGATGGGTGGTTCAATCCGGCTGGGGAGCGATCGAGTCCAGCATGGCCTTGAGGGCATCAAGCGTGTCGGCCTGGTCGGCACGCTTGTCCTCACGCCATCGCAGGATGCGGGGGAATCGCACGGCGATGCCCGACTTGTGACGCGGGGAGCGCTGGATGCCCTCGAAGCCCAGCTCGAACACAAGCTCGGGGGCGACGGTGCGCACGGGGCCGAACTTCTCCAGCATGTTCTTGCGGACGAAGGCATCGACCCGCTTGATCTCGGCGTCGGTGAGGCCCGAGTACGCCTTGGCGATCGGGACGAGCCGGCCCTCGTGCCAGAGGCAGAAGGTGTAGTCGGTGTAGAGGCTCGCCCGCTTGCCGCTGCCGCGCTGGGCGGCGGTCAGCACGGCGTCGATGGTGAACGGGTTGACCTTCCACTTCCACCAGTCGCCGCGCAACCGACCCACGCGATAGGGCGAGCCGTGACGCTTGAGCATCAGCCCTTCCGATCCCACCAGTCGGCTCTGCTCGCGTGCCGAGGCCCATTCGGCCCAGGTGGATCCTGGCACGAGCGGGGACAGCCGCAGATGGACCGGATCGGCGACCCCGGCCACGACCGACTCCAGATGGGCACGCCGGGCCTCGATCGGCTGATTCCGCAGGTCGATCCCGGCCAGTTCGAGCAGGTCGTAGGCGACCAGGGTCACCGGAATTTCCGCGAGGATCGCTCGCGTGACGGCCTTGCGACCGATGCGGCGCTGGAGCTGCGCGAACGGAAGGGGAATGTCCGACCCTCGCGCCCAGGGGAGAATCTCGGCGTCGATCACGGTCCCGTCGGGCAGAAGCTCGGCGGCGGACTCCAGCTCGGGATAGCGCTCGGTGACCAGCTCCTCGCCGCGGGTCCAGATGTGGACCTGCCCACCGCGCCGCAGCACCTGGGCGCGGATGCCGTCCCATTTCCACTCGACCTGCCACCCGGTCGGATCGCCGAGCGTCTCGGGTGATCCCTCGATGGGGTGCGCCAGGCAGAAGGGGTAGGGCCGGCTGCTGCTGGCATCGTGCGACTCGGTGCGCCTCAGACTGTCGAAGAAGGCGGCCGACGGCTCCCAGTCGCCCATGAGCCGGTGAGCCAGCGTCGCCACCTCGATGCCGCTGGCACGCGCCAGCCCGCGCGTGACGAGCTGCTGCGAGACTCCGACCCGGAACGTGCCGCCCAGGAGTTTGTTCAGGACGAAGCGTTGCTTCGGGTCGAGCTCGGCCCAGAAGCTGGTCACCTCCGCATGCTGCTCCTCCTCGCCCAGCTTGCGGAGTGCGAGGAGCCGCTCGACCCAGGCGCTCAGCGGCCGATCGCTCGCTCGCGAGGGCGGTGGAAGCAGCAGGGCGATCGTCTCGGCCAGATCGCCGACGGCGTCATAGCACTCCTGAAACAGCCAGTCGGGCACCCCCGACTGCTCCATCGCCCAGCGCCTCAGCAGCTTCGTCGCCACGACCTGTCGAGGCCGGCGTCCGATCAGGAAGTACAGGGCCCAGGCGGCGTCGGCCGGCGCGACCTGACCGAAGAAGCGGCTCAGGGCGTCCACCTTGAGCGTGGTCTTTGTCGTCTCGTCGAGCGCGCTGTAGAGATCGGCGAAGGCCTTCATGGGGCACCCTCTCCTCCCGAGTCCTGCGAGCCACCCTCATCGGCGAGGGTCCCGGCCGAGACCTCGTCGGTGATGGCCTGCTCCCCGGCGGCGGCCGACTCGTCTTGCTCGCCCACGAACCGGGTCGCCAGGGTGCGGGCCTCGATGCCCTGGTCCGCAAGGTATCGCGCCAGCACGGCCGCGTAGCCGTGAGTGATCCAGACCTGCTCGGCGCCGGTCGCCTCGATGGACTTCAGGAGTCCATCCCAGTCGGCGTGATCCGAGAGCACGAACCCGCGGTCGAGCGCCTTGCGACGTCGGGTGCCGCGGATCGTCATCCAGCCCGAGGCCGTGCCGGTCGAGGCCGCGCCAAATCGGCGGGCCCAGGGGGTGCCGTGGGCCGACGGCGGGGCCAGCACCATCACCCCATTCAGGTCGGTTCCGCGTGGTAGATCTCGCACATATGAGGTCGGGGGTAGCGCGATGCCCGACTCGCGGTAGGCCCGGTTCAGGGGCTCGACGGCGCCGTGGGTGACGATGGGGCCGATCGTCGGGTCGAGCCCCGAGAGCAGTCGTTGCGACTTGCCGAGCGCGTAGCCGAACAGCAAACTCGCCCGGCCGGCGTCACGGTTGGCCCGCCACCAGGCGTTGACCTCCGCGAAGATCTCGGCCTGCGGGCGCCAGTGGTAGATCGGCAGACCGAAGGTGGACTCGGTCAGGAACAGATGGCAGCGGACCGGCTCGAACGGGGTGCAGGTCGCATCGGGCTCGACCTTGTAATCGCCGGAGACGACCACCACCCGACCGGCCCACTCCAGCCGCACCTGCGCCGATCCCAGTATGTGCCCGGCAGGGAAGAGCGTGATCTTCACGCCCCGCTGCTCGGTGGACTCGCCCCAGCCAAGCGTGTCGATGACGGCCTCGGCGCCCATCCGCACCTGGAGCACCCGCTGCCCCTCGGCCGAGGCCAGGTAGCGACGGCTGCCGCTGCTGGCGTGGTCGGCATGCGCATGCGTCACCACGGCGCGGTCGACGGGCCGCCAGGGGTCGATGTGGAAATCGCCCTCCGGGCAGTACAGCCCCGAATCGGTGACGGTCAGAAGGCGGTCGAAGGGTGTGCTCGACATGCCCGCAGTATAGGCACGCGGCGCGCCGCGTCATCCCCTCCAGGGACCCGCTCCGCAACAGCTGTGACCGGCCCTTCAGCGGAGCGGGTGCTGGCCTCGTTCGGCGCGAGCCGCGTTCAACCGGGTCAAGGCACGCGGCTCCTCCTTGAGCAGCTTGACCAGTTGCGTGCCCGTGATTCCCAGCACGGAAGCAGCGGCGGGAACGTCGTCGGCATGGCGCTGGAGCACGTCGAGCGCCTCGGCCAGCAGGGCAGGGAAGTCGTCGTGCGAGGGGCTGACCACCACCCGGCCCGACTGGCACCGCGATCGCCACCGGGCCGACCGAACGGCCGGCCCGGCTCCTGACGACCGCACCTCCAGCGCCAGCCGTAGGCGGAGCCGGAACAGCGCCGCCTCGCGGTTGGCCCCCTGGGTGCGTTGCTCGTTGGCCTCGGAGGTCAGGCCGGTCGGGCGGTGTCGCAGCACGACCGCCGTCTCGACCTTGTTGCGATTCTGGCCTCCGGGGCCCGATCTCCGCGTGAAGGTCTGGTCGCACTCGGCCAGGAGCCGCTCGGGCGGCAGCATCGCCGGGTGGAGCGGGCCCGGTTCCGGCCGTTGGGTGCTGCCGTCCTGGGTCATGGGGTCCTGGCCGTTTCCCGAACCCAGGCCGTCACCCGCTCCCCGAAGGCCGGGTTGTAGGGCAGGGACTTCGTCAGGCCCTGGAGTGCTTCGCGGTACGAGGCCGCCTGGTTGAAGCCGTGGTCGCTGTCCTCCAGCACGAGCGACTGGGCCTGGCCGGGGTGGTTCTGGTTGACGACGGCGGCGATCGCCTCGTGATCGTCACGACCGCTCACGAAATCGGCCTCGCCCCAGATCGCCAGCACCCGGGCGTCGACTCGCTCCCAGCGCTCCGCCAGGTTCTCATCGCCGAGCTGCTGGAAGAACCGGTAATGGCGGCCGAACTCGTGGGTGCCGTCGGGGTAGCGCTCGGCCACGTACGACTTGAGCTCGGGCTGGTCGCGAACGACCTCCTCTGGGCTCTGCTTCTGGAACCCGAAGGCCACCTCGAAGCGGGTCAGGGTGCGGACCGCGCGATCGACCTCGGCCGCCGGAGCGTCGTTCAGGAGCAGCTGCCGGCGGGTGTTCTCGATCAGGTACTCGAACCAGGGCTTGAACGCCGTGCCGTAGACGACGATGCCACGCACCGGGGTCTCACCGGCCAGGATCGGGGCCATCACGCCGCCCATGCTGTGGCCGACGATATAGAGGTTCTCCGGATCGACGTCGGCCCGCGCTCGCAGGGCCTTGAGCGCCTGACGGTAGCCGTCCAGCTCGGTCTGGAAGTCGATTTCGGAGCAGGGGACGCCGGTGCTGTCGCCAATGCCAGGCTTCTCGACCCGCATCGTGACCAGGCCGGCCTGGGCCCAGGTTTCGGGCAGCTTGCGGTAGACCCCCATGCCGCCGGTCGGGTTGTCGATCGAGGCGGCGGCGAGCCCCTGGATCAACAGGATGCCCGGATGACGGCCGTCTCCCTTCGGTCGGTTCACGATCGTGCGCAGACGGGCCGGACCGCTGGTGACCGAGCCGTACTCGACGATGTGCGCGGCGCTCGACTCGCGCGGCCGCTCCCTGAGCGTCACGGTCGGCTCGATCTCGGCCCCATCGCGCTCGATGGTGAGGCGGATGGCATCGGCGGCCCGGTGCGTGCCCACCAGTCGTGAGAGGGTGGCCGGCGTGTCGAGCACCGAGCCGTCGAGCTTCAGCAGCAGGTCATCCTTCTGGATGTCCGCGGCGGCGGCCGTGGACTCGGGAACGATGTCGAGCACCCGCAGGCCATTGCCCTCGGCCTTGACCGCCACCCCGAGCGCCGGGCGTCTGGGGAGGTCGTCCGACCCGGCCCACGCCTGGCTCAACCACAGGTCGAGGCCGCCCACACTCGCCAGCAGGACGGCCGGCACGGCCATCCAGGACCATCGCAGCCCGGTCATCATGAGGCACTCCGGAATCTCGGGGTCGGGACTCGCAGCTTACAAACCCCGGAGTATTCGCCGGAGCCGGGTGAATCTTGACGCCTCACCCCAAAAAAACGGACGGCCCGGTCCTCCGTGCGACCGGGCCGTCCTCGGGATTGATCACCGCGCGAGCCGGCTGCGCCAGGTGCGCCTGGTGGCTCAGAGCTGCGGGATGCGCACCTTCTCGCCCTTCTTGAGGGCCGACTCATGGGCGCAGAGGCCGACCATGGTCCAGTTGGCCGAGGTGGCGGCGTCGGGGAACGCGGGCTGCTCGCCGCGGACGGCGCTCAGGAAGGCGTTGACCAGGTGCGGGTGGCTACCGCCGTGGCCGCCGCCCTGCACGAACGAGAGGTGGTCGGCGTCCTGGATGGCCGCCGGCTGGGTGAACTTGCGAATGCTCTCGGGCAGCAGGTGGGCGAAGTCGGGCACCTTGACCCGCTTGGGGATCTCGGACTCGGCGACCGGGTGCTCGGGCGTGTTCTTGGTGTGGAGGATCGGCTCCTCGACCTCGATCGCCTGCCACTCGAAGCTCTGCTTCGAGCCGTAGACGTCGAAGCTCTCCCGGTACTGGCGGGCCGTGTCGAACAGGCTGCGCGTCACCTCGGCGCAGACGTCCGAGCCGTGGATCGAGAACGTGGCCGACTCGACGGCGAACGGGCTGCCGTACTTGGGAACCAGCTCCTCGCGGATGCGGCCCGAGCCGAAGCAGACGACCTCGTCGGCGAGCGCCGGCTTGCCCGGCTCGC
>CAZUZD010000005.1:0-62237 GCA_964624465.1 uncultured Isosphaeraceae bacterium
ATCCAGCGGTATCTCAGGCTGTTGAGCGTGAGCGATCCGTCAGACAGGCGCTAGCAGTCGGCCCCCCCGACGTCTGGGTGGCGTCGAATCTCTTGGGGGTCGCCAGACTTCCCGGTCGGAATGACCGACCCTGAGGTCCGGGCTTTTTGTCGCGGTTCATCACCCCACCTCCCCCATGATGGAGGCCGTCCGCCGTAGGTCGGCCTCGGCATAGATCTGGGTCGTCCGGATGTTCGTGTGGCCGAGGATGACCTTGGCGGCCTCGATGTCGTAGCGGGCCCGCAGCATCGTCGCGGCGTTGTGACGGAGCTGGTTGGGTACCCAGCGCCCGACCTTCGCCCGGTCCGAGGCGCGACGGATCGCCTGGATGTAGCCGTTCCTCGAGTACTGGTCGCGCAGGCGTCGACGCTTGCGGATCTGCTGCTCCAATTCTGTGCGGGGCCGTGGGGCCTGTTCGATGGCGCAGATCGAACTCGCGGAGCTGCTTCGGCCCGAAGAGACACTCGTCGGGGGCCGCGCGGAGCGAGGGGGTCAGCTCCGCCTGGGCCTCGGGTCCGAGGAACACGATCCGCTCGTGGCCCTGGTGCTCAAGCTTGTGGCTGTTCGGGCGGTAGGCCCAGACGGTCGCGGAGGTGTCGAAGTCGGTCCCCCGCATTTGCAGCAACTCCCCCGGACGCATCCCGGTCAGGAGCTGGACCCGGATCATGGCCCGCACCATCGGTTGGGCGGCCTCGAGCGTCGGCAGCAGTAGCTCGTCTGGGACGGGGCGTACCGGCTGCGTCTCGCCGGCGGGCGTCCGCCCGCGCTTCAGGCCACCGACCGCGGTCAACGCCTGCCAGACCTCGGCCGGCACGAGCTCGTTCTCGACGCCCCACCGGAAGACGGTCTTGACGATCCGCGCCAGGCGGTTGACTCCCCCGCGGGTCAGGCCGTCGGCCACCCAGCGGTCCCGGCAGGACTTCAGCGCCAGCGGTCCGAAGGCGTCCACGCGGGTGTGTGCGTAGAGCTGGCGGAGGGTCTGAACGGCTCGGCGGACCGAGTGGATCTCGCTCGTCGGCTTGCCATTCTTGGTGTAGTACGTCGTCGCGTGCTCGACGAACTCGACGCAGAGCTCGGCGACTGTGAGGTCGGTCCGGGGCGGGGGCTGGCGGGCTTGTCGGCGAGCCCGGGAGGTCGTCTCGTCGACCAGGCGGTCGTACTCGGCGCGAGACCGGGGCGACCCGTCGGGGCCCAGGTAGTATATCTTCCCCTTGATCGTCGTGATCGCCTGACCGCTGGCTTTGTGGAGGCGATAGGAGCCGATTCGGGCGCGTGGACGAGCCATGGGCAGGGGTCTCCGGGCCTGGGTACACAATGATACCCAGTTAAGAGCCGACCTGTTTTCTGGTGTCAACGGTCGCGGCGCTTGACCCAAGCCCTTAGCCTTGAGAGGCTTGCGACCAGTGGAGACGACCGGGATCGAACCGGCAACCTCCTGCTTGCAAAGCAGGCGCTCTCCCAGTTGAGCTACGTCCCCATCTTGGGGAGTATCTTAGCGACGGGTGAGGCGGCTGGGAACGGCAGTTGGCTGTGGGGTGGGCTCGGAGAGCCCGGGAGGGCGCGATGGTGCATGTGGGGTTCGCGGAGGTGGACATCACGCCGGAGCCGGGGGCGCAGAGTCCGGGGGGGATGGCCGTGCGGCGGCTGGAGGCGGTTGTGGACCGGCTCAAGGCGGTGGCGATGGTGGTGCGGAACGAGCACCGCGCGGTGGCGCTGGTCGGGATCGATGCGCTGTTCATCGGGGCAACGGCAACGGCCCGGGCGCGGAGGGTGATCGAGGCGGGGACGAAGGGGGCGATCGCGGGGGATGCGGTCCTGATCGGGGCCAGCCACACGCACAGCGGTGGGCCGATCGCGAGCTGCTTCGAGTCGGAGGAGGATCCACACTATTCAGACCGAGTCGCGGACCGGGTGGCCGAGGCGGTGCTGTCGGCCTGGGCGAGTCTGCACGTGGCGGAGCTGGGCATCGGCGTGGGGCACGAGCCGAGCATCGCGTTCAACCGCCGGTTCCTCATGCGCGACGGCTCGCAGGTGACGCATCCGGGGAAGGAGAATGCGGACAAGGTGCGCCCGGCGGGCCCGATCGACCCAGAGGTCGGGGTCATCGCGGCACGCGAGCCGGGGGGCAAGCTGCTCGGGGTGTTCGTGAACTTCGCCTGCCACCTCACCATCGGCCGGGGCGCGGGCTTCTCGGCGGATTATGTGTACGACCTGCGCGAGACCCTCCGGCGCCACTATGGCCGGCCGGAACTCCCGGTCGGATTCCTGCTCGGCGCCGCCGGCGACGTGACGCAGGTGGACAACCAGCGACCTGGTCGAGAATTTGGACCCGATTGGGCGGCGCTGTTCGGGCTGGCGCTGGGGGCCGAGACGATTCAGGCCGTGGCCCGGATGACATTCACGGCCGAGGTTGCGCTGGATGCCGTGCGGACCACAGTACCGATCCCGCTGCGTGACGAGGCGGAGGTTCAGCGGCAGGCGCCTGGACTCGGGCTGGGTTCGGGCGACGCTGCCGACCGGATCTACCGCCGCGAGCTGGAGCTGCTTGCGCGGGAGCGAGCGGAGCAGCCCGTCGTCGATTGCGAGGTACAGGCGATTCGCCTCGGCGAGCTGGGGATCGTGACCAACGGCGCGGAGTTCTTCTGCCAGCTCGGGCTCGACATCAAGGCGGCCAGCCGGTTCCGCTCGACGTGGGTCGTGAGCCTGGCGAACCAGTGGATCGGCTACGTTCCAACGGCGACTGCCTATTACGCCGGCGGCTACGAGCCGCGCACCGCTCGAAGCGCCAAGCTGGCGCCGTGGGCCGGGCAAACGTTGGTCCAGGCTTCGATGGCCGCGCTGGCGAAGCTCGAGTGAGGCGATTCCCACCCACGCGGAGGGATCGAACCTCGGGAGGGCCCGTTCCCGACCGCCTGCGTCTGGGTCTGGGTCGTCGCAGAATGTCCGCGATCGAGCCGGCTCCGGCAGCCGAGCCGGGCGCTGCGGATCAGTGCGAGGCCATCCAGCCTTCAGCGTACTGGACGGCCTGCGACTTGTTGCGGAACGGCAGGGCGTGCCAGGCGTACTGGGGAATGGTGGGATCGGCGACGCGGTCGAGCCACTCGCGGATGAACATCGGCGACTGGCTGACCACGGTGCCGACCCGGAGCCGCCCGTCGGGCAGGGCCTGTTCGAAGACGACCGCGTAGTAGGGTGGGGGATCATACCGCATGGCGGACAGGTGCTTGCGGACCGCTCGATCCAGCCGGGGGAACTCGCGGCCGAAGATGGCGGCGAACCCCTCGACCTGCTCCTCGGCGGTGCGCTGGCTCAGCGGTTCCAGGAGGCTCATCTGCTTGAGATAGGCGACAAAGTCCTCGGTGCGTTTCTTGGCCAGGTAGTTCGTGAGGGCCCAGGCCAGGGCGTAATCGGTCGGGGTCAGGTCGGGGCGGGTGAGGAGGTACTCGACGGTCGAGCCGGCGGCGCGATCGCGGCCGACCTGCGCGCGGGTGGCGCGGGCCCCGCGGGCCTGCAAGCCCAGGCTGTCGTCGAGGTCGTGGATCGTGGCCAGGTGCAGCGACTGGACGTCGGGGAAGCCACGCCAGCCGCCCTCGGGCGTGGTCTCGTGGCCGGCGGCCAGCTCGGCGAGCCCCTCCACCAGCCAGAGCGGCCAGGGGGCCAGGCGCGGCTGGACGCCGATGTTCTGGAGGACCTGGTGCGTCCCCTCGTGGGCCACCGTCGCCGGCTGTCGGAGCGCGGCCAGGTGGGCCTCGTCGGCGGGGACGTCGCGGTGCTCGAAGAAGACGATCCGGTTGGAGAGGATCTCGAAGTAGGCCTGGATCTCGGGCTGAATCGGCCGGCGAGCCCGGAACTCCTTCTCGGTCCGGTAGATGATGGCGACCAGCGGGAACTCGGCCTCGTGGACATCGAAACCCATGCCGCGGAATCGCTCGACCAGGCCGGCGTACAGGCTTTCCAGCAGGCGGGCGCTGGCGGCGGCGAACTCAGGCGAGCCCTGGGAAAAGACCAGATAGTGCGCCGTCTGCTCGCAGCGGAAGTCCCGCAGTTCGCCGGCCTGAAGGGACTCGCGAAGGGCGGTGGCGGTCACCGGAGCGAAGGGCTCGTCGGTGTAGACCAGGCGGTTGGCCCCCACGATCTGGCCATCGGGCAGGAGCACCAGGCGCTCCGATTCCGGCCCGTACTGGCGCCCGATCTGGACCTGGCCGCCGGCGTCGCCGATGCGGACCCGCCTCGGCGCGGGCTCGATTTCGGGCTCCGGGTGGCGCGGAGTTGCCGCTGGGACCGGCGCGGGCGTGGCCGGCTCGTCGGCGACGGCTGGCCTGGGCGGCGACGGCGCCAGGCGGGGCACGGGTGACCTCAGCAGGGCGGGGTCGGCGTCGAGCCGGAGTCGGGAGGCCAGCTCGGCCAGCGATCGCAGGCTCACGGCCGTCCCGCGTCCCGGGCGAGGCTCGGTCGGGTCGGGCAGGGGGATCATGCCCGTCGGGCGCAGATCGGACGGCCGGGACGAGGGCCCGAAGACGGCCGTGGGGAGTGGGGGCGGTGCCAGCACGCAGATCGTCGCCAGCCCCGCCAGGATCAGCGTACTGGTGAGCAGACTCAACGGGGCCCGGTGCCGCGGTGGGGTGGGCAGGGGGCCCGGTGAGGGGCGTTGTGTCGGCGCCTCCATCGGAGCGGCCACGGTCGCCGGTGGGGTGGTCCGGGGTGCGGCCGACGGGGCGTCGGCGAGGGACCGGCCGCAGCGAGGGCAGGGTCGCGTCCTGGCCAGGTCGGGCCGGCTCGTGCGGAGCCGGACCCGGCAACCGGAACAGACCAGGACCGCGTGATCCATTGGCGCCCCCAGGTGGACCGAGCCCTCCGAATGGCACGGCCTGAGGCCGTACCACTTAACTTACTACGCCGCCCGGGGGCGGGGAAGATGCCGTCCGCTGCAAACCACACGACTGACGGACCCGATCGGTCAGGTCAGGAACGAGCGGCGAAACTGCTGGAGCCACTCCAGCGTTGGTTTGGGGGTGCCGGCGGCGTCGCCGCGGAACAGGCCCGAGTGCGGGTAGAGGTGGGGGGCGGCGTCGGACGGGTCCAGCCAGGTCACCGACTGGACGAACGGCTTGGCCACGGCCATCCCGACCAGACGGCTGGCCCACGAGCGCTGGCTGGCCTCGTCGGGCGGGGCCGGCCACTGGTCGGCGGCCACGGTGATCGACCCATCAGCGCGGGGGTCGGGCCCGGCAGCCGAGGGGATCGCCAGGCCGACATGCAGCGGTAGGCCGACGAGGGCGTAGAGGTCGAGCAGCCGCGAGACGTCGAACAGGTCCCGCAGGTGGCTGCCGGGCCGGCTGTAGCCCAGGGCCAGTTCCACACCGACGCCGCCCAGGCCGAGGTCGGCGCGGGCCAGGGAGTCGGCCAGGTGCAGGGGGCCGAGCTGGAACGGGCCCTGCGCCAGCCATTCGGCCCACGGGCAGTCGAAGTCCGCCACCAGTGCGGCGTCGGGGTCGGCCTGGCGGGCGACCTGCAGCAGCCGTGCGGTCAGGCGGATCTGCTGTTCTTCGCCCAGGCCCAGCACCTCGCCGGTCGCCGGACGGGCGACGACGTGCCAGGTGTTGACCTTTCCGCGGAACCGGCCGATCACGTGGCTGACGAACTCGACGGCCTGCTGCTGGATCTCCTCGAAGTCGCCCTGCCAGAGCCAGAGCCAGTCGGGGAACCCGCCGGGCCGGAAATCGATCAGGGGGCCGGCCGCGACGCTGAGTCGGCGCTTGCGGGCCCAGTGGACCTGGGCATCGGGCACCTCCCAGCGGGTGCGACCCTCATCCGGCGCCAGCTCGCGCCACGAGCACCGCACCCGGGCCGCGTTGAAGACCTCGGGGAACTGGGTGGCCCAGGGCCGCGACTTGGGTGCCCCCTCCAGGCCGCAGCCCAGCAGGGTGGCCAGCCTGGGCGTGTGTTCGAGGCGGCGGGCGAGGACCTGGTTGGTGTACGATTCGGCCAGCAGCCGTCCGGCGTTGCAGGCCGCCTTGAGGGTCTCGATCGCGGCCGTCGCCGACTCGTCGGGCCGGTCCTGACGGGTGGCGGCCCTGGCGAAGCTGATCCGGGCGGCGTCCAGGGCGGCCGAGAGCTCGGGCCCCAGCCGGAGGCCGGCCTGCCGCCAGTCGGCGCACTGGTTGCGCACCTCGTTGAGCCGGCCGCGCGCCAGCTCGACGGCCAGGTCGTACGGCTCGGGACGCTCGGCCAGCGTGGCGGTACCCAGGAAGGGCCGGCCGAACCCGGGGACCGGCCAGGGCACGTGCAGGCGGCCGCTCTCGGACGCCTCCCGGTGGACGATCAGCAGGCCGGCGCGCAGCTCCACGCGGCCGCGGGCCGGAGTGCGGTCCTGACCGGTGACGTAGGCGCGACGCAGGTCGGCCTCGCTGGAGGAGCCAGGCGGCAGGCGGAACTTGAACTGGCCCATGCGTTGCCGACCATCCCCCACCCGCTACGGCGATGCACCCCCCACGCCGGGGGGCTCGCACTGCTTTTATCGCTCCGCAGCCCCCGAATCTTCGGGCCAAACCGCGGCGTTGATCAGATTGGCCGGCCGACGTCCCTCCAGCACGGCCACCACGTTGGCCGCCGCCATCCGCGACATGGCCGCCCGGGTGGCGTGGGTCGAGCTGCCCAAGTGTGGCAGCAACAGGGCGTTGTGGCAATCCGCCAGGCCGGCGGCCATCCGGGGTTCGTCCTCATAGACATCCAGGCCCGCCCCGGCGATGGAGCCCGCCCGGAGCGCCTCGACCAGGGCCGCCTCGTCGACGACCGGGCCGCGGGCCGTGTTGATCAGATACGCCGACGGCTTCATCCGCTGCAGCGCGGCCGCATCGATCAGGTGCCGGGTCTCGGCCGAGAGCGGCACGTGCAGGCTCACGAAGTCGCTGGCCGCGAGCAGCTCATCCAGGCCGACCGCCCGCGCGCCCAGGGCATCCAGCTCGGGGCTGGGGCGGCGGCCGTGGTACAGGACGGTCATCTCGAAGCCGAGGGCCCGGCGGGCGACGGCGGCGGCGATCCGGCCGGGGCCGATCAGGCCCAGGGTCGCGCCGGTCACGTCACCGCCGAGCATGTACAGGGGGCCCCAGCCGGGGAACCGGCCGGCCCGCATCTCGACGTCCCCCTCGGCGACCCGGCGGGCGACGCCCAGGATCAGGGCCCAGGTCAGGTCGGCGGTGGCGTCGGTCAGGATGCCGGGGGTGTTCGTGACCAGGATGCCCCGGCGGGTGGCCTCGGCCACGTCGATGTTGTTGTACCCGACGGCCATGTTCGCTAGCACCCGGCAGCCCTGGGCCGCCTCCATCACCTCGGCGTCGATGGCGTCCGTCAGCAGGCAGAGCACGGCGTCGCGGCCCCGGACCCCTGCCAGCAGCTCGGCGCGGGTCAGGGGCCGGTCGTGCGGGCTCATGTCCACCCGACCGGCGACGGCGGCGACCATCGACGGGCCGGGCTCGGGGATCGGCCGGGTGATGAAGACGGAACCGGTTCCAGCCACGCGCGTGCACTCCGCAGGGACCACGCCGGCGCGGGGACCGGGATGCCGGGGTCCCCGTCGCCAGGATGACCGCCCCAGCATAGTCCGACGCCCGTCCCGTGTCAGCCTGGCGTCGGCCCGGCATGCGGTATGCACCCGAGGGTGAGGTTTGATCGCACCGTCCGCGGTCGCCAGGGTTCAAGCACGGGGGAATGGCTCGATGCAGACGCGCACGAAGCTGGGACTGGGAGTGCTGGCCGGGGCCGGGGCCCTCTGGAGCACCCGCACCTGGCTGCGGCACCGGCGGCAGATCGACCTCGCCGGCCGGGTGGTGGTCGTGACCGGCAGCAGCAGCGGGCTGGGTCTGATGCTGGCGCGCCAGGCGCTCCAGCAAGGGGCCCGGGTCGTGATCAACGGCCGTCGCGAGCCGGAGCTGGCCGCCGCGGAGGCCGAGCTGCGACGGCTTGGCCCGGTGCTGGCGGTGGTCGCCGACGTGAGCGTCGAGGCCGAGGCCCAGCGGCTCATCACCCGCGCCGTCGAGCACTTCGGCCGGCTCGACGTGCTGGTCAACAACGCCGGCATCATGCTCGTCGGCCCTCAGGCGGCGATGACGGCCGAGGATTACCGTTGGCTGATGGGAGTCAACTACTGGGGCGCCGTCTATCCCACCCTGGCCGCCCTGCCGCACCTGCGAGCCGCCGGCTTCGGGCGGATCGCGAACATCGTCTCGATCGGCGGTCTGACGACCGTGCCGCACCTGGGGGCCTATTGCGCCAGCAAGCACGCGCTGACGGGCTTCACCCGCAGCCTCCGGTCGGAGCTTGCGCGCGACGGCATCCTGGTCACCGGCGTGTACCCCAAGACGATCCGCACCGGGGGGCACACCCACGCCTGGTTCAAGGGAGACCCGGCGGCCGAGTACCGCTGGTTCGCCGCCAGCGATACGCTGCCGCTGCTCTCGGCCTCGGCCGAGACCACGGCTCACAAGGTCTGGACGGCCGTCTGCCAGGGGGATCCCGAGCTGATCGTCGGGCTGGCCGCGCGATTCGCCACCGTGATGGATGCCCTGGTGCCCGAGTGGTCGGCCGAGCTCAAGGCAGTCATCGAGCGCAGCCTGCCCGCCGGTGCCAACCCCGGTGCCCCGGCGGTGCGCGGCGAGCAGATCGCCGGCACGGTGGCCGGCTTCTTCAATCGCCTGGTTCCCGAGACCGGCCGGCCCTCGGGCGAGCCGGCGTCGTGAGCCGGAGGGCGGCACCGGCTCAGGGGATCGCGCCAGGCCAGACCGCACAGGGGCTCTCCCGGCGCCGTCGGCGGCGCGTTAGAGTGACGCGGCCGGGGACCACGCGGGTCCCTCGGCACCGTCATTCCTCTCTGCCGCGAGGCCGATCGCCATGCCCACGGTCCTCATCGGAGCCGGCCCGATCCGCAACCAGCCCGGTCGGTTCCGCGACCTGCTCCAGGAGGCGGGATTCTCCCTGATCGATCCGCCCGGCTTCGGCCCGCTCACCGTGGCCCAGCTCCACGAGTACCTGCCACAGGTCGACGCCGCGGTCGCCGGCGGCGAGCCGCACCCGGCCGCCGTCATCGACGCCAGCCCGAACCTGCGCGTGATCGCCCGCACCGGCGTGGGCTACGACGCCGTCGACCTCGACGCCGCCCGTCGACACCGGATCGTGGTGACGATCACCCCGGGCACCAACCACGACAGCGTGGCCGAGCAGACGTTCGCCCTGATGCTGGCCGTCATGCGTCGGATCAGCATCAACGACCGGAGCATCCGCGCCGGCGGCTGGGATCGGACCATGCCCATGCCCGTGCGCGGCAAGACGCTCGGCATCGTCGGCCTGGGCCGCACCGGGCTGGCGATGGTGCCGAGGGCCCTCGGGTTCGCCATGCGCGTGATCGGCTCCGACCCGATGCCGCCGAGCGAGTTCGAGCGTCAGCACGGCGTCGAGCGGGTGAGCCTCGATGAGCTGCTGGCCACCAGCGACGTGGTGAGCGTGCACACCCCGCTGGTGCCCGAGACCCGGCACCTGATCTGCGAGCGGACCCTGGCCCGGATGAAGCCGGGGGCGATCCTGCTCAACTCCGCGCGCGGTGGGGTCGTCTGCGAGCCCGACCTGGTCGAGGCCCTGCGCTCGGGCCACCTGGCCGGCGCCGGCCTGGACGTGCTCGACCGCGAGCCGCCCGACCCGAAGAATCCGCTCCTGCACCTGGAGACGGTCGTCGTGAGCCCGCACCTGGGCGGTGTCGACACCCGCGCCATGTTCGACATGGCCGAGAGCGCCGCCCTGTCGATCCTGAGCCTGCACCGCGGTGACTGGCCCGAGCCGTGCGTCGTGAACCCCGAGGTGCGGGACGGCTGGCGCTGGTGAGCCGTCCCGAGCACCACGAACACCCGTGGCCCGCTCGCAGGCGTCGAGCGGGCCACGGGTGCTGGGATCGAGGGACGTGTCGAGCCGAGCGCGCGCTCAGCCGATGGCGCCCGCTCGCTTGCGGCCGGTGAACCGGGTGGTGACGCTCGGCACGACGGCCGCGGTGGTGGTCACCCGCTCGAAGGCCGAGGCGGGCAGGGTGGTCACGGCCGCCCGGAAGCTGGCGCTGTCCGGGTTGCTCAGCAGGGCGTGGATGGGGCCCGTGTAGAAGGCGCCGGTGTCCATCGATCGCGCCAGCGGGCCGCGGGGGACCTGCTGGCCGTTGAACAGGGCGTCGGCGCGGGCCAGGCGGTCGGCCAGGTCGAAGTACACCCCTCGGGCGAACCGGGCGATGAAGTCCGTGCCGGGCTGGCCGTTCCGGTCGCCGTCGAGGGCCCGGCCGTCGGTGTCGATCAGCCCCGAGGCGCCACCGGACATGACTCGGACCTGGGCGAAGTCGTACCAGTTCAGGCGGTACCTCGGCGCCAGGGTGACGGTCTGCGTCGCCTCGTCGTAGGTGGCCGAGACGATCGGCACCACGACGTCGTCCCGCGTGCCCAGCGTCTTGTCCTTGCCGGGGGAGATGAGCCGGTAGTTGGCCGGGTTCTCGGCGCGGGTGGGGTCGAGGTCGGCGTTGAAGCCGAGCGTGATCCGGGTCGGGTCGGTGTGGATGCCCTGGCGGCTGAGGTCGACGATCTGCGGCCCGGTGGTCGGGTTGGTGGTCGTGCTGGCGGTGACGACCGTCAGCTCGGTGTCGGTGACCGGGGTGGTCGTCGTGGGCGACGACACCGTGAAGGTGCTGGCGATGTTGCCGGCCGCCGTCGGGGTCACGAAGATCTGCACCGTGCGGCTGGCCCCGGCGGCCAGGTCGCCGACCGGGATCACCACCTGGCCGGCGCTGCTGGACGACGGCGTGATGCTCGACGACAGGAACGTGACGCCGGCCGGCAGCGTCTGGGTCAGCGTCACGCCCGCGTTGGCGGTGGCGCTCGGGTTGGTGACGATGACCGTGTAGGTCAGTGGCTGGCCGACCGCGATCGGGTCGGGCGCGTCGGTGACGCTCAGGCCCAGGGTGCCGGCCTGGGCGGCGGCGATGGTCGCGGTGGTGCTGGCCGACGCCGTCGCGGTGCCGGGGCCCTGGATGGCCACGCCGATCGGGAAGCTGCCGGTGGCGGTGTACTGGTGCGAGGCCACCACGTCGAAGCCGGTCGCCGTGGCGACGACCGTGCCGGTCCCGGTCGTGCCGTCGCCGAAGCTGACCGTGGCGGTGTAGGCGGACGCCGGGCTCGACGGGCTGGCTGTGAACCGGGCGACCGTGCCGGTGAAAGTCGCGTTGGCCGTGCCGGTCACCGCCACGCCCTGGGCCGTCAGGGTCGGGTTCACCGAGCTGACGGTGATCGTCTGGTAGTCGTATGGATCGGAGGTCGAGCCCCGGCTCGTGGCGCCCTGCTGCTTCACGCCCACGCGGACGACGATCGGCGTCGTGCTGCCGGCCGGCGGGGTGACGGTGACCGTGCTGCCGCTGACCGTCGCCGTACCGCCGCCGCTGAGGATCGTGGCGGCGTACTCGACCGGGTCGTTCTCCAGGTCGGTCGAGGTCAGGCCGAAGTTGACCGGGATCCCGATGGCCGTGGTCTGGTTCGAGACCGGGCCGAGGATCGGGGGATCGTTGGTCGTGTCGGCGGCGTAGCTGGCGTCGAACGTCTCGGTGGTCGTGTTGCCGTCCGGATCGGTCCCCGTGACGGTGATCGTCGACTGGCCGGCGCCGGCCGGGGCCTTGAGCACCAGCACGGTGTCGGTGGTGTTGGTCACGAGGCTGACGCTGGTGATCTCGACCGCCGTGGTGGGCCGGTTGTTGGCGTTGGTGGCCGTGGAGTTGATCGCCGTCAGCACGTCCTGGCCGCGGACGAGCTGGCCCCAGATCGTGTGGTTGAAGTCGAGGAACCGCTGCGGGCCCACGGTGACGAAGAACTGCGAGGTGTTCGCGTCCTTGCCGCTGTTCGCCATCGCCAGCTGGCCGGAGCCGGTGAAGATCGCGCCGGGGGCGAATTCGTCCGCGAAGGCGGTGCTCGTGTCGCTGGAGTTGCCGCCCTGGATCACGAAGTCCTTGATGACCCGGTAGAACTCCTGGTCGCTGATCGAGCCCAGCCGCGACGTCATCGTCTGCACGGTCTGGGGCGCCAGGTCGTCGAAGAGCTGGAAGATCAGGTCGCCGTAGCCAGCCACCGCAATCTTGAGGAACGGGTGGCCGGAGCGTACTTGCGCCGTCACCTCGCTATTGGAGCTGCTGACGCTGTAGGTGATGGCATCGCCATCGGCGTCCGAGCCCGCCACCGGGACGAACAGCGTCTTGCCCGCCGGCACGCTCACGTTGGCAATCGCCGAGATGTCGGGTGCCGCCAGGAGCTGGCGACCCTCCAGCCACTCGAGTTTCGCAATGCCGCTGCGCTGCCGCCGCCGGACCTGTCGCTCGCTCTGTCGCATCGGACGCGCTCCCGGAACCCCGCCCACCCCAGGCCGCGGTCCCCGCCCATCGGCCGGGAGCCCTGCTGGTCGGTGTGTGGTTGCATGCGTGGTATTTTAAGAGGGGCGGATCCCCGCTGGCAAGGGATTGGAGTTCGCCCCGGATCAAGTTTCTTGTCGACCGGGGGCCGGGCGGCGCATCAGGCGTCGCGGCTGCCGCGGGCGCTGGGCGTCAGGTCGTGACGCTGGTAGGCGATGTGCCGGGCCCAGGCGGGGGAGGTCTCGGGGAAGTCGCTGCGGGTGTGCACGCCGCGCGACTCCTCACGACGGAGGGCCGCATCGATGATCAGACGTCCCACCGTGAGCATGTTCTGAAGGGTCCAGCCGGTCGGCTCGGTGAAGGCCTGGGGCAGGGCGTAGCCGCACCAGGATTCGACCTGGCGGGCGGCGTCGCGGAGCCCGCCGGCCTCGCGGGAGATGCCCGCCTGGCGCCAGAGCAGGGAGCGGAGGGCGTTGCGGACGTCGGCCAGGTCGAGCGGCTCGCGGCCGTTGGCCGTGGCGGCGGTCGGGGCCGGATCGAGGTCGAGAGTGGGCACTTCGAGCCGCACCGGGCCGGCCTCGCGGAGGTCGGTGGCGATGTCCTCGGCGGCGCGGGCGCCGTAGACGAGGCCTTCGAGCAGGCTGTTCGAGGCCAGCCGGTTGGCGCCATGGAGGCCGCTGGAGGTGACCTCGCCGGCGGCCCAGAGGCCGGGCAGGGAGCTGCGGCCGCGGTCGTCGACCGTGACGCCGCCCATGAAGTAGTGGGCGCCGGGGCGGACGGGGATCGGGTCGCGGGTCAGGTCGAGGTCGAACCGCCGCAGGAGCTCGGCGATACCGGGGAATCGCGACCGGACGTGGGTCGGGTCGAGGTGCGAGAGGTCCAGATAGACGCACGGGTGCTGGGTCTGGCTCATCACGCTCACGATGGCGCGCGAGACCACGTCGCGCGGGGCGAGCTCGGCCATCGGGTGGAACCGGGGCATGAACCGCTCGCCATTGCGGTCGCGGAGGTACGCCCCCTCGCCGCGGATGGCCTCGGTGAGCAGGTGCCGCGACGAGCCGGCGACGTAGAGCACCGTGGGGTGGAACTGCATGAACTCCAGGTCCCGGAGCTCGGCCCCGGCGCGGAAGGCCAGGGCGTGGCCGTCGGCGGTGGCGATCTCGGGGTTGGTGCTCTCGCGGTAGAGCTGGCCGGCGCCGCCGGTGGCGAGCACCACGGCCCGGGCCCAGACCAGCGAGGCCCCCCGGCGCCGGTCCCAGACGAGTGCGCCCCGGCAGCGGCCGTCGTGCGTCAGGAGATCGATGGTGAAGCTGTTCTGCCAGATCTTGAGGTTGGGCGCCTTCCCGGCCTGCTCGATGACGGCGCGCATGACCTCGCGGCCGGTGGCGTCGCCCAGGGCGTGCACGATTCGGGCGTGCGAGTGGCCGCCCTCGCGGCCGAGGGCCACCTGGCCGTCCTCCTCGTCGAACCGCGTGCCCCAGGCCATCAGCTCGGCGATCCGCCGGGGCGCCTCGCGCACGACCATGGCGACGACGTCCGCATTGCACAGGCCCTTGCCGGCCGCGAGCGTGTCGGCGATGTGGTCCTCGAACCGGTCCTCGGGGTCGAGCACGCCGGCAATGCCGCCCTGGGCATAGGTGCTGTTGCTCTCGCGCACCTCATCCTTGGTCACCACCAGCACCCGGAAGGGCGCCGGGATGCCCAGGCCCGCCCGCAGGCCCGCCAGGCCGCCGCCGATGACCAGCACGTCGGTGAAGTGATGCGGCAGCTCCCGCAGGTCGAAGGCGGTCAGGTAGCGGCGGGGCAGGTCCAGGGGAGAGGACATCGGCACGGTCTCGGCTCGGGCTGGCGGCGGTCAGTCGGCGGGCGCACCCGGACTGGAGGCCACCCCACTGTAGGCAAATCGGCCCCGGCCGGCACCGGGCCAGCGGCGCCGGTCGGAACGCCAGCGGCCCCGCGCCACGACCGGGGTCGCTGCGCGGGGCCGAGGCCGATCGGGGATCGCGGTCGCTCAGCGCGGACGGGTCGCGATCACTTGCCGCCGCCGGCCGGGGTGCGGCGGCTACGGGAGATGCTGTTCTGATAGGCCTCGAACCGCGATCGGATCTCGGCAGGGGCCTCGATGCGGACACCCTGGGTCTGGTCGGCCTGGGTGTCGCGGACGAACGACTCGGGCCCGCGGCGGTTCGAGCCGCTGACCATCGGCGCCTTGATCCGGCCGCCGATCTCCTGGTTGGCCTGCAGGGTCTTGTCGTCGCGCAGGTCGCCCTCGATCTGCTGGCCCTCGCCGGCCGGGCCGCGATCCTCGGGCTTCTCGAACTTGCGGACGAACTGCTCCATCTCGGCGCGGGTCATGCCCGTGGCCTGCTCCAGCGCCTTGGTGTCCTGACCGCTCTCGAGCATCTCCTTGACCCGGCGGACGACGACATCCGAGCCGGTCCGGCCGCTGTCGGGCGCGGGAGCCGGGCCACCATTGTCGGCCGGGGCTGCGGCGGGGGCATCGGGCTTCTCGAAGCGGGTCGGGTCGTTCGGCTTCAGATCGGGCAGGTTGGCCATGCCTTCGCGACCGCCGCCGGCCGCCCCGCCGTCCTCCGACGTCGGACCTCCGGGCGCCTGGCCCTGACCGGGCTTGGACCCCTTCTGCCCGCCCTGCTGACCACCCTTCTGCCCGCCGGGCTGCCCGCCCTGCTGACCACCCTTCTGCCCGCCGGGCTGCCCGCCCTGCTGACCACCCTTCTGGCCGCCGGGCTGCCCGCCCTGCTGACCACCCTTCTGGCCACCGGTCTGCTCGCCCTTCTGTCCGCCGGACTGCCCGCCTTCGTCGCCGCCTTGCTGGCCGCCCTTTTCACCACCCTGGGGGCCTTTCTGTCCACCTTGAGCGGCCTGCTGCCCACCCTTGGCGCCCTGCTGTCCACCCTTCTGACCACCTTGAGCGCCCTGCTGTCCGCCCTTCTGGCCACCCTGGGCGCCTTCTTGACCACCTTGCTGCCCGCCGGGCTGTTCACCCTGCTGGCCGGCCTGTTCGCCGGGCGCGCCATCCGCGCTCTCGTCACCGCCGGCGGGGTCGCCCTTCTGCTGCGGGTTGCCCTGGCCCTTCTCACCGCCAGCCTTGGGCTGATCCGAGGGCTTGCCACCCTGGCCACCCTTCTGGCCAGACTGACCGCCCTTGGGCTGTCCCTGCTGACCGGGTTGCCCGCCTTCCTCTCCACCCGATTCGCCGGCCTGCTCGCCCTTCTGCCCGCCGGACTCACCTGGCTGGCCAGCCTGTTCACCCTGCTCGCCCGTCTGGCCGCCACCGGGCTCGCCCTTCTGGCCGGCCGGCTCACCCTTCTGACCGGGCTGTCCACCCTTCTGGCCCGCGGCTCCCGAGGGCTGATCGCCCTCCTGGCCGGCCTGATCCTGCCCCTGCGGTTCGCCACCCTGACCAGACTCGGCGTCGCCCGGCTCGCCACCCTTCTCACCGGGCTGGCCGGCGGGAGTCATGCCGTTCTTCGGACCGGGTCGCCCGGCGTCGGACTTGCCGGGTTCGCCACCCTCACCGCCCTCGCCGGCTTCAGGTTTGCCGCTCGGGTCCTTCGCATCGCCCGACGGCTTCTGGCCCTGACCCTGGCCACGCTGGCCCTTCTGGCCAGTCGCCTCGCCGGCCGGATCGGTCCCCTCCTCGGAGCCGGGCTCGCCCGCTGCCCCCGACTTCTGACCCGGCTCGCCGGCCTTGGGCTGGGACCCGTTGGCGCCCTGCTGAGGCGACTGCTCGCCGCCCTGACCAGGCCCACGCTGGCCCGGGATCTCACCCTGCTGGCCGGGCTGCCCGCCGCTCTGTCCGCTCTTCTGACCGGCCTGGGTCCCCTTCGGATCGGGCCGCCCGCCCTTCTGACCCGGCTGCCCGGCATCCTGGGCGCCCGGCGGACCGGCGTCCTGAGCACCCTTCTGGCCGGGCTGACCGCCGCTCTGCTCGCCCTTCTGGCCGGGCTGATCGCCGTTCGGCGCACCCTGGCCGGCATCGGGCTCGCCACCCGCTTCACCCTGCTGACCAGCCTGATCGCCCTTCTCGCCGGGCTGCTCCCCCTTCTGACCAGCCTGGACTCCGGACTGCTCACCCTTCTGACCGGCCTGGTTGCCCTTCTCGCCGGACTGCTCCCCCTTCTGGCCAGCCTGCTCCCCCTTCGCTCCGGCCTGATTACCCGGGTCGCCCTTCTGTCCGGCCTGGTTGCCCTTCTCGCCGGCCGCATCCGCATTGGGCTCGCCCTGCTGTCCGGGCTGGGAACCTTCGGGCTTCGCGCCGGGGTTCGGCTGCTGACCCTTGGGGGGCTGGCCACCCTGCTGACCCGGCTGCGGCGGCCTGGCGCCGGCAGGCTGGCCGGCGGGAGTGTCGCCGGGCTGACGGTCGGGATCGGCCGCCGCGTCCTGACCCTCGCCCTTCTGACCAGGTTTGCCGTCGGGGCCAGCCGGCATGTCGCCGGGCTTCGGATTCGCGCCGGCCTGGGGCCGGGCGCCGTCGGGCTTCGCCTTCGGGTCCGTGCCCTTCGAGCCGGGCTCGCCGGCCTGGCTGGCGTCCGGGTCGCCACCGTTGGCCGCATCCTGGCCCTGGCCGGTCTGGCCCTTCTGGCCCGGCTTCTCGCCCGTCTTCGGATCCTGACCGGCCTGGGCCCCATCGGCGCCCGGTCCGGCCTGGCTCGGGTCGGATTCCGGTTTCTGACCCTTGGTGGCGGCCCCGGTCTGCGGCTTCTGGCCCTTGGAAGCGGCGGCATCCTGGGGCTTCTGTCCCTTGGAAGCGGCGGCATCCTGAGGTTTCTGGCCCTTGGGGGGCCCGCCCTGGTTCGGCTTCTGGCCGGGCGGATTCCCCTCGGCGGCTGCGGGATCGGAGCCCTCGCCCTTCGGCTGCGAATCGGGGGAGCCGGCCGCGCCCTTTTGCTGGGCCTTGGTCTCGGCGCCTCCGTCAGGCCGACTGGCCCCGCCGGACGGCTGACCCGCCTGAGGCGTCTTCGGCCTGGTGTTCGCGCCGGGAGCCTGGGCGCCCTTCGCGTTCGGCTGACCGTCCGGACGGTTGCCCGCCTGGGCATTGTCCTGGCCGGCCTGACCCGGCTCCGGAGACTTCGGGCTGTTCGGTTCCCCCGCGCCCGGCTCGCCGGCCTTCGGCTTCGAGCCCGCCTGGCCAGGCGCCGGATTCTGAGCGGCCTTGGGCTTCGAGCCCTCCGGCGTCGCGCCCTTCTGGCCGGGCTGCTGCTGGCCCCCGGCCTTGGGGTTGCCGGCCTCGGCGGGCGGCTTCGGGCCGTTCGGGTCGCGGGCCCCGGCGGGGTCCTGGGCGCGGTCGCCGGGCTGGGGCGCACCGGCACCGGCCGGCTGGCGGTCCTGCGGCTTCGAGCCCTCCGCCGCCTGGCGCGGGGCGTTGTTACCGTTCGGGGCGCCCGGGTTGGCCCGGGAGACCGAGTTGCCGTCTCTCTGCTGGCCGCCCTGCGCGTTGCTGCCCTGCGGCTGCTGACCGCCCTGGTTCCCCTGCTGACCGCCCTGGGGCTGACCGGCCTGATTCCCTTGCTGGCCGCCCTGGTTGTCCTGGCCACCCTGCGGCTGACCCTGCTCGCCCTTCTGGCCGGCCTGGTTGCCCGCCTGGGGCGGCTCGTTGCCGTTCGGATCGCCCTGCTGGGGCGGCTGATCCCCGCGCTCGGCGTTGGGCTGGTCGGGGTTGGCCTGGGGCTGATCCTGCTGCCGGGCCTGCTGCAGCGCGCGCTGGAGGCGTTCGAGACGCTCGCGGTCCTCGGGCGTCATCTGGTCACGAGCCTCGGGCTCACGCGGCCGCTGATCGGCCGGTGCCGGGTCCTCGCTGGCCGGGTCGCCGGGCGCCTGGTTAGGGTCGCGGGGCTGGGCGTTCTTGGTGTCCGGCGGCCGGACCGGCTCGGGCGCCGGTTTTTCCTGGTTGAGCGGCTGCGGCGGGGTGTCGACGGGTGGCACGGGGGGCGGCGGCGGCTGGAGGTCGGCCGGAGGGGGCTCGCTGGCCACCTTCTCCTGCTCCTGCCGGGCCTTCTCCAGGTCGGCCGGCTTGAGCGGCTCGATCACCTCGACCACCTGGTGCGCCGTCTCGACCGTATTCGCCGAGGGCCGCTTGGTGTCGGCGACCTGCAGCCAGTACTCGAACCGGGTGCCGGGCTGGACCTTGAGCGCCGCCAGGTCGAGCGTGTCGTCCTGGGCGAACTCGGCCGGCCGGTCCTTGCGACCATCGAGGTAGTCGCGGGCGGGCTGGAGGATCTCGCGGCCCTGGCGGACGTGGAGCGTGGCCTTGCGGAGGCCGTGGTCGTCGGTCGCCTTCATCCGGATCGCCAGGGGCGCATTGGCGGCCACCTTCACGATCGGTTCGGGAGCGACGAACTGCGCCGTCGGCGGCCGGTCGGGGATCGCCCGCAGGTCGTAGACGACCGGGTTGCGGTTCAGCTCGCCCTCGGTCGTCTCGAACTTGATCACGTACGAGCGGTCGTCGAGCAGCGGGAACTTGCCGCTGATCCGGTACGGGTCGCTCTTGTCGACATCGAGGTCAATTTTCGCCCGGTCGGCGCCCTGGGGCCCCTTGCCGAACTCGATGCGGGCCGACTGCGCCGGCTCGTTGGTCCGGGCGCGGATCAGGACTACGGTGCCCTCGATGGCCTCAACGTTACCGCCCGGCGCGCCCTCGACGGCGCGGGGCTGGCCGGCCGCGACCCGCTCCTCCTCGATGTAGTCGGGGAAGTCCAGGTTGTGCTCGACGTCGAGGATCATGGGCGTCGGGCGCACGCTGAGCTGGTAGCGCTTCGACTCGGCGTCGCCGCCGGTGAGGTAGTACTGGACGGATTTGGCGCCGCCGGTGGTCTGGACGTCGCGGAGCAGGGTGGTCCAGGGGTCGTAGTCCGACTTGCCGCGGGCGAGGTCCTGGACGGCGAAGAAGTTGCCGCCGTCGGTGCTGTAGTGCAGCTGCACGGCCTCGGGCCGGGTGCCGTGGATCTCCGCCGAGAACTCGACGTTGGAGCCCGCCACCACGGCCGACCGCTTGGGGTCGTCACCGGGCTTGATGTTGACCAGCCGTGTGTTCGTCGGCCGGGCCACGTCGGACAGGAAGGCACGCCGGGTGGAGTCGAGGATGCTCTTGGGCGTCAGCAGCGAGTACAGGCAGAACAGGACGACCACCGCCGCCAGCGCATAGACGGTGCGGATCAGCCGGTGCTGGTCGACGACGCCATCGATCTCGACGTGTGTGAGGTCCTCGACCGCCTTGGCCTCGACGGCGGCCAGGAACGACTTGGGAACCTCACCCTTCTGTCGCGCCAGATCGAGGTAGGTGATCAGACTGTTCTTGAACTTCGGATCGGTGGACTCGATCGTCGAGGCCGCGTAGTAGCGATTCACCCGCCGCACCATCGGCTGCACGATCCGGAGCGCCGTGTAGGTCAGCCCGACGATCATCCCGATGGCCAGCACCGCCACCCGGAGCCCGACATGCAGGCCGAAGTTGTGGTCGATGATGACTTCGAGGAAGAGCACGCCGAGCGCGAAGACGCTCAGGGTCACGAGGGCCGTCAGCACATCGGTCCAGCGGATCTTGGCCCGCGCCTGGCCGATCTGGTGATCGATGTACTGCTCGAAGTTGAGCAGCTTGCCCTCGGGCTGCGGCTGAGCCGTCAATGCCATGGCGCGGACTCCTCCAGCGAATCACCCCGGGCGCACTGGCCCCCCGGGTCGCTTGCATTATAGCCCCCGACACCGCCCCCGGGGAACCGGATTCCGACGTTTGTCCGAACCGGATTTCGCGTCGGGTTCCTTCAGCGAAACATGGCGGCAACGGCGTGGGCGGGCGGGTTGCGTCGAGTGTGCGGGGCACGCGGTCGTCGGATCAATCCAGCGGCAGGGCCAGTCCCTCCAGCTCGGCGTCGAACCGGGCGCGGGCCCGGGTGGTCGCCTTCTGGAGCATGGGGCCGAGGTCGGGCGGGGTGCGCTCCTCGCGCGAGACCGCGCCATTCGGACCGAACTCGAAGCTGAACGAGGACATCTGCATCTGGAACCCGCCGGGCGCCTGGCGATCGGCGGGGGTCAGGTCGGCGGGCCGGATCGTGCTCGCGGCCGTGCCGAAGGGGGTCCAGCGGCCGTTGGGCTGCCGGACCATCAGTTCATATTCGACGGTCGCGGCGTCCGGGTTCGACGCGACGCGCTGGCGCCTCACGATTGCCCCGGTGCGGCCCCGGGCGGCGATCCCCCGCAGCGCAGCCTCGCGGCCGTCCACTCCCGGATTTCCCGGGCCGTCGGCGTTGAAGTTCCCGAACCCGCCGGCCTGGAATATCATCGGGATCCCTCCGGCATCGGGCTCGGGCAGGAACAGGTTCCCGCTCTGGACGAACCGGAGCCCGGGTTCGGATCGCACCTCGGTTGCGGCCCGTCGCGCCCGCCAGCGCGCGTCCGACTCGACGGGCAGGGGGAGCCGGTCAGCCAGCGGCACGGGATCGGTGTTCGCCAGGTCGAAGCCACGGCCCATGAGGGCGGCCTCGAGCTCGGGGAGGGTCATGGCCTCCGGATCGGCGAACTCGGCTCGCCAGGCCTGCCGTAGCAACCGGACGCTGCGCGCCGGCTGCCGGTCGACCCGGCGCAGGTCGCGGGGGGAGATCGTGACCGCGATCAGCGGGGTCTCGGCGGCCTCGGCGCCATCGTCGAGTCGGGCCAGGGCCCGATCGATGGCGGCCAGCACGCGGTCGCCGGCCTCGGCCGCGGCCGCACGCTCCCGCCGCCAGGCTCGGAGGCGGGTGCGACGTTGCTCGACCGCTCGCTGCTGGCGCGGGGCCGCATCGGCGTCCCACCGGGCCAGAAAATCGGGGGCATGTTCCTGGACCCACTCCCGGCGCACGACCAGCGTGGTCCCGGCTCTCGGGTCGGTTGCGGTGACCAGGCCACGGAGCACCGTGCCGTCCTTGAGCACGACGGTCTCGGCGACGGGCTCGGGCCCGATCAGCGGACTCAGGGCCAGCACGAGCAGGGCGTCTGCAATCAGCATCGGAGGCCTCCAGTGGGAGCGATGCGGTGTGTGTGGATCGGAGCGATGCCGCCGCTCGTCGGGGCGATGTCCGGAGGTGGGGCTGGTCAGCGTGACCGCTTCGAAGTGTCGGCCGGCTCCGGGAAGCTGGGGCAGGGGCGGCAGTCACAGGATCTCGGCCGGGCGGCCGGGGTCCGGGACGACGACCGCCCCTTGAACCGCTCGCAGCAGCAGCGTGCCCCGGCCGTCACGCTCACCGAGGCCGATCCGCCCGCCATCGCCCCGCCCTGCACGCGAACGCCCGACGGCAGTACCGTGGCCGTCGACGGCGACGACGACCGCGAATCGAGCGGCTCGCCTGGTGCGTTCGATCGGGTCGGCGGTCTCGTGGCGAGGCCCTGGGCACGCAGGGCCCGATCGAATGCGGCCCGGTCGTCGAAGCGGGTCATCACGCCGTTGACCTGCATCTCGGCCACGAAGAAGCCCTCGCCGGCGTCGGGCTCGGCGGGGTCCCCGGGGTCGGCAAGCGCGCCGGGTTCCGCGGGAGCGACGACCGGGTCGACGGGGTCCGCGGGATGGACCCCACGGGGCGGCTGGCTCCTGACGGGGGTGGGTTCGGGGGCCACGGGGCCCGGAACCCGGAGTCGGGGGCCCGCCGCGGCCAGGCCCAGCCCGAGGAGCAGCACGCTCGCCCAGGCCGCGCCGGTGGCGATGCGCCGGCGCCAGGCGAGTCCATCCATCCGGTCGAGCACCGACTGCCCCAGTGCACTGGCCTGGAGCCGGAGCGGCTCGGCTACGTGGAAGCCGGGCGGCTCCGTAGTGGCGGCACGGGCGCCGGAATCGTCGAGGATCTGGGTCAGTGCGGCGGCCGAGAGGGCGACTCCGCGGCGCATCAGCCGGCTGCGGAGCCGTTCCCGGGCCTCGTCGAGCCTCCGCCTCACGGTGGCGAAGCTGACCCCGAGGGCCGCGGCCGCCTCGGGCATCGGGGTGCCTTCCAGGCAGCAGAGCACCAGCGGCGCCCGCAATCGTTCCGGGAGCCGGAGCAGCTCCTCATCGAGCACCGGCAAGGCCTCGGCGGTGTCGGATTCGGGCGGCAGGGCGCGGGTCGGTCGGTGGCGGGCAATCACCTGCTCCCTCCGGGTTCGGGCCTGATTCGACCGCCGGACCTGGAGCGCGGCGTTGGTGGCCACCCGGTTGAGCCAGGGCCCCAGGGTGGCGAGGGACCTGGTTTGCCGGCGGAGCTGGTCGGCCCGGGTGGCGAGGACGAACAGGGTAGCTTGGAGCACGTCGTCGGCGGCCGCTGGATCGCCCAGGACCCGGCGTGCGATGGCGCGGACCATGCCCTCGTGCCGGGCCACGAGCTGGCGGAAGGCTGCCTCATCGCGGTCGGCGCAGAAGCGATCGAGCAACGCGCGGTCGGTCGGGGTTGCCGCCTCGGTGGTCATGACGCCTGGGCCTCGGGGCTGCCAGATCGGGTCCTGTCGTGAAGGTTAATGCCACGGTCCCGCCCAGGTGCGCAGAAAAATTCCCGGCGGCCGCGCCGAGACCCGGGCGCTTGCTGCCGGGTGCGGCGGCGACCTACGATCACACGGGGAGAGGAACGCCCGAATCGCCGGAGACCGCCATGGTCACGTTGCCCATCTACCTCGACAACCACGCCACCACCCGCACCGATCCCCGGGTGCTGGAGGCGATGTTGCCGTACTTCTGTGACCTGTACGGCAACGCCTCCAGCACGTCGCACCGCTATGGCTGGGATGCCGAGGCGGCGGTCGAGGCGGCACGCGAGAGGGTGGCCGCGCTGATCGGGGCCGACCCCAAGGAGGTGATCTTCACCTCGGGCGCGACCGAGGCGAACATGATGGCGCTGCGGGGGGCCCTGCCGCACCTGGCAAAGAAGGGGCGGCACATCGTCACGTCGGCCATCGAGCACCACGCCGTGCTCGACCCGATGGAGCATCTCGTCCGCGAGGGCTGGCAGGTCACGTTCCTGGACCCCGACCCGACCGGGCAGATCTCGGCCGAGGCGGTGGCGGCCGCCCTGACCGACCAGACCGTGCTGGTCTCGATCATGGCGGCGAACAACGAGGTCGGCACGATCAACCCGATCCGCAGCATCGGCCGGCTCTGTAAGGACCGCCAGATCCTGTTGCATACCGACGCCACCCAGGCCGTCGGCAAGCTGCCGGTCGATGTCGAGGCCGATGGGATCGACCTGCTCAGCCTGGCGGCGCACAAGTTCTATGGCCCCAAGGGCGTGGGCGCCATCTACCTGCGGCGTCGCAACCCGCTGGTGCGCCTGACCCCGCTGTTCGAGGGCGGCGGCCAGGAGCGCGGCTTCCGCGCCGGGACCCTGAACGTGCCAGGGATCGTCGGCCTGGGGGCGGCGGCCGAGCTGGCCCTGGCGGAGCGAGCCCCGGAGGCGGCCCGGATTGGCCACCTGCGGGATCGGCTCCACGAGGGCCTGGCCCGGCGGGTCGAGTCGATCACCCTCAACGGCCACCCGACCGAGCGTCTGCCCGGAAACCTGAACCTGAGCTTCGCTTACGTCGACGGCGAGGCCCTGATGCTGGGGATGCGCGACGTCTGCGTGTCGTCCGGGGCCGCCTGCTCGTCGGCCGTGCCCGAGCCGAGCCACGTCCTGACGGCGCTCGGGCTGGACGAGGACCTGGCGCGCGCCAGCCTGCGGTTCGGCCTGGGGCGGTTCACCACCGAGGCCGAGATCGACTACACCGTCGAGACGGTCGCCGCCCACGTCGCGCGGCTGCGGGCCCAGAGCCCGCTCTGGGTGTCCCGGCAGGGCGGCTGATGCCGACTCGACGGGTTTCCGGCGCGGGTCTGGGCCCGGGTCCCGCGGGGTCCGGCGGCCTGGAACCCCCGGGCCGGCGGTGCCCGCCCTTGATGATCGGGCGTACCGGAGATACGATTGCTCGGAACGTCCGGCGAGCGGGCCCTTGACTGGGGTCGCGCCGGCCGTCGACCGATTGTCGTGATCTCCACCGGCTTTGCCCCGGCTTCCCCCGCCCACTTCCATGGCCCGCGTCTGCTGCGGGCGAGGAGTCGACCGATGCCCGTGACCCTGAGCGAGAAGGCCGCCCGCGAGGTGCAGGCGATCATCACCCAGCAGAACCTGCCGGCCGACACCGTCCTGCGCGTCGGCGTCAAGGGCGGCGGCTGCAGCGGCTTCTCCTACGAGCTGAACTTCGACACGGCCATCACGGACAAGGACCGGATCGCCGAGTTCCACGGCGTGAAGCTCGCCGTCGAGAAGAAGTTCGACCCGTACCTCGACGGCACGGTCATCGACTTCTATGACGGCCTGGAGAAGCGCGGCTTCGTCTTCAACAACCCGAACGTGGTCAAGAGCTGCGGCTGCGGCAGCTCGTTCCAGGTCTGATCCGGCCCCGCCGGCCGGTCTCGACCCGGCCCCGGTCCCGTTCGCGTCCGAACTCCCTTCGACGCCCGGCGCTGGCCCTGCGGCCCGCGCCGGGCGTCGTTGCATTGCCGACTCACGGCCCGATGGGGGCTTCCCACGGCCGGGGCGGGCCTTCTAGACTGGAGTACCTTTTGTCCAGGAGCCAGCATTGCCGATGAGTGACGACGGGACCGGGCCCAAGCCTGCCGCCAAGACCATCTCCTTCGTCAGCCTCGGCTGCCCGAAGAACCTCGTCGACTCGGAGCGCATGCTCGGACTGCTCGCCAGGGACGGGTACACCCTCGTCCCCGAGGGCGAGAAGGCCGACCTGGTGATCATCAACACCTGCGGGTTCATCGACTCGGCGCGGCAGGAGTCGCTGGGCGTGATCCGCGAGATGCTCGAGCGCAAGAAGGCTGGCGAGCTCAAGGGCGTGCTCGTCGCCGGCTGCCTTGCCGAGCGCGAGAAGGACCTCCTCCGGGAGCAGGTTCCCGACGTCGACCAGATCCTCGGGGTCCACGCCCGCGAGTCGATCGTCGAGATCGCCGAGCGGATCATCCAGGGTGGCCTCGACGAGCAGCGCAGCCTGTTCCGCCCGGCCCCGGTGCGGGCCCAGGAGGACACGGCCCGGCTGCGGATCACCCCCCGACACCTGGCCTACCTGAAGGTCTCCGAGGGCTGCGACCGGCTCTGCACCTTCTGCGCGATCCCGTTCATGCGGGGCAAGCACGTCACCAAGCCGATCGAGGAGGTCGTCCGCGAGGCGACCGAGCTCGCCGCGGACGGCGTCCGCGAGCTGAACCTCGTCGCCCAGGACATGACGTACTACGGCCTCGACCTCTACGGCCGCCCCCGCCTCGCCGAGCTGCTCACCGAGCTGGGCCAGATCGACGGCCTGGACTGGATCCGGGTGCTCTACAACTACCCGCAGTTCGTCTCCGACGAGCTTTTGGAGGCACTCGCCACGACACCACGGGTGGTGCCGTACCTCGACATGCCGTTGCAGCACATCAACGACCGCATGCTCAAGCTGATGAACCGCCGCCATACCCGCGCCGAGACCGAGTTGATCATCGCTCGCATGCGGGCGGCGATCCCGAACCTGGTGCTGCGGACGACCTTCATCGCGGGCTTCCCGGGCGAGACCGAGGCGGAGTTCCAGGAGCTCCGCGACTTCGTGGCCGAGACGAAGTTCCAGCGCCTGGGGGTCTTCTCCTACTCGTTCGAGCCCGACACCCCGGCGGCCAAGCTCTCCGGCCACCTCGACGACGCCACCAAGCAGACGCGGGTCGCGGCCATCATGGAGACGCAGCAGCCGATCGCCTTCGGCTTCAACGCCGGCCTGGTCGGCCAGACGCTCGACGTGCTGATCGACGCCGTGTCCCCGCGCGGCGGCTACCAGGGCCGCACGTTCGCCGACGCCCCCGACGTCGACGGCGTCGTGTTCGTCCAGGGCAGCGGCCTGGAGCCGGGCGACCTGATCGCCTGCGAGATCATCGGCACGGCCGGTTATGACCTGATCGCCAGGGCCGGCGAGCGGCCCCCCAGTCGCCGGAAGTCCCGCCCTCGGGCTCGCCGACAGCGCCCGGGATCCTCGAGCCTGCTGCCGATCGTCGATGCCTGACGCCAGCACACCGTCCCGTCCGCACAGCCGTTGCGGTCGGGACCTGACCGGGAGAGTCGTGTGATGGGTCTGGCCTCCGAGTCGTCCTCCGCCGGTGCAGGGCGTGATGCCCGTGTCCCGCGGTTCTGGAACGTGCCGAATAGCCTCTCGGTCGCCCGCCTGGCGCTGGCCGGCGTGGTCTTCGCGCTCATTGACCACGCGCACTACCTGCCGGCCCTGGTCGTCTTCGTGGTCGCGGCGCTGACCGACGCGCTCGACGGCTACCTGGCCCGCCTGCTGAACCAGGCGACGGCCATCGGCCGGCAGCTCGACCCGCTGGTCGACAAGGTCATCGTCGCCGGGGCGCTCATCCACCTGCTGCCGGTGCCGCACACCGGGCTGGCGCCGTGGATGATCACGCTGATCGTGACCCGCGAGCTGATCGTGCAGGCGATCCGCAGCATGGTCGAGGGCAAGGGCGTGGCCTTCGGCGCGCGGACCTCGGGCAAGCTCAAGACGGTGCTCCAGTGCGCCTCGATCACCGGCATCCTGCTCTCGCTGGGCATGACGCTGCCGGGCCCCTGGCTCTGGGTGCGCGATGCGCTGACCTGGTCGGCCGTGGGGCTGACCCTCTACAGCGGCCTGATCTACGTCTTCGCCGCCTGGCCGCACCTCCGCGAGCCCTCGTGAGCCCACCGGAATCCCCTGCCACCCGACGCCCCACCGAACGATCTCCCGCGGAGCCTGATGTCTCATGGAGTGGCTGCAATCCCTGATCCTGGGCGTGGTGCAGGGCATCACCGAGTTCCTGCCGATCTCCAGTGACGGCCACCTGTCCCTGTTCCAGCTCCTCTGGCCCCGGGCGAGCCAGGCGGGAGCGACGCATTCGAGCTTCGACTTCTTCTTCGACGTGATGCTGCACCTCGGCACGGCCACGGCGATCGTCGTCTACTACCGCCAGCCGATCCTCGACGGCATTCGCGGCTTCCTGTTCGGCGCCAGCGACGTCCCGCCGGGCTTCTCGCGGGCCGAGCTGTTCCGCATCGGCCTGCTCGTGTTCGTGGCCACGCTGCCGCTGGTCCCCGATGCCCTGTTCTTCAAGCCCTGGATCGAGAAGGCCTTCCAGAGCCTGACCGCCGTCGGCGTCGGGTTCCTGATCACGGCCGCCGTCCTGGCGATCACGACCCGGCTCAAGGGCGGGGCAATCGGACCGGCCGAGACGACGCCCACGCATGCCCTGCTGATCGGCATCGCCCAGGCGTTCGCCCCCTTGCCGGGGGTCAGCCGCAGCGGCCTGACGATCGCCATGGCCCTGGCCCTGGGCTTCCAGCGCACCTGGGCGGTCGGCTTCAGCCTGCTGCTGGCCGTGCCGGCCATCCTGGGCGCCGCGGTGTTCGAACTCCGGAAGGTGGACCTGGACGGTCTCAGCGGCAGCCTGATCGCCCAGACCGTGGTTGCCACCATTGTCGCCGGCCTGGTCGGGTTCGCGGCGATCACCTGGCTGGTCCGCGTTGTCCGCGGCGGGCGGCTCTGGTATTTTTCTGTATACCTGGTGGTGCTCGGGCTGGTGACCCTGGCGCTGGCCCAGCAGCGGGGGAGCGCGACCGATGCCATCATCCCGTCTCCTGCGGATCGGGGCGTGCGACCCGAGGCGGTGGGAGCGGGCGCTGGCCGAGCCGACGACCGGCTCCCGCGTGCTCTGGATCGTGCCGAATCGCCTGGTCCGGGAGCGGGTCGAGTCGGCCTGGGCGCTCCAGCCGTCTCCTGAGCCGGCCGAGTGCTGGACCTGGCCCGAGCTCTGGGCCCAGGCCCGCCGGCACCGCGATCGCGGCGTGACGCTGCTCTCCCCGGCCGCCCTGCGCGCCGTCGTGGTCGAGGCCATCGACCGGGCCGGCCGCGAGGGCGGGCTCGCGACCCTGGGCGACCTGGCCGGCACGGCCGGATTCCGCCGGGCCCTGGCCGGTCGCTTCCGCGCCTGGGCCGCGCTCGGCCGCAAGCCGGACGGACCCATCCCGGCCGGCGTCACGGCCGACGAGTGGGGCGTCTATCGGATCTATCGCGGGCTGCTGAAACGCCTCGACGGCGACGATGAGGCGGGCTTCGCCCTCCAGGCCGCCGGCTGGCTGAAGGCCGAGGCCCCCCGCTGGCTCGGGCCCGAGGCCGCAGTGACGATCGTCGACCCGACCCCCAGCGGCCTGGCCGTCCGCCACGCCATCGAGGCCCTCGCCGCCGGCGCCGGCTCGGTCCAGATCCTGCTCGGATTCGAACCCGAGGACGACCGCCGCGAGGTTTTCGCCGACGTGGTCGGCTTGCAGCACTGGCTCGAAGAGCACGGCTTCCGCACGGTGGTCGATGATCCCGACGGGCTCCCGATCCGTCCGAGTGGCCTGACGGCACTGTCCCGCTCGCTGTTCTGCCCGCCGGGAGCCGCGCCCGCGGACGCGACCGAGGGTCTCACGATCTCCGGCGCCCCGCGTGGGGAGGGCGTGGCCCTGATTGCCGCCCGGACGGTGCTGGACCGCCTCCAGGCCGGGGCCGACCCCGACGACGTGGTGGTCGTGCTGCCGCGCTGGGACGAGCAGGCCGAGGCGATCGTCGCGACCCTGAACGACTGGGGAGTGCCAGCCGACGGCGGCCCCGCGGCCCCGCCGGCAGCCGATCCGGCGGTGGCCGCGCTGCTGGCGGCGATCGAGCTGCCCGCGCTGGGGTGGGAGAGTCGTGCCCTGCGGCACCTGCTCCGGAACGGCCGGCTCCGGCCCGACTGGGTCGCGAGCCGCGAGCCGATGGCCCTGGCCCAGGCGGCGGCCGAGATCCGCGAGACGCGGGTTTATCGTGGTCTGCCAGCGATCCGTCGCGCACTCGTCGAGCGCGGCCGGACCGAGGACGAGTCGGGGGAGCCGCTCGACCACCGCCGCCTCCGCCGCGCTGAGCGGGCCCGCCGGGCGCTGGCAATCGTGGACGAGCTGGTCCGATTGCTCGACGGCTTGTCCGCCGCCGTGCCCTGGCCGGTGCAGGTCGAGAAGCTCCGCGCGGTCGCCACCGGGCTGGGATTGGCGCACGGCGAGGCTCCCGGGCTGGAGTCCCTCTGGGGGGCACTCGAAGACCACGGCGCAGTGCTCGACGGACTCGGAGAGGCCGGCGCCGCCGTCTACTGGGCCGACTGCGCCCGGGAGGTCCGGGGCATTGCCCGGGAGCTGGTCCCCGAGTCCGAGCCGCCGGCACCCGGGAGTGTGCGGGTCCTGACGGCGGTGGAGCTGATGGACGCCTCGGCGCCTCATATCGTCGTTGCCGGGCTGGAGGAGGGGGCCTTTCCCAGCCGAGACGCGGTGCTGCTGGCCCCCGCGGCCGAGGCCGACGACGACAGCGGGATCGAGCCCGACCGTGCGGCGCTGGCCCGCGAGATGCGACGGTTCCTGGCCGTGGTGGCGGCCGCGCAGGAGTCGCTCACGTTCATCGTGCCGACGACCGACGAGAAGGGTCAGGAGGTCCTGTCGGCGGGGTTCCTCGACGACGTCCGCCAGGTCTTCACGACCGCGGCCTGGGACGGCTGCCGGACCGAGATCCGGCGGTTTGACCCGATCCTGCCCGCGTCGCTGGCGATTGCACCGGCCGAAGCCCGCGTGCGGGCGGTGGGGCTGGCCTGCCTGGAGGGTCAGGTCGACGGCCTGCGTACGCTGGCGGGCCACGACGCGCACCGGCCCGCGCTCGACGGGGCCGGGCTGGCGCTGGGGCTCTCGTACCAGCGGCATCGCCGGGCGGAGTATGGGCCGTACGACGGGCTCCTCAACAACCCCGCGATCGTGACGCGGCTGGCCGAGAGCTTCGGACCCGGCCGTCCGGTCTTCAGCGCCAGCCAGCTCGAAACGCTCGCGGAGTGCCCGTACAAGTTCTTCCTCCGGCACGTGCTTCGTCTGAAGCCGCCCGAGGACCACGAGGAGTTCGACGAGGACCACATCCTGCGCGGCCACACCGCCCATGCCGCGCTCGAGCAGCTGCACATCCGGCTCCGCGACGTGCCCGAGGACGGAGTGCCCCTGGCCGACCGCGTGCGTGATGGGATCGGCCCGGCCATTCTCGCCGAGCTGGAACACCAGCCGCCGCCGACGAGTGACGTCGATGCGGGCCTGCGGCGGATCAACGCCGAGCGAATGTTGCGGACCGGGGCCCGGTACGCCGACCAGTTCGCCAGCTACCTGACGCCGAAGCGTGGCAAGACCGCGCTGGACGTGGTCTGCCACGACTTCGAGGTCAAGTTCGGTCAGGAGGACGGCCCGTTCGAGGGCCTGCAACTGGGTGGACCCGAGGTGGGCGTGCGGCTGCAGGGGATGATCGACCGGATCGACCTCGTGCACCACGACGGCAAGACGTACTTCCGGGTCATCGATTACAAGACTGGTCACGGCTTCAGCGAGAAGGATCTGAACGCTGGACTGGCCCTGCAACTTCCCCTGTACGCGCTGGCGGTGCGCAATCTGATCTTGCGGGACCAGCCGGCCGAGCTGCTCGACGGCGCGTACTGGGAGCTGGGCGATGGCGGCTTCAAGGCGGTGCTCAAGATGTACGAGCCCAAGGGCGGTGGTCTGCAGGCCAGGGGGGACTGGGACGAGCTGATCGCGCGGGTGGAGGCGTTTGTTGCGGCCCTGGTCGACCGCCTGCGCCGCGGCCACTTCCCGGTTGCCCCGCGCCACCAGGAGTGCACGCGCTCGTGCGAGTTCCAGCACGTCTGCCGGATCACCCCGATCCGACAGGTGGGCAAGACCTGGGCCGAGGCGCCCCGGATGGAGCCCTCGCGATGACGGCGACCGGCCACTCGCATGACGGGCCGCCCCTCACGCCGCAGCAGGCCGCCGCCCTCGGGGTGGTCGCGGCCAGCGTGGCCCTCAGCGCCGGGGCGGGCTGCGGCAAGACCCGCGTGCTCACCGAGCGCTACCTGCGCTATCTCGAAGGTCCCGACCGCCGGCCACTGGGTTCGATCGTCGCCCTCACCTTCACCGAGAAGGCCGCCCGGGAGCTCCGCCAGCGGGTCCGCGCGGCGTGCCGACGCCGGCTCGATCGCGGCGACGACCCGGCCTACTGGCGCGGCGTGCTCCGCGGCCTGGAGGCGGCCCCGATCGGCACGTTCCACGAGTGCTGTGGCCGGCTCCTCAGGCGCTTCGCCGTCGAGGCCGGCCTGGAGCCCGGCTTCGGGGTGCTCGAGGAGACGATCGCCCCCTCCTTCCGCGAGGAGGCGCTGAGCGCCTGCCTCCGGCGCTGGCTGGCCGAGGGCGACCCGGACCTGCACGAGCTGGCGGTGGCCTACAGCCTCCGCGTCGTGCGGCAGACGCTCGTCGACCTGATCGCCGACCGTGGCGGTCGCGACTACCAGCTCTGGTCCGAGGCCGAGCCCGAGACGATCGTGGCCATCTGGCGGGAGGTCTGGCTGCGCCTGGGCCTACCGCTGGCCCTCGACCGGGTTGCGCGGGCCGGCGAGCCATTGCTGAAACTCCTCGGGCAATTCGACTGCACCAACCGCGTGATGAACGAGCGGATCGCCTGGCTCCGGTCCGAGGTGCCCGCGCTTCCGAAGGCACGCTCGCCACACGAAGCCCTCGCCGAGGTGCAGACGTACGCCCTGGTGAAGGGGGCCGGCGGCGCCGAGGCGTGGGAAGCGAAGGATGTCTACACGCTGGTCCAGTCGGAGCTCGCCAAGCTCCGCAAGGCGGCCGGAGGCCTGCTTGAAACGCTGAAGCTGCTGGAGGCGGACAGCGTGCCGGCGGCGCGCCGCTCGCGGCAGTTCGCCAGGCTGGCTGCCGAGGCGGTCGAGGCATACGCGCGGCTGAAGCGGGATCGCGGCCTGCTCGACTTCGACGACCTGCTCCACCACGCCCGTCGCCTGCTGCTGACCGGCCCCGACTCCGTGCGCGAGCGGCTGGCCGCCGAGATCTCGGTGGTCCTCGTCGATGAGTTCCAGGACACCGATCCCGTCCAGGCCGAGATCCTGGAACGCCTCGCTGCACCCGACCTGCTGGGCGGCCGTGTCTTCCTGGTCGGCGACATCAAGCAATCGATCTACCGGTTCCGTGGCGCGGAGCCCAGGCTCTTCGAGGAGTATCGCGGCCGGTTCCCCGAGGCGGGCCGCAAGGCGCTCACCGAGAACTTCCGCAGCGCCCCGGGCATCATCACGTTCGTCAACGCCCTGTTCGCCGATCGCTTCCCGGGCGCCGAGCACCGGCTCGAACCTCGCTCCAGCCGTTATGCGACCCCCGACGGGCCCGCCGTCACCTTCCTCTGGGCGACTGAGGCCGGAGCCGCCGAGGGTGAGGCCGACCGTGACGAGCCCGACGAGTCCGAGGCCCAGGGCGGTCGACCGAAGGACGAGTCAGGCAATGCGGACGCCCGACGGCGGGTCGAGGCCCGCTGGCTGGCACGCTGGGTCGCGCAGCGGCTCGCCGAGGGCCGGCCGGTGTGGGATGAGGCCGTCGGTGGGGTGCGGCCGGCGCACGCCGGCGATGTCGTGTTCCTGTTCCGGTCGCTCAGTGATGCCGCTTGCTACGAGAACGCCCTGATCGCCGAGGGCCTGGATTACTACGTCGTGGGCGGTGCGGCGTTCTTCGTGCAGCAAGAGGTCCTCGACCTGATCAACCTGCTGACGGCGATCGAGGACCCGTTCGACGAACTGGCCCTGGCCGGCGTGCTCCGCAGCCCGTTCTTCGGGGTCAGCGACGAGGGCCTATACTGGCTCGCCCAGGCCGGCGGCGGCGAGCTGGCGGCCGGCCTGGCCCGAGGATCCGAGGTGAACGACCTCGACGAGACGGACCGCCAGCGGGTCGAGCGGGCCGCGCGGCTGCTGGGTGCCTGGCGGGCTCGCAAGGACCGCGAACCGATCGCCCGCCTGCTCGATCGCGCGCTGGCGGAATCGGGCTACGAGGCCGCGCTGCTGGGCGAGTATCTGGGCGAACGCAAGCGGGCCAACTGCCGCAAGCTGGTGCGAATCGCCGCCCGGTTCGATCGCCAGGGTGGCCTGACCCTCGCCGACTTCGTCGCCCGCCTGCGGGCCGACCTGCGGAAACCGCCACGCGAGGAGCAGGCCGCCACCACCGACGAGGCCGGGCAGGCGGTGCGGATCATGACCGTCCACCAGTCCAAGGGGCTGGAGTTCCCGATCGTCGTCGTACCCGACCTCGATCGCAAGGCGCCCCCCGGCTCGGACCGGGTGAAGTTTCACTCCGAGCTCGGTCCGGTGGCTGAGGATCCACCCGAGGTCGGCCCCGACGAGGCAAACCTGGGCTCGGTCTGTATCAAGGAGATCGAGGCCCAGGAGGAGCGACTGGAAGCCCACCGACTGCTCTACGTCGCGACCACGCGTGCGCGGGAACTTCTCGTCCTCTCGGCCGCCGTCGGCCCCGAGGCCCGGCCCGCGTCGCCTGCGATGCAGCTCATCGCCGAGCGGTTCGACCGGGTGACCGGCGCCTGCCTCGCCACCCTGCCCGACGGTCTTCCGACGCCCGAGGTCTCGGTCGTCTGCACCGAGCCGCCCGCCCTGCCGCACTTCGGAGAACGCCGCCGACGGCCCCGGCTCCGGGCCGTCGCCCGCACCATCGAGCGGTCGGCGGTGACGCGCATCGGCGCTGAGGACGCCGGCCTGATGACTCGGCTTCCACGCCGGATCGACCTGGATCCCGCGGCCGGCCTCTCGCCGCTGGCGGCGCGCACCGATCGCGTCGTGCGGGCGGCTCTGGGCGTACCGGCGATCCTGAACGATCGGATCGAGGTGGGGGCGCTGGTGGCCCAGTGCGCCCGTCGACTGACGCCGCGACCCTCGCCCGAGGACGTGGCCCGGGCGGCCCGCCGGCTCTCGGTCTGGGCCGTCGGGCCGATGCACCGCGATCTGGCCGAGAGCCCCGAGCGGGAGCAGGCCCTGGCCTGGCGGCTCTCCTGGCCCACCGGCGCGGGTGGTCCTCCGACGGTCATCACCGGCCGCCTCGACTTCCTGGTCCGCGATCGCAACGGCCGGCGGTGCCTGATGGTGGTGGCCGACGCGGAGGCCCCCGTCGAGCGCGAGCGGCTGCGGCTGCTGCTGGCGGTGCCCGCGCTCGGACTCGACCCGGCCGACCTCAGCATCGGCTGGCGGGTCCAGCTCCAGCCGACTGGCTCGGTGATGATCCACGGCGAGGAGCAATTCGACCACGCGACGATCGCGGCCGCGTTCGAGGCTTATCGGGCCCGGCTCGGGCCGGCCGCTCACTCCTGACTAACGCGGTCCGTGTCGGCGGGCTCGGCGGCGGCGGTGCGGACACCCGGGGCGCCCTCGGACGAGGACCGGGCGTAAGCGATCCAGCGCTCCTGGAGCTCGGCGTAGGTCTGGATCTGGTAGTGCCGCCGCAGCGCGGCCTCGAAGCCGTGGCGCTGGGCGTCGCGGACGAACTCGACGAACCGCACGGGCGAATCCTGGTCGACCAGGAACCGGGTCAGGGAGATGCTCTGGGCGTAGTACAGCGGCCAGTGCTTGCCCTCGGGGTAGTCCATCACCATGAGCTGCTCGACCGAGAAGATCTTGCCGCCACGCAGGGGCGCGTGCAGGTCGGCGGCCCGACCGGCCTGCTCGTCTTGCGGTTCGGAGAGCACGGCCATGCCCTCGTCCGCCCAGCGCGGGATCTGCTGCTCGGGAAACAGCTCGGCCAGGACGATGTGCGTGACCTCGTGCGGCAGGATCGCCGCCAGCATCTTGGGATGGTCGGTCCGCAGATTCACCCGCCGCGCCGTGACCCGGCCGGCCATCAGCCCGGAGGTGGAGAAGCCCGGGGAGTCCTCGGGCTGGCCGGTCCGCTCGCTGAACTCGCGGGCGCTGGGATACAGGTAGATCTCGCAGACCGGGAACCAGCGGTTGGCCGGGTCGGTGGCCGTCCACCGCTGGAGCTGGGACGTGCGGGTGGCCTCGGCGATGCCGGCCACCTTCTCGGCCAGGGCGGGATCGACGTGGAAAACCCGGAAGTTCGTGGAGTTGAGCACCTGCCAGCGGCCAGCGTCGGGATCGTTGCTCGGCACGGCAGCGGGCGCCGGCACCGCGGGCGGCGCACCCGTACCGGGTCGGGCCATCAGACCGGGCGCGGCGGGCGGCGTCGGCGACTGGCCGCGGACCGCAACCTTCGAGACCTGGGGTCCGGCGCCAGCCGTCTGCGACTGCGCACCGCCCGGGGCCGGGGTCCGGGCCCGTCGCGGCGCGGCCGGGTTGGCGGCGCCCTTGGAGCGCTCCTTGACCAGGCTCATGAGGTACTCGTCGTACCAGTGCTTGGGGTCGAGACCCTGGATCTTCGCGATCTCCTCGGCGATCGCCTGCCACTCGGCGGCGTCCCGGGGCTGGGCGTTGATCCGCTTGACGACGGTGAATCGCAGGCAGTACGCCCACACCGCCTTGCGATTCTCGGGCAAGGCTCCGGAGTCGGCGAGCGCGCCGTAGAAGGTTCCGGCCTGCTCGTACGACCGCTTGCGGAACGCCGCGTCGGCCTCGCTCAGCCCGGTCGGCGCCTTGGGCTGGTTCTCTTCCTCCGGGCTCTCGGCCGGCAGGGTAGGCTCCGGGTCCGACTTCGTCCGGGCGGGCGCGGGCTCATCCGGTTCCGGGGTGTCGCCGATGGGCAGGGGGCTGGGCGGCTCGTCGGGATCGGCGGGGGCCGAACGGTTTCCCGGCGTGGCAGCAGCCCCTCCGGAACGGGCGGCGGGGGGAGCGGATACCGCCGGCGGCTTCGCAAGCTCCTCGGGGTCGAAGAGCGGGGTCTCGCCGGCGGGAGCCGGATTCGTGCTGGGGCGGGGCGGGGCGGGACGCGGTGCAGGGGAGGGTGTCGGGGCGGTGGTCTCGGTGCTGGATCGCTCGACGGCCGGATCGGACGGGGGCAGGGGCAGGGGCGCCGGCGGCTCCGAAGGGGGGCCGGGGTCCGGGCTGGCCGAGGCGGGTCGGGTCGTGCCCTTGCCAGGACGCTCGGGGGCTGGGTCGTTGGGCGGAACGTCGGGCACGACCACCGAGGGTTCGACCGTGGGCGGCTTCGGTGCCGGCGGATTCGCGATTCCCTGGGCCGCACCGGGCCGCGGCGGTGCGGCCGGCGGCGCCGACGCCGGCGGGAGGGCCGCCGCGGGCGGGGGCGTCGGCGCACCGGCAGCGGGCCGGGGCTTCCGGGAGAGGATGGCGAGGTTCTCGCGGAAGTGCTCGGCCTCGCGGGTGCGGCCGGCGGCTTCGGCCTGCTCGGCGGCCCGCTCGTAGGCGGTTCGCAGCGCCTCGCGGATGGCCGGACGGGTGGCGGCATCGGCACCGACGAGGGCGGATTCGAGCGCGGCGGCGGCGCCCGCGGCATCCCCCTTCGCCAGCAGGGCCTGCCCGCGTGCGATCGCGGCGGGCGGCCCGTCGACGGTGGCCCGCGCCAGCGGCGCCAGCGGCAGCAGGGCGGAGACGACCAGGGCGGCCGAAACGGCTGCGGCGGAGGGGCGGAGCATGACAATCCCTGTCTGGCGCTGCGGTCGAGCGTGCGGCCACATCCGTGGCGAGACCAGCCATCCGGTTGCGAGTGCTCGGGTGGTTGGCCTCGGGCCGCTTCGACCTCGTCCCTGGGGTCGCATCGAGCGTTGGCAGTGCGGTCGGCGGGGCCCGATCGGCCGGTCGCCGGCGTGCCCCCGACGGTCGCCTGTGTCGGTCCTCGGGCCGTGGCAGTATGGACCGACCCCGAAAACGGGTCAACCCGAACCGAAGGGCGTGCGACGCGCTGCCCGGTCGGCCCGGCGGGGGCGATCGGCTATACTGCGGACGCGGGCGAGACGGCGGTCCCGGGACGGTCCCGGCCGCGTGGTTCCGATCGCTTGCCGGCCGGTCTGCCTCCAATTCGCCATGCGCATCATCGCCGGCCTGCGCCGGGGCCACAAATTCGACGGGCCGGCCGGTCACTCCAAGACCCGACCGACCAGCGACTTCGTTCGCGAGTCGATCTTCAACATCCTGGGCGAGTCGGTCGCCGATCGCCCGGTGCTCGACCTCTTCGCCGGCACCGGGGCCCTCGGCTTCGAGGCCCTGAGCCGGGGCGCCCGCCACGCCACGTTCGTCGAGTGCGATCGCGACCAGGCCGCGCAGATCCGGCGGAACCTGACGGTCCTGAAGTTCGCCGACGTCGGCACCGTGGCGCCGCTCGACACGTATCGCTTCCTGCGGGCGTACCGCCCGGCCGACGAGTCGCCGATCCTCGCGTTCGTCGACCCGCCCTACGCCGAGTACCGCAACCACACCGACCGCTTCCGCAAGGGCCTGACGCTGCTGCTGGGCCGGGCCCCCGCCGGCTCGATCGTGGTCGTCGAGGGGCCCGACCGCTTCCCGCCCGACGCCTTGCCCGACCCCGACGGCTGGGAAACCTACCGCTACGGCAGCACCGTCGTCGCCTTCCGGACCGTCGCGGAGCCGCCATCGGTTTCCGATTCCGGTGACGAACCGACCGATTCCGATGGATCGGCCGAGCCCCTGGCCGAGGGGACGGACATCGAGACCGACGGCCGCGAACCGCTGGACCCCGAGACCTGATCGAGATCGCAACTGCCGGTCGCTCAGTGCCGGAGGACCGGGGCCGGCGCCGGCTCTAGCAGGTCGGTGGGGACGAGCCAGACGGCGGGCTGGCCCTGCTCGTGGGTCCCGAACCAGACGCCCGAATGGTCGGCCAGGTCACCACCGAGTGACTCGCCCGTGACCACGACCACGCCGAGCCGCTCGCCCAGCCGCACGAACTCGCCGACGGACACCATCCCCCGCCTCCCTGTCCCGCGAACCTGCCAGGTGAGCAGGCAGTCTAACCATCGGAGCCGCTCGTCGGCGCCAACCAGAGGGCTCTCAGGATGACGGCCGGCGCAACCGAGCACGACGATCTGGAGCAGAACGACCCCAGGCGGTGGTTTGCCACCCAGGTGGTGGCCCGGCTCCGCGAGCACGGCCACGAGGCCCTCTGGGCGGGCGGCTGCGTGCGCGACCTGCTGCTGGGCCAGCCGCCGGCCGACTTCGACGTCGCGACCGACGCCCGACCCGAGCAGGTCATGAAGCTGTTCCGACGCACGGTGCCGGTCGGCATCAGCTTCGGTGTCGTGCGCGTGCTCGGGCCGCACAAGCCGGCCGGCGAGGTCGAGGTCGCCACCTTCCGCTCCGACGGCACCTATCTCGACGGCCGCCGGCCCGAGTCGGTGCAGTTCTCGTCGGCCCGCGAGGATGCCGAGCGCCGCGACTTCACGATCAACGGCATGTTCTACGATCCCCTCGACGGCCGGGTGATCGACCATGTCGGCGGTCGGGCCGACCTGGAGCAGAAAGTCCTGCGCGCGATCGGGAACGCCTCCGAGCGATTTGCCGAGGACAAGCTGCGGTTGCTGCGAGCGGTGCGATTCGCCGCCCGGTTCGATCTGACGATCGATCCGGCCACCCGCGAGGCCGTGGCGGCCATGGGGCCGGAGATCCGGGTGGTGGCGCCGGAGCGGATCGCCCAGGAGCTCCGGAAGATGCTCGTGCATCCGAGCCGCGCCCGCGCCATGGAGCTGGCCGAGTCGCTCGGGTTGGTGGCGACGATCCTGCCGCCCCTGGTGCCGATGAAGGGCCTGCCCCAGCACAAGGCCGTGCTCCCCGGCGGCGACCTCTGGGACCATACGCTCCGCACCCTGGAGGAGCTGGGGCCCGACCCGAGCTTCACCCTGGCGTTCTCGGCGCTGCTGCACGACGTTGGCAAGCCCGCCACCCGGGGACTCCGCGACGGCCGCATGAGCTTCCACGGTCACGAGCTGGTCGGTCGCCGGATCGCCGATGGCCTGGCTCGCGACCTCCGGCTCTCCAACGCCGAGCGCGACCGGATCAACTGGCTGGTCGAGTTCCATCAGGCACTGGGCGAGGCCCGCAGCCTCCGCGAGGCTCGACTGAAGCGGATCCTGGCCACGCCGGGGATCGAAGAACTGCTGGCGCTGCATCGGGCCGACGCCCTGGCCTCCGATGGCGATTGCGCGCATGTGGACTATTGCGAGTGGTACCTCCGCAGCCAGCCGCAGGGCCCGATCAACCCGCCGCCACTCGTCACCGGCCACGACCTCCAGAAGCGACTGGGCCTCGAACCTGGGCCGCACTTCAAGGGTCTGCTCGACCTCGTCCGCGAGGCCCAGCTCGAGCGCGTCGTCGGCAGCAAGGCCGAGGCCCTCGATTGGGTCCGCCGCCGGCTGGACGAGTCCCCGGTCGCCGGCGACCCCACCGAGCCTTCCGAAGACGTCTGAGCCCGCGATCCGACGTGCTCGTCGTCGGCTACGGAGATCCTCGCTGCCTCCGCCGTCCGCCCAGGTTTCGGGCCGGCCCGCCCGGGTGCGCGCTGGTCGAGTCGCAACGCGCGATGCCGGTGGCGGTAGGCCGCGGTGTCGGAACTTTGTTGGATTCCGATTCGAGCCTTGTTGTGTGAAATTCTGGGGAAATTGCGGCGGTTGATCGCTGCTTTGGCCCTTCCCACGACTACAATTCCTGCGGTACAAGATCCGACCGCGCCGGGGCCAGACGCCTGGGCGGAGCGGGCGAGGCACCGGAACACCGGCGCACCGCTTGCACAGGGTCCTGCCCACCGTGGCCTGCCAGCCACATCGCCTCCCTTGCTGGCAAACCACCCCCCAGTTGCGTTCGACGAGAGCCCGTGAGCCTGGCGGCAAGCCGGCCGGGCCCGCCCACCCGCCTGCCGGGCGGGTGCTGATCGGGGTATCTGATGAGACAGACCATGGCCACGGATCGGTTGGATCGGATTTCGACGGGCTCCCGGCCGGTGACGGGAGTCTGGACCGACGCGGTGGCCGCCGAGGGCACCGGGCGGGTCGAAGGCATCGACGCGCTCCGGGGGCTGGCGATTGTCGCGATGATCGTCGCCAACGCCGCCGGAGTCTTGCTGGCCGAGCCGCACCCGTTCGCCTTGCGCGCGTTCGGATCGGTGGCGGCCCCGATCTTCGTGACCCTGGCAGGGCTGATGGTCGGGCTGGCCGCGGCTGGCGGTCGCCGGACCCTGTTCGACTTCGTCAAGCGCGGGGCCGGGCTGGTGCTCGTGGCGGCGGTGCTCGACATCGGCCTCGTCGGCTGGCTACCGATGATGACGTTCGATGTGCTCTACATCGTCGGGCTCTCGCTGCCGCTGGCCTTCCTGGTCGCCCGTGGGCCGCTCTGGTTGCAGTGGACCGCGCCGCTGACCCTGTTCGCGCTCACGCCAATCTTGCAGGCCGCCCTGGGCTACCGGGTCGAGATGCCGCTGGTCGACCGGGCCACGCCGCCGGTCGAGTGGCTCTCGCTGGTGCCCGACGCCGCGCGACGGTTCGGCGTCGACGGCTGGTTCCCCATGTTCCCCTGGCTGGGGTTCGCCCTGTTCGGGGTGCTGCTCGAACGCTGGCGCCGGGAGCCGCAGAGCATCGTCCGGCCCGACGCCCGCCTGGCGCTCCTGCTGATGGCATTCGGAGGCCTGCTCTGGTGGCTGGCCCCCGGGCCGATGGAGACCCGCAAGGGGTACAGCGAACTCTTCTATCCCCCCTCGCTGGGCTACATCCTCACCGCCGCCGGCCTGGTGCTCGGGCTGCTCGCCACCTCCCAGCGCTGGGGGCAGTCGCCGGCGGGCATGATGCTCCAGCCGCTGGGGCGCAGCTCGCTGTTCCTCTACCTGGCCCACCTGGTCCTGCTCGAGCTGGTCTGGCACCCGCTCTTCGGCCGCGAGCTGGAGCTGGGCGAGTACGTGAGCGCGACGAGTGCCCTGGCGATGCTCATCTGGGTGCTCGCCGCCTGGCTCTCGGCGCTCAAGGCCACCCTCCGCGATCGGGGCGTCCGCCTGCCCGGAGCCGTCTTGTTCCTGCTGGGCGGCTGAGCAAGGCCCGCTCCCGAAGCCCTGGAAATGCCCGGAGCCGGTCGTCCCCGGGGTGGGACGCCGGCTCCGGCGCGTTCAGGCCGTCGACCCGGTTCAGCCGTTGGGGCTGTCGGGCGGGATGATGTTGGGCAGCTCGACCTTGTCCGAGCCAGGGCCCTTGAGCATCTGGACCTTGGCCTGGGTGGTCTGCATCAGGCCGTGGATCTTGATGAAGCCCTGGGCGGCGGCCGAGTCGTACTTGTCGCCTTCCTCGTAGGTCGCCAGCTCGTGCCGGTAGAGCGAGAACTCGCTCTTGCGGCCCACGATGTGGCAATGGCCCTTGAACAGCTTCACGCGGGCGACACCGCTGACGTATTGCTGGTTCGAGACGACGAAGGCCATCAGGTCCTGATGCAGGGCGCTGAACCAGAGGCCGTTGTAGATCAGGTCGGAGTACGCCTGGCTCACGTAGGTCTTGAACCGCAGCGCGTCCTTGCTGAGCGTGAGGAACTCGATCTCGCGGTGGGCCTCGTGCAGCACGTAGGCGGCCGGTGCCTCGTAGATCTCGCGCGACTTGATGCCGACGAGCCGGTTCTCGATGTGGTCGACGCGGCCGACGCCGTGGCGGCCGGCGATCCGGTTCAGCTCCTCGATCAGCGGGGCGCCGTCCATCTCGCGGCCGTTGAGCGCGATCGGCTTGCCGCGCTCGAAGGTGATCTCGACGACCTCGGGTTCATCGGGGGCCTCGCGCGGGTCGACGGTCCACTGGAAGGTGGCCGCGGGCGGCTCGACCCAGGGGTCCTCCAGGATGCCGGCCTCGATCGAGCGGCCCCAGAGGTTCTGGTCGGTCGAGAAGATCTTGTCCTTGGTCGCCTCGACCTCGATGCCGTGCTGTGCGGCGTAGGCCAGCTCCTCGGTGCGGGTCCACTTCCACTCGCGCACCGGGGCGATGATCTTGAGGTGCGGGGCGAGCGTCTGGAACGTGACGTCGAACCGGACCTGATCGTTCCCCTTGCCCGTGCAGCCGTGGGCCACCGCGACCGCCCCGTGCTCCTTGGCCACCCGGACCATGAGCTGGGCGATCAGGGGCCGGCCCAGGGCGGTGGCCAGCGGGTACTTCCCTTCGTAGAGGGCGCCGGCCATCAGCGAGGGGAAGGCGAAGTAGTCGACGAAGAGGTTGCGGACGTCCTCGGCGATCGCCTCGACGGCGCCGGTGCGCAGCGCCTTATCGCGGATCGCCTGGATGTCCTGGCCCTGGCCCAGGTCGCAGGTGTAAGCGATGACGTCCAGGCCGTACGTCTCGTTGATCCACTTGACGGCGACCGACGTATCGAGGCCACCGCTGTAGGCGAGGACGACTTTGTCTCGTGCCACGTTCGTTTCCCGTCCAGACTGGGCTGGGCTTGGTGAAGGGGGGCGTCAGGAGCGAATGGGAACCGGGGGTCCGCGGCGACCCGCCCGCGGTCAGAATCATAGCGGGTGCCAGCCCGCAGGATAGTCGTCGATCTGGGGGTTTTGCGCGAGCCTCTCCGGCCGTCCCGGACTAGGCCTCAGGCAGGGCGAAGGCCTGGCGGAGACAGCCGATGCCGTCGCGGCCGCGGGCGATGGCGGTGACGACGTTGATGCGGACCTCGCTGGTGTTGATCAGGGCAATGTTGATGTCCTGCTCGGCCAGGGCGCCGAACATGCGCAGGGCGACCCCGGTGTGCGTCCTCATGCCGACGCCGATGACCGAGAGCTTGGCCAGCTCACGCTCGACCTGGACCTGAGCGCCGGCGACGGCCTGGCGGGCGGCGTCGGCGGCGCGATCGGCCTCGGGGCGGGGGACGGTGAACGAGAGGTTCGTGATCCCGTCGCGGCCAGCGTCCTGGACGATCATGTCGACGAACACGCCGGCGCGGCCGATCTCCTGGAACACCCTGGCGGCGTGGCCGGGGGCGTCGGGCAGGTTCAGCAGGGTGACGCGGGCCTGGGTCTCGTCGAGCTCGACGCCCGAGATGACCAGATCCTCCATGCCGGGGGAGTCAAAGGCCCCCTGGCCGTCGTCGGTGGTGACCATGCCCGAGGCGGGCGAGGCGAGCCGACGCGGGATGAAGCCCGGGGGCAGCTCGCTCTCGACCTCGTGCAGCAGGAAGGCCCGGTGCACCGTGCGAAGCGCGGCCACGCCCTGGGCGCGATCGACCAGCACGCTGATCTTGATCTCGCTGGTCGTGATCATCTCCAGGTTGATGCCGGCGGCGGCCATGGCGTCGAACATGATGGTGGCGACGCCGGAGTGCGTGCGCATGCCCAGGCCGACGACGCTGATCTTGGCCGAGTCGCTGTCGTGCTCGACCCCGGCGGCACCGATGCTGCGGGCGGCCACGTCGGCCACAGCCAGGGTCTCGCGGAGGTCGCTGGCGGCGACGGTGAAGCTCACGTTCGTCGTGCCGTCGGTGGCGACGTTCTGCACGATCATGTCGACGACGATCTTCGCCCGGCCGATCTGGCGGAACAGCTCGTGCACCACACCGGGCCGGTCGGGAACGCCCATCACGGTGACGCGGGCCTCGTCCTTCAGGAGCGCCGCCCCCGTGACGCTGCGGCCGAGCCGGCGGGCGTCGGCCTCGCCGATGATCCAGGTGCCGGCCGCGTCGCTGAACGAGCTGCGGACGTGGATCGGGACGCCGTACTTCTTGGCGAACTCGATCGACCGCGAGTGCATCACGCCCGCGCCCAGGCTGGCCAGCTCGAGCATCTCGTCGTAGCTGATCCGGTCGATCTTGCGGGCCTCGGGCACGACCCGGGGGTCGGTGGTGTAGACGCCGTCGACGTCGGTGTAGATCTCGCAGGCGTCGGCCCCGAGCACGGCGGCCAGGGCGACGGCGGTGGTGTCCGAGCCGCCGCGGCCCAGGGTCGTGATGTTGTAATGCTCGTCGACGCCCTGGAAGCCGGCGACGATGACGACCTTGCCCTCGTCGAGCGCCTGCACCATGCGATCGGTGTTGATGTTGCGGATGCGGGCCTTGGTGTGGAAGCTGTCAGTGACCAGGCCGATCTGGGCGCCGGTGAAGCTGATGGCGGGCACGCCCAGCTCCTGGATCGCCATGGCCATGAGCGCCACGCTCACCTGCTCGCCGGTCGAGAGGAGCATGTCCATCTCGCGGGCCGGCGGCTGCTCGCTGATCTCCCTGGCCAGCTCGATCAGCTCATCGGTCGTGTGGCCGCGCGCCGAGACGACGACCACGACCTTGGCCCCCTTCTGGTGCGCCTGGATCGCCCGTCGCGCCGCGGCGAGGATCTTGTTGCTATCAGCAACGCTCGTTCCGCCAAACTTCTGGACCAGCAGGGGCACGCTCGGAGCTCCTCAATCAAGGCGGTACGGACGGGGGAGAGAACTCAAGGTCAATTCCCGGGTCGATCGGCTCGGGCCAGCCTCAGCGGGCGAGCAGCCGGTCCATGAGCCGCCAGCCCTCGGGCAAGCTGGGTCCACCCGAGGCGCGGGCGGCGATCTCGTCGTAGGGTTGGCCGCTGGCGGCCAGGCCGGTGCCGGCCATGGCCCAGGGGACCGGGGCGCGGTCGTGGGCCCGGGTGCGGAGCATGGTCGAATGGTCGGGCGAGACGAGCAGCCGCCACTGGCCGCTCGCTTCGAGAGCCTTGCGGAGTGGTCCGACGATCTCGGAGTCGATCCGCTCGATGGCCTCGACCTTGGCGTCGGCGCGGCCCTCGTGGCTCGCCTCGTCGGGCGCCTCGACGTGGACGCAGACGATGTCGTGATCGGCCAGGGCCGCGATGCCGGACCGGCCCTTGGCGGCATAGTCGGTGTCGAGGTAGCCCGTGGCGCCCGGCACGTCGATCCGGTCCCAGCCCGCCAGCACGCCCACCCCGCGCACCAGGTCGACCGCCGAGAGGATCGCCCCGCGCAGGCCTCGCAGCGCCCGGAAATTCGGGAGGTTCGGGGCCTGGCCCTGGCCCCAGAGCCACACGGCGTTCGCGGGCCGATGGCCGGCGGCGATCCGGGCCCGGTTCACGGGGTGGTCGGCGATGACCTCGGAGCCGCGTCGCATCAGGGCGTCCAGGAACCCGCCGCCGGTCCCGCGCGGGCGGTGATCGTCGGCCGGCTGGTCGGGCACGTCGTGCGGCGGGGTCGTGACCAGGTCGGCCCCGAACGGCGAACGGCCGGCCCGACCACGCACGATCAGGAGGTTCCGGTACTGGACGCCGGGGTGGAACTCGATGGCGGCGACGGCCTCGAACCCCTCGGCCCCGCGGGCCACATCCAGCGTGACCGCCTGCCGCAGGGCCCCGATCAGCTCGGCGGCCTCCGGGCTGGAGATGTGGCCGGCGGTGAAGTCGGTCATCCGGCCGTCCTGGATGCACATGAGGTTGCAGCGCACGGCCCAGTCGTCGGGTCCGAGCGTATGCCCCATGGCGGCGGCCTCGAGCGGGGCGCGGCCGGTGTAGTAGCGCACCGGGTCGTAGCCGAAGAGGCTCAGGGTGGCCACGTCGCTGGCCGGCAGGAACCGGTCGGGGACGTTCGAGGAGAGCCCGAGCACGCCGTCGCGGGCGAGCCGGTCCATCTCGGGGGTACGGGCGGCCTGCAAGGGGGTGCGGCCCCCCAGGGAGGCCTGTGGTTCGTCGGCGGCGCCGTCGGGGATGACGATCGCGTACTTCATCGGGGCACGTCCTGGCGACGGTCGGGAGGCGGGTTCCGGGAGTCGAGTCGGGGCGTCAGCGGGCGGCTGGGGGGTCGTTTTCGCGCGTCACTCCCGGGTCAATTCGGGAGGGATGCGCTCCGGTCGTCACTCCTCGACGGCCAGCCGGATGCTCGGGGCCCGCACGACGTCGAGGCGGTCAATCTTGGCCAGCGCGGCGTCGAGCTCCGCCAGCACGGCATTGTGGGTCATGATGATCAGCGGCACGGGGGCGTCGGGTGCGTCCCCCTCGCCGGGATCGTGCTGGATCACGCTGGCGATGCTGATGCCGTGGATCGCCAGCGTCTGGGCAATCTGGGCCAGCACGCCGGGGCGGTCGGCGATGGTGAACCGCAGGTAGTGGCGGCCCCTGGCCAGCTCGGCCGGCGCCAGGGGCAGGGTCTCGGCCGACCCGTCCCAGAGGCGCTGGACCGCGAAGGTGGCCCGGGCGCGGCCGACGGCCACGTCGATCAGATCGCCCACGACGGCCGACGCGGTCGGCAGGGCGCCGGCGCCCCGGCCAGAAAAGAGGGTGTCGCCCACGGCGTCGCCCACCACCTGGATGGCGTTGTACGGGCCGGCGACCTCGGCCAGCGGCGTGCCGTGCCGCACCAGTGTCGGGGCCACCGACAGCTCCAGGCCGGCCGCCTGGAGCCGGGCCTTGGCCAGCAGCTTGATCGAGTAACCCAGCTCGCCAGCATAACGGATGTCGGCCGAGTGCAGGGCGTCGATGCCCCGGCGCGGGATGCTGACGGTCTTCACGCCGGTGCCGAAGGCGAGCTGCGCCAGCACGGCCAGCTTGTGCGCGGTGTCGGTGCCGTCGACGTCGAGCGTCGGGTCGGCCTCGGCGTAGCCCAGCTCCTGCGCCTTCTTGAGGGCGACCTCGTACGAGAGGCCCTCGCGAGTCATCGCCGTGAGGATGAAGTTGCAGGTGCCGTTGACGATGGCCGCCAGGCTCTGGACCTGGTTGGCGGCCAGGCCCACGGACAGGGCCTGGATGATCGGGATGCCGCCACCGACGGCCCCCTCGAACGAGACGGTGCGGCCATGCTGGCGGGCGGCGGCGAAGACCTCATCGCCGTGCTCGGCCAGCAGCGCCTTGTTGGCGGTGACCACGTCCTTCCCGGCGGCCAGTGCGGCCAGCACCGCGGAGCGGGCGGGCTCGAGCCCGCCCATCAGTTCCACGACGATCTCGACGGAGCGGTCCTCGACCACCTCGCGCCAGTCGGTGGTGATCCGATCGGTGGGGACTCGACCGCTGCGACTCTTGTGGAGGTCGCGCACGGCAACCCGCACGATCTCAATCGGCCGCCCGGCGCGACGCGCGATCCGCTCCGCTGCCTCGTCGAGGAGCCGAGCCACCCCGCCACCGACGGTCCCCAGCCCCAGAACTCCGATTCGCAGGACGCCATCCGCCGCCATCGTGGCCGCCGCCTCTCAACCGGGTGTCGCCGCCGTCGCGGCCTCGGGAAACGTCCCAAATTAGCCCATCTCGCCCGCGGTCGCAACTCGGCCGCCGCACGCCTGGGGGGCGATTGGCCAGAGATCGAAGTCTTAAGAGTTTTGCACGTTGAGCGTTATGGCGATTGGTGCGGTGCGGTCACCGGTGCCGGGCACGAGCGACGTGGAGGAGGCCGGACTGGCCGGTGTCCTACAATCGGACCGGGCTGGCCGCCTCGGCGACCTGATTCCGGTTGTCGGGTTTGGACGATTGTTCTACATTGGCGAAGCCTTCCAGCGCATGAGAGCCGGCCCGCCCAGGGCCGGAGGGGCGTTCGGCCAATCGACGGGCCGGCGGTTTTCACGCCGCCGACGTCGGGGCCCGCCCACATCCGATTCACCCAGGGGTAGACGAGCGATGACCCCCACACCAAGCCGTGGGCGCCGATGGGCTCGACTCGGCGTCAGTGCGATGATCCTGCCGACGCTGATCACCGGCGGATTCTTCGCGGTCCGGCACTACCGGGCCGTCCACCAGACCTTCGAGGATTTGCCGCGGGCGGTGGCCCAGCGGGTGCAGCTCAAGAAGTCGATCAACGCGTTCGGGCAGCTCGAATGCGCCAAGAAGACCCTGATCGAGTGTGAACTCGAGGGCCTGGCGGTCTACGGCCGCACCGGCGCCCTGGTGGCCAGCGGCGCCTCGACGATCATCGAGCTGATCCCCGAAGGCACGATGGCCAAGAGGGGCGATGTGCTGGCACGCCTCGACTCCTCGGAGTACGAGGAGCTGGTCCGCCAGCAAGAGATCAAGGTGATGGAGGCCAAGGCCGACGCCGAGAAGTCGCGGCTGAGCCTCAACGCCGCCCGGCTCCGGCTGCGCGAGTACCAGGAGGGGTCGCTGGAGCAGACCCGCGACATCTATCGCTCCCGGCTCACGATCCTGGAGGCCGACCGCAATCGCCAGGTTGACCGGCTGAGCTGGTCGGAGCGGATGCTGCGACACGGCTACATCTCCGAGGGTCAGATCATCCGCGAGCGGATGTCGATGGAGCGGACGCAGATCGACCTCCGGAAGGCCAAGTTCCAGTCGGAGACGCTGGAGAAGTACTCGGCGCCCATGATCATCTGGCGGCTCCAGGCGGCCGTGCAGTCGCTGGAGTTCGACCTCAGCTTCCAGGAGCTGCGGGTCCAGCGGGTGGTCGGGCAGCTCAACAAGCTCAAGAATCAGGTCGAGGCCTGCACGATCCGCGCGCCGCACGATGGCCAGGTCATCTACGCCAATGCCCCCGACGACGACCCGCGAATCGAGCCGGGCGCGGTGGTTCGGCAGAAGATGGACCTGTTCTATTTGCCCGACTTCTCGGACATGGAAGTGCACACCATGATCCACGAGTCGATCATCGACCGCGTGGCCGAGGGGATGCCGGCCCTGGTGCGGCTGGAGGCGCTGCCGCAGTACCGCCTGGAAGGGCGCGTCGTCGGCATCTCCACCCTGCCGTTCCAGCCGAAGAACAGCCGGGCGGGCAACGATGTCAAGCACTTCATCGCCAAGGTGCGGCTCGACCATGTGCCGCCGAGGGTCATGCCCGGCATGACGGCCGAGGTCGAGATCATCCGCGATCTCAAGCCCGATGCCCTCACGGTGCCGTCCTCGGCGGTGACAGTCGAGTCGGGTCACGAGGTCTGCTACGTCGCCACGGCCGATGGCCTGGACCGTCGCGCCGTCGAGGCGATCCCCGGCGATCGCGACCGGGTCGAGATCACCGCCGGCCTGGTCGAAGGCGAGGAGGTCATCCTCGAGCCCAGCCGGCTGGAGGGCCGCCCCGCGGCGCTGGCGCTCGACGGGCCGGCGCCCGTGCTCGACATGGTCGGCGAGACCCTGCCACTGACGACTGGCGTGGCGGCCTCCCCGCCCTCGCCGGCCATGACGACCGCACACGCCATCAGCGTCGGGATCCAGGCCACTCCCGGTTCGCACGATGGCACGGGTTCCAGCGGTGGCGCGCATTGAGCAGGCGCTGCCACAACGGGCGGTGGACTCGGGCTGAATCGCGGCCCGGGTCCGTGCCGAAGCTCAGACCGGTGGGATCTCGAACGAGCATCCCCCGGCCCCCCAGGGGGCCATTCTGAGCGATTGGGCCCCCGGGACAGCACACCCTCATGGCTGCGTCGTCGAAGCGATCGGCCACCGCCGCCGCCCCGAGCCGCTCGGGCGGTGCGATGGCCAGCACCCCGCTGGTCAATGCCGCCCTCGTGGCCGGCGCCGTGGCCTACGGCACCTGGCTGCTGGTCAGTCGCGGTCGCCTCACCTGGCCGCCCACCGAGCTGCTCGGCAATGCGTACACCCTGGCCGGCAGCCTGGGCCTGATCGGCCCGATCCTGCTGGCCCGCCGCGAGCGTTCCGAGGGCGGGCTCGGCGAGCTGGTGTGGATGACCGGCGGCCTGCTGATCTGGGTCTTTGACCTGGCCGCCGTGGCCCGCGGCGGGGCCCGCGGGCTGTCGTGGGCCACGCCCATCGGGATGCAGACGATGGGGCTGACCATCCTGGCCGTGATGCTCGCCGGCACCCGGTTGCTGGGCGTGGGTCGCTCGTGGGCCTGGACCAACGTGGTTGGCTGGGGGCTAGGCCTGTTCTGGGTGCTGATGGGGCTGGGGACGCTGCTGCCGCCGGGGGTGGGACTGGCTCCGGTGCGCTGAGCGGCGACCGGCCCGCCTCGGCCGCCGGTCCTTGACGGTCGCGCGGGCGATGAGTAGCCTCAAATCGAGCGATTCTGCGACCCGACCACGGCCCGTGCCGGCCCTCTCCTCGCCCTGATTCTCCCTCATCGACGGCCCCGGTTGGACGGTCCTCGTGGAACGGGCCCGGATGGGTCCGCGGTCCCCGCAGCGCTCGGGTTCCCGCAATTGCTGCCCGGTGGCCAGGGCAACCGCCCGCGCCGGAGCCCCTCGCGGGCCTCCGAACTCTCCTCCTCGTTCCCTTCCGGAGTCTGCACCGTGGCGATCGACCCGCATGCCCCGCCGGACCGGCCCCTGGCCGCGTTCTCGACCGCCGGGTCGGTGATCGAGAATGAGATCTCCAGCTATCGCGCCGTCAGCCGGCTGGCCGTGCTCAGCCTGGCCTGCGGCCTGCTCAGCATCCTGTCATTCGCCAACTTCGGATTCCTGATCCCGGCGGTGCTGGCGGTGGTGGTCGGGGTGATCGCCCTGCGGCGGATCGCCCGGCAGCCATTGACCCTGACCGGGACGGCGATCGCCCAGGCCGGTATCGTCCTGGGGCTGATGTGCGGCCTGTCGTCGGTCACGATCGACCAGGTCTCCAACGCCCTGCTCAAGCGGCGGGCGACGGCGTTCGTGCAGGGTGAGATCATCCCCGTCATCAATGACGCCAAGCTCGACGACGCCCTCTGGTTCAAGACCCCGCCCGATGAGCGCCGGGGGATGACGCCCGAGCAGGTGCGGCAGAAGCTCCAGGCGTCCAACAGTGACCCATTCGTGTTCGAGATGGTCGCCGGCCAGATCGCCAAGCTCACCGGCCGGGTCATCAAGGAGAAGGGGACCGCCGTCCGCTTCCTGCGGATCGAGAGTTCGGGCTACGACGGCACGACCCCGGTCGTCCTGGCCGTCCTGGCCGTCGATCATCCCGAGGGGGACAGCCACAAGCATGCCGAGGGCGACGACCTCGCCGCCGTGGTGATCCGGAGCAAGGAGGGGTCGAACCAGGCCTGGTGGGTCAGCGACTACCTGTACCCCTACAAGCCCAACTCCTACGTCGAGAAGATCGAGGCCCCGGACCACGGCCACGACCATTGATCCGCACCGCCCGGGGCCGCAGGGCGCGGCCCCCGGGCGGACGTTTCAGCGATCCGGGCCCGTGTACCGGGCCGAGCAGCGCGGGGTCTCCCAGAGCGTGACCTCGACGACCGGCAGGCCCGCCTCGCGGCTGTAGTCGAAGATCAGCCGGGCGATGTTCTCGGCCGTGGGGTTCTCGGCCATCACGAAGACGCGCTCGCCCCGCTCCAGGAGCAGGGGCAGGAGCGGATCGTCCTGGCAGAGCAGCAGGTTGTGGTCGAGGTGCTCATCGATCCAGGCCTGCACCGATTGCTTGATGTCGACGAAGTCGATGAGCATGCCCCGCTCGTCGAGCTCGGGGGCCTCGACGGTGATCAGCACGCGACCGTTGTGGCCATGCAGGTGTCGGCACTTGCCGCTGTAACGGATCAGGCGATGGCCGTAACAGAAGTCGATCTCGCGGGTCACGCGGTACATGGGCAGGTCGGCATCGCTGGGTTCGAGGGGTGGGCCGCCGTGGGGCGGCCTCAGGGGGGCCGGCCGGCCGATCCGGACCATCTTAGGCGACGCACCCAGGCCGGGGCAATCGGGCCGACGGCGGGGTCGGCTTGCGTCGCGGCCCGTTCGTAGTATCATGATTGACTTGCCTCGACGGACCCCAGGAACCTGAACGGCCCGGCCGGCGGGGTCCGTCGCTGCGTGCCAGAGGCGTGAGGGATAGAGTTATGGCCGAGCAGATGACCACCGACGTTCGCGCCCTGCTGGACCGCGACCCGTTCGACGCCTCCGCCGTCGCCGACCTCCGGGAAGTGCTTGGTCGCGACCCGTCGCGCTACAAGACCCTTCGCGAGGCGGCCACGAACATCTCGGAGCGCGAGAAGGACCGCGGCAAGCCGATCACCCACCTGCGGCTCGGCGTCGCCGAGTGCCTGCTCGGCCACTACCACAAGGCCCTCGACCACCTGGCCAAGGCCGGTGACGAGGGACTGGCCCAGTACTTCCGCGGCCTTTCGCTGGACAACCTCCAGCGCTGGGAGGAAGCCGGCGAGGCGTTCGCCGCCGCCGCCCGCCTGGGCTACGACCCCAAGCGCTCGGAGCTGCACCGCGTCGGCTCGCTGCGACGGCTCGGCAAGCTCGATGATGCCCGTAAGGCCCTCGAGAAGCTCGCCGGCACCGCCGGCAGCTCGGCCGAGTTCCACTACCAGAAGGGCAGCATGCTCGCCGCCGGCGGCGAGCTGGCCGCCGCCGCCACCGAGTTCGAGAAGACCATCGAGCTCGAGCGCGACCACACCGGCGCCCTGTTCGAACTGGCGTACATCAACGACCTCGCCGGCAACGACGAGGCCGCGATCGACTATTACAAGGAATGCGTCCGCCGGCCGCCGGTGCCCCTGGCCGCGCTGCTGAACCTCGGCGTCCTCTACGAGGACGAGATGCGGTTCCGCGAGGCCGAGGAGTGCTACCGCAAGGTCCTGAACTACAACCCGAATCACCCCCGCGCCCGCCTGTTCTTCAAGGACGTGCGCGCCAGCAAGGATATGTTCTACGACGAAGACACGGAGAAGATCAACGACCGGATGCGCCAGCTGATGGAGATCCCGGTCAATGACTTCGAACTGTCGGTCCGGAGCCGCAACTGCCTGCGGAAGCTGAACATCCGGACGCTCGGCGACCTCACCCGCATCACCGAGGCCTCGCTGCTGGCGTCGAAGAACTTCGGCGAGACGTCGCTCTCCGAGATCAAGGAGATGATGACCTCGAAGGGCCTGCGGCTGGGCATGGCCCTGGAGGCCGCCGGCAGTCGCGGTGGCGGCCAGGCCGCGCCGGCACCCCAGTTCGAGGAGGTCAGCCCCGAGGAGCGTGCCCTGCTGGCCCGCCCCATCGGCGACCTGAACCTCTCGGTCCGGGCCCGCAAGTGCATGGCCAAGCTCGGCATCCAGAGCCTCGGCGACCTGATCACCCACACGGGCGACCAGCTCCTCGAGTGCAAGAACTTCGGCGTCACCTCGCTCAACGAGGTCCGCGACAAGCTCACCCAGCTCGGCATCAAGCTCAAGGGCGAGTGAGCGGGCCGCGTGTGCCCGCCCGGCTCCGAGGATCCTGCCCCTGAGTCCCCGATGCGACCTGCGTCCGGCACGCTGAGCCCTGTCCTCGACGGCATCCTGCCGACCCCCCGGCCCACCCCGGCCGGGCGTCGGAGGGCCGTCCGATGAGTGAGCCGACCTCCGAAATGACGGCCCCGGACGCGCCCGCGAGGTGTCCGGGGCCGGTCTGGTTCGCACCCGCGGTGCAGGACCCGACCGGCGGCGCCCGCACCGGGACCCTGCACACGCTGCACGGCACCGTGGCCACGCCCGCATTCATGCCGGTCGGCACCCAGGCGACCGTCAAGGGGCTGATGCCCGACCAGGTCGCGGCCGTGGGGTCGCGCATGGTCCTGGCCAACACGTACCACCTGGCCATCCGGCCCGGCGAGGCGATCGTGCAGGCGATGGGCGGCCTGCACCGCTTCATGGGCTGGGACGGCCCGATCCTGACCGATTCGGGCGGGTTCCAGGCCTTCAGCATGTCGGACCGGCGCAAGCTGACCGAGCAGGGGGTGAGCTTCCGATCGCACCTCGACGGTCGGTTGCTGGAACTGACCCCCGAGCGGGCCGTCGCCATCCAGGAGGCGCTCGGGGCCGACGTCGCCATGGTCCTGGATCAGTGTCCGGCGCTGCCGGCCGAGAAGCCCGAGATCCGGGCGGCCGTCGACCGCACCGTCCGCTGGGCGTCCCGCTGCCGCGAGGCCCAGACCCGGCCCGATCAGGCCCTCTGGGCGATCGTGCAGGGGGGCAGCCACGAGGACCTCCGCGCCGAGTGCGCCGAGCGGCTCATCGAGCTGGATTTCCCCGGCTATGCCATCGGTGGCGTGAGCGTGGGGGAGAGCCGCGAGGAGGTCCGCAAGGCCCTGGAGGTCACCACCCATCGGCTCCCGGCCGACCGGCCCCGGTACCTGATGGGCGTGGGCCGGCCGCAGGACCTCCTGACGGCGGTCGCCACCGGCATCGACCTGTTCGACTGCGTGCTCCCGACCCGCAACGGCCGCAACGCCACCTGCCTGACGGCCACCGGCCCGGTCAAGCTCCGCAACGCGGCGCACAAGTCGGATCCCCGGCCGATCGAGGAGGGGTGCGACTGCCCGGCGTGCCGGCGGTTCAGCCGCTCGTACCTGCGGCACCTGTTCCTGGCCGACGAGATGCTGGGGCCGATCCTGGCCTCGCTGCACAACCTCGCCTACCTGCATCGGCTGATGGGCCAGATGCGGCAGGCGATATCCGCCGGCCGTTATGTCCAGTTCATGGCTGAGACGCTTGAAGCCTTGGGCCCTTAATGATTAAAGTGAGGCTCGCCACCGGCCGCGACCGGGGGATCGTCCCCCCTGACTGCGCGCCCGAGGGCCGGCCACCTCGCCCGAATCGGATCGACCTCCATGCCCGGCCTGCCCGAACTCGCCTCCCGGCTCCTGCTGGCGCAGGCTCCCAAAGCTGCCCCGGCCCCGAACGCCGGTGACCCGCAAAGCCTCCTGCCGATGATCGTCATCACCATGGGCATGTTCCTGCTCTGGCAGGTGCTCATCGGTGGCCCGCAGCGCTCGCAGGAGAAGAAGCGGAAGGCGATGATCCAGGCGCTCAAGAAGAACGATCGGGTGCTGACGGCCGCCGGAATCTACGGCACGGTCGTCTCGGCCGACCCCACGTCGGATCGCGTCACCCTACGGATCGACGACGACAAGGGGGTGCGGATCGAGGTCAGCCGCGGCAGCATCACCCAGGTCATCGACGCCGAGTCGGGGAAGGACCGGGCGACCACCGCAACGGCCTCGAAGTGACCCCAGGGTTTCCTGGGCCCGCCCAGGCCAGCGGTCTGGATCGTGGGCCCGAGGCCCGTTCCTGAGCCAATCCCTGGCGGGCCGATCGGGCTGCGAGGCCGGTCGTCCCGCCGCCGCTTTCGAATCGAACCACGTCCGTTCACCATCCGCCCCGGGGGCCCGATCGCGGTCGTCGGGGTGGCGTTGCCGTCAGTCGGTTTCGTGAGGTTGCGAGGAGCGAGGTCGGGCCAGACGGCTGCCGTGGGCGGCCGGCCGGCCGACGGACCAGGGCAGGTCAGTCCGAACCGGAACCCAGGGCGCGGCCCGCTGCGGAGGCCGCACCGCCGCCGCCCGGGTCGCAGGGAATCGCCATGAAGAATTTCGGCCAGAAGTTTGCACTGATCGGGGTCTTGACTCTCCTGGGACTGGTCGCCATGTGGCCGCCCAAGGAGAAGCTCAAGCTGGGCATCGACCTCTCGGGAGGCACGATCCTCGTCTACCAGGCGAAGAAGGACGCCAACAAGGCGAACACCTTCCGCATGGATGACCTGATCGCCGCCCTGAAACGGCGCGTGAACCCCGAGGGCGTGCTCGACATCCCGATCCGCAAGGTCGGCAGCGACCGCGTCGAAATCATCCTGCCGGAGTCGAGCCCCGAGCAGGTCGAGGAGGTCAAGCGGCGCATGACCGCCGTCGGCTCGATGGCCTTCCGCATCCTGGCCGATCGCCGCGACACCGACGACCGCACGGCCATCACCCGCGCCCTGAACGCCAGCAACGACAAGCCGCCCCGCGGCTACAACTGGGCCAAGATCGGCGAGACGGTCATCCGCTCCGAGAAGGATGAGCCGAAGGGTCCGTGGATCACCCTCGAAGGCAATACCCTGGTCGACCCGATCCAGGCCTGGCCCCGCGACCACTACGTGGGCGCCCGGGTGACCCTGGTCCAGCAGGACGCCGCCGGCCTGGCCACGCAGTACAGCCTCCCGATCGTCGGCAACGACGCCAGCACCCTGCGGCTCGACCCGACCCGCGCCGAGTACGTCGACAACGGCCGCCGCCGCACCGGCGACATCGGCACCGTCGCCGGCCGCGTCAAGACGGCCACGTCGTACCGGATCGACCTGAACCCCAGCCGCATCGGTGGCGATCCGAACCTGGGCATCCGCGAGCTCAAGCGGCCTGGCGGCGTCACCGAGGCGTACGTCCTCTACAAGGACGACAAGTGGGACGTCACCGGGGAATACCTCTCGAACGTCTATCCCACCCAGGACGAGCGGGTGCAGCCGGCCGTCGGCTTCCAGTTCAGCCCCACCGGGGCCCGGAAGTTTGGCGCCCTCACCGAGGCGTTCCTGCCGCGGGAGAACGGGAACTTCCAGTGGCACCTGGCCATCCTGCTCGACGATGTCGTGATGTCGGCGCCGGTCATCCGATCGGCCATCCGCGACTCGGGCGTCATCGAGAACATGCAGCCCCGCCAGGTCGAGGACCTGATCAACATCCTGCGTGCCGGCAGCCTGCCGGCGAGCATCGACCCGATCCCGCTCCAGCAGGAGCAGATCGGCCCCACCCTGGGTCGTGACACGATCGACAAGGGTCTGCGGGCCATCTGGATCTCGATGCTCGTGGTGCCGCTGTTCATGATCGCCTACTACCGGTTTGCCGGTGTGGTCGCGGTCGTCTGCTTGATCCTGAACATGATCCTGCTGCTGGGTTCGATGGCCTTCACCGGCAGCACGTTCACCCTGCCCGGCCTCGCCGGCCTGGCCCTGACGATCGGCATGGCGGTCGACGCCAACGTGCTGATCTTCGAACGCATGCGCGAAGAGGCGGAACGCGGGGCCAACCTGGGCACCCAGATCCGCAACGGCTTCGCACGGGCCTGGTCGACGATTCTCGACTCGAACCTGACGACCGTGCTCTCGGGCCTGGTGCTCTGGATGATCGGCACCGAGGAGATCAAGGGCTTCGCCCTGACCCTGATCCTCGGCCTGGTCTGGAACCTGTTCACCGCCGTCTACGTCTCGCGGGTGATCTTCGAGTACTTCCACGCCAAGGGCTGGATCCACAAGCTGACCTTCGGCCAGATCATGGGCCGGACGAACATCAACTTCACCGGCCCGCGGCGGATGCTGTTCACGGCCTCGCTGATCGTCATCGCCCTGGGACTGCTCGCGTTCTTCGCTCGCCGCAACGACAAGTTCAACATCGACTTCACGGGCGGCACGCTGGTGACGATCCCGCTCGACCCGACCAACCCGAAGATCGCCAACCTGGGCGAGGGTGACCGCGCCGAGTTCGTGCGGGACGAGGCCGCCAAGTCGGGCCTGCCCGATATCTCGGTCGAGAGCCTGAACGTCACCGGCGAGGCGCGGGCGACTCGGTTCAACATCCGGACCACGTCGACCCAGACCGACGAGGTGAAGACGAAGATCCTCCAGCAGTTCGGCTCGGCACTGGCCAAGCTGAGCGCCGAGGTCGGTCCGGTGCAGCCGATTCCCCGGGCGGTCGAGCCGGCCGCCGGTGCGGCCGCACTGGTGAGCGATCGGTTCGCCGGCGGTTCGACCGCGACGATCACCTTCAACCGGAAGGTCACGCCCGAGACTCTGCAGCAGGCCCTCGCGACGGTCCTCCGGGAGCGGAATGTGGCCAGCCCCGAGTCGAAGTTCAGCGTCGAGCTGCCGCCCGTGCCGCCGGGCACGAACACGCCGCAGGAGCCGAAGCTGATCGTTCGCAGCAGCCTGGAGCCCGAGGCGCTTCAGCCGGCCCTTGCGGCGTTGAGCCAGAACGTGGTCAACGATCCGAACCTGCTGTTCGAGCGATTCGAGGGCTTCAGCGCCGCGGTCGCCAAGGACACCCAGAGCCTGGCGATCATCGCCATCATCGCCAGCTGGCTGGTGATCATCGCGTACCTCTGGCTGCGGTTCAAATCGATCACCTACGGCCTGGCGGCGGTCGTGGCCCTGGTGCACGACGTGCTGATCACCCTGGGTGCGGTCGCCCTGTCGCCCTACAAGATCGACCTGCCGATGATTGCGGCGTTCCTGACGCTGATCGGTTTCTCGGTCAACGACACGATCGTCATCTTCGACCGGATCCGCGAGCTCAAGGGCAAGTCGCCGCACCTGACCGAGGAGCTGGTCAACACGGCCATCAACCAGACGTTGAGCCGGACGATCCTGACCTCGCTGACGGCGTGGCTCGTCGTGGTGATCCTGTACCTGTTCGGCGGCGAGGGCCTGCAGGGCTTCTCGTTCTGCCTGGTGGTCGGGTTCCTCTCGGGTACGTATTCGACGATCTACATTGCCGCCCCGATCCTGATCAACTGGCTCGGCGGCAAGGACACGACCCCGAGCCCCAGCCGCGACACCACCCTGGCCGCCGGCCGGGCCTGATCCGCGTCTGGTCCACGCTCGCTCCCGACCCTTTGCGGGGTCGGGATCAGGCGGTCCTGAAAACCACCACGGGCGGAGTCGCACTCGGTGCGGCTCCGCCCGCTGGCGTTGGTGCGGCAGCGGGTTGATCGGGCGCTCAGGCGTCGCGGAGCACGCTGCCGCCGTGCAGGGTCACGACCCCGTCCTCGGTGCGGACCCGCAGTCCGCCGTCGGGGCTGATGCCGGCGCCGACCCCGGTGAGAATGCGGCCAGCCCCCTGATCGATGTGCACGGTGCGATCGCGGAGGGTGTCCAGGGCGGCCCAGCGCGAGGCCAGGCCCGGGTCGTCGCGGCTCAGGGCGGCGAGGGTGCGGGCCAGGTGGTCCAGGATCGCGGCCTGCATGGTGTCGTGGTCCAGCCGGTGTGCGGTGTCGGGCCGTTCCAGCCAGAGCGCCGTCGCCATCCGGCCGACCTCGGGGGGCGCCTGATCCAGCCGGGTCCGGAGGTTCAGCCCCAGGCCGATGAGCAGGGCCCAGCCGCGGGGCGTGGCGACCCGCTCGGGCAGGATGCCGGCGAGCTTGCGGTCGGCCACCTCGATGTCGTTGGGCCAGCGGATGCCGCCGGCGCCCGGGGGCAGGTGGTCGGCCACGGCGTCGAGCACGGCGACGGCCACAGCCAGTGCGGCCCTGGCCTGATGGGCGGGGGAGAGTCCGTGCGCGTCTGGGTCGAGGGCCAGGGTGAGCGTCAGGCTCCCCTCGTCGGAGTACCAGCGGTTCGTGCCCCGGCCCCGGCCCGCCGTCTGGCGTCGGGTGCGGATCAGGAATGGCAACTCGGTCGCGCCCTGGCCCAGCAGGCGGCGGGCCTCGTCGCTCGTCGACGGCAGCTCGGCGAAGTCATGAACCGTGGGCTCGATGCGGCGAATGGATCGGGACATGCGGCACCCGTGGCAGGGCGCCGGTCACTCCGGCGCCGGGGGCGGAATGGAGCCGTCCGGGGCCGGCGAGGTGGGTCCCTTGCCGGCCCCGGACGTCATGGCTTCGGTGCTCCGGGCGGGCGGCGAGCCGCTCGCGGTCACTCGGCAGCCAGGCGGATCAGCAGCTCGCCGGTCTGCACCTGGCGGCCGACGGCGGCGAGCACCTCGACGACGCGGCCGGGGCGCTCGGCGTAGACGGTCGTCTCCATCTTCATGGCCTCGATGGAGAGCAGCTTCTGCCCCTTGCGCACCGGGTCGCCGGCGTTGACCGCCACGCCGACCACCAGGCCTGGCAGGGGCGAGGCGATCTGGTTCGGGTCGCCGGCGTCGGCCATCGGCGCCTGGCGAACGGCCGAGGCGAGCGAGCGGTCGGCGATGGTGACCTCGCGCGGCTGGCCGTTGAGCTCGAAGAAGACGGTCCGGTGGCCGTCCACGTGCGGCTCGCCCACGGCGAGCAGCTTCACGATCAGCGTCTTGCCCGGCTCGATCTCGACGGGATGCTCGACACCCGGCTCGGGGCCGAAGAAGAACATGGGCGTCGAGAGCACCGAGGTGTCGCCGTACGACCGCGAGTGCGAGGCCAGGTCGGGATAGACCCGCGGATACATCAGGTACGCCAGCACGTCGCGATCGCTCGCCGGGGCCCCCAGCAGCGCGGTCACCTTGGGCCGGACCGACTCCAGGTCGACCGGCGGCTGCAAGGCGCCCGGTCGCTCGGTCATGGCCGGGCGCCCCTTGAGGATCCGCTCCTGGAGCGCCTTGGGGAACCCGCCGGGGGGCTGGCCGAGCCGGCCCTCGAACAGTTCGACGACGCTCTCGGGGAACGCCAGCTCGCGGCCGGGGTCGAGCGTGTCCTCGGGCGTCAGGTTGTTGGCGACCAGGAACAGCGCCATGTCGCCGACGACCTTCGACGAGGGCGTGACCTTCACGATGTCGCCGAAGAGCAGGTTGACCCGGGCGTACATCTCGCAGACCTCGACCCAGCGGGCCTCCAGGCCGAGGGCCTTGGCCTGCTGGAACAGGTTCGTGTACTGGCCGCCGGGCATCTCGTAGGCGTAGACCTCGGCCGACGGGGCGGTCAGGCCCGACTCGAACGGGGCGTAGAGGGCCCGCACCGCCTCCCAGTAGCGGCTGAGCTGGATCAGGGCCTGGGGGTCGAGGCCCGAGTCGCGGGGGCCGAACCGGAGCGACTCGACCAGGGCGTTGAGGCTCGGCTGCGAGGTCAGGCCCGACATGGAAGCGATCGCACCGTCGGCGACGTCGAGGCCGACCTCCGAGCCCTTCAGGACGCTGGCGGCCTGGGCGCCGCCGATGTCGTGGGTGTGGAAGTGGACCGGGATGCCGACCGCCTCGCGCAGGGCCTTCACCAGCCGCTCGGCCGCGTACGGCTTGCAGAGGCCGGCCATGTCCTTGATGGCGATGAGGTTCGCGCCGCGGTGCTCCAGGTCCTTGGCCATCGAGACGTAGTACTTGAGGTCGTACTTCGGGCGGCTCGGGTCGAGGATATCGCCGGTGTAGCAGATCGCCGCCTCGCAGATCGCCCCCGTCTCGCGGACGCCCTCGAGGGCGGCGGCCATGTTCGGCACCCAGTTCAGCGAGTCGAAGACGCGGAAGACGTCGATGCCCGCGGCGGCCGACTCCTTGATGAACGCCTTGACGACGTTGTCGGGGTAGCTGGTGTAGCCGACGGCGTTCGAGCCGCGCAGGAGCATCTGGAACAGGATGTTCGGGATCCGCTCGCGGAGCTGGGCCAGACGGTCCCAGGGGTCCTCCTTGAGGAACCGCATCGAGGTGTCGAAGGTCGCCCCGCCCCACATCTCGAGCGAGAAGAGCTGCGGGCAGAGCCGGGCGTAGGCGTCGGCCACCCGGAGCATGTCGCGGGTGCGCAGGCGGGTGGCCAGCAGCGACTGGTGGGCATCGCGGAAGGTCGTGTCGGTCAGCAGCAGGGGCGTCTGCTCGCGGACCCAGGTGGAGAACTTCTCGGGGCCGAGCTGCTGGAGTCGCTGCCGCGTGCCGGGCGGCGGGGTGAGCGATCGATCGAAGGCCGGCGGGGTCGGCTCGTCCTGATGCTTGTAGACGGCCGGCCTGGTGACGCCCGGGAAACCGTTGACGGTGACCTCGGCGGCGTAGGTCAGCAGCTTGGTCGCCCGGTCCTGCCGGAGCGGGAACTTGAACAGCTCGGGCGTCTCGTCGATGAACCGCGTGGTGCACTTGCCCTCGCGGAACGTCGGGTGATTGACCACGTTCAGGAGGAACGGGATGTTCGTCTTCACGCCGCGGACGCGGTACTCCTGGAGTGCCCGCTCCATGCGAGCGACCGCGTCGACGAACCGCCGGCCGTAGGCCGAGACCTTCACGAGCAGCGAGTCGTAGAAGGGCGTGACGATCGCGCCCGTGGTGGCGCTGCCGCCGTCGAGCCGCAGGCCGGGACCGCCCGAGGAGCGGTAGTGCGTGATCCGGCCGTAGTCGGGGGTGAACTTGTTCTGCGGGTCCTCGGTCGTGATCCGGCACTGGAAGGCGAAGTTCGTGACCTGGACGGCCGCCTGGTCGGGCAGGTTGATCTCGGGGTCGGACAGGGGCAGGCCCATCGCCACCAGGATCTGGCTGCGGACCAGGTCGACGCAGGTGACGACCTCGGTGACGGTGTGCTCGACCTGGATCCGGGGGTTGACCTCGATGAAGTAGAAGGTGCCCGAGTCGACGTCGACCAGGAACTCGACGGTGCCGGCGTTCTGGTAGGTCACCTGCCGGCCGATGGCCAGGGCCGCATCGCAGATGTCCGAGCGGAGCTTCGGGTCGAGGTTGTAGGCCGGGGCGATCTCGATGACCTTCTGGTGCCGGCGCTGGATCGAGCAGTC